>DASZPU010000001.1:0-14380 GCA_035550195.1 Nannocystaceae bacterium
CCTCGGCACGCGCAAGAACACCTTCGACGTGCGACGCCACGCCGCCGTGATGAACCTCGAGGCCACTCAAGCCGAACTCGTCGCGCAGCAACAGAAAGTCGCTCATGCCGCATAACACGACAACTCAAACCGGTCGGCGCTTTAGCTCATCGATTCGGGTTGCCGCTGGCGTGCCCGTACGTATCCTGCATCTCGGAGGATTTGTGTTCATGCATCGAGTAGTCATCAAGGTTCATTTCACAGGTGTGCTCGTTTCGTTGGCGTGTGCGCATGACGACCACCGTGATGGCGGAGACGCTGTCGAGGCTGCAGATGAGGAAGAAGTCGAAGCCTCTGAAGCTGCAACACTACGAGCCCCTGCCGATGAGCCCGACGCCGCGACACGCGACGTGTATCCGGACTTCGTTCTCGAGACTCCGTACGGTGGTGAGCTCGCGTTCTTCTACGACCCGGTCGATCTTGGCGTCACCATGATCGAAACCGGGCGCGTCGGCGACCCGACCGTCTTGCGCGACCCTTCCCTGATCGGCGCAAGCGCCCTCGAAGTGTATTGGAACCTCACGGAGACAGATGAGGAGGTCCCTGGGTTTCTCGTGACGAATCATGAGCTTGTCGCGGACAAGGTCACGTTCCGCAACGCGACACCACAGGTCTCCCGGGGAGGTATCCTGACCGCTGACCTTCCACCCGATGCGGCGTACAGCGAGTGCAATGCGAACTCCTGCTGGCTCCTAGGGTGGGACGAGGTCGACTGTGAGTTCAACGTCGCGGCAAACCAAGAGCGGCACTACCTCCAGACCTCGAACGACGAAAGCGGTACCCCGCATATGTGGGCGAGCGCGTGCCATCTCGGAACCGCGTCAGTGACGGTCACGCTTCGCTATCGAACGGACACGACGGAGCTATGCGGCGCGCCGACGGGTAGTTACACGAACTTCCACACCGGAGGTTTCCCGACGATCGACGACCATGAGTACGCCCAGACCAGCTACAGCGGAACCGCGTGGCGGCACTGGTACATGGACAAGGAAACCACCACCAACGGGACGACCGACCTCGAGCTGAAAACGCAGCTCGCCTGTCCCGAGGGGTAGCGGCACACCACAATCCGGGGCTGCTCTAATCCGGGGTTGATCTCGATCGAGCAGTGGCATCGCGTTTGCTCGCGACGCTACTGCTCGACGCAGTAGACGCTAGTAAGCGCGAGGTCGTCGCACTGCAAGTTTTCGCCGTTGTCGATGAAGTCGTCGGCGAAGTATGGATTGCCGACGGCGGCGGTGATTCCCGAGCTCGTCGATTCCCACAAGCTGCAGGTCTCGGAGATCCTGGTGGTCCAATCGGGTGCGAACCCGGTCACGGTGCGGTAGGCGAAGCAGGGGCCGCAGTTGTCGTCGATCACCCCGTTCTCCAACGGTTGCGGCGCGCCAGCGCGAACTCCGAGCAACGGCACATCGTCCGTGATCCACACGAGTGTTCCGTCGGGTCGCACGTATGCCGTGTAGGGCGCGAGCGTCCAATCGATCGCGCCGACCGACGAGTATGCGACGGTCGTGGCCTCGCGAACATCGGGATACGAGAACATCGCCTGGTAGCCCGGGTCACAGGTCGAGTCGGCGAATGAGACCGGGTTGTTGCCGAAGTCTCCGTTGTCCAGGAACTCGCCGAGCCTGATGATCTTCTCCTCGATCACCGTCGAGCAATCCGGTGCGCACGCGCCGACTTCGAGGACGTTGCTCGCTTCGCCGTCGTCGCAGGCTTCGATGCCGGGGTCGAGCTCGCCGTCGCCGCAGATATTGAGAATGCAGCCTTCGAGGCAGTGCGCGTCCGGGCCGATGGCGTCGCCTTCGTCGCACTCTTCGCCATCGTCGACATTGCCATCGCCGCAGTACGGGAACGAGCCGGTCGAGCTCTCCACGTCGTCGCTCGTGGTCGACGTCTCTGGCGGTGTGCCTTCCGAGCTCTCTGCGGGATCCGTCGTCGTGCTCGTTGTCGCCGAGGTCGTCGTCGCGTTGCTCGTCGTGGGCGCGTCGGTGGTGACGCTCGTCTCGCCGCCGGTCGAGCCGTCGTCTTCGCTGCCGCTGTCGTCGCCGGTGACGACGACCGGGTCGTGTGGCGCGAAACAGCCGAAGGAGAGCAGCGAGAGCGGGAGGAGAAGCGTGCGCGGGTTCATGCCAAGCCTCGGTCGACCGTAGGCGCCGATCGTTGCACGGGCCGGCCGAAAATGTTCGCGAATGCCGGGGTCTCGGGCCGAGACCCCGTCGATCTGGCCGGTTCGTGGTCATGCCGCGCGAGCGCGGCGGCGCGTGGCCCACCATGGTCCGGGATGGTTGCCGGGGTCGCGCGCTGCCCTACGATCGGAGGGTGAGGCTCTCGATCTCGTTCTGTGTTGCGCTCGCCGTCTTCGCCGCGTGTGAAGAGCCGGAGAAGCGCGCGCCGCCGGTGGCGGGCACGGGCGGCAACCTTCCGCCGGGCGGCTCGCCGGGCGGCGGCGGGGGCTCGCAATCGAGTGGCGGCTCGCAATCGAGTGGCGGCTCGCAATCGACGACCGCAGGCGGCGAGACGGTCGATCCCGGCGACACCGACAGCTCGAGCGACGGCGGCACCACGTTCGGTACCGGCGCGAGCGACGAGACCGGCGTCTTCACGTTCACGGCGACCAACGCGACCGACAGCGCGACGATCACGGCGGGCAGCGCGACCGACGTCAGCGACACGAACGCGACCGACAGCGCGACGATCACCGCGGGCGAAGCGACCGGCTGATCGCATGACGCGCTGGGTCTGCGAAGACGAAGAGGAAGCGCTCGGCCTCGAGCTCGTCTACGAGCGCGCCGGCGTCGACGTGCGCATCGTCGAACGCGAAGGTGCCTTCGTCGTCGAAGCCGAAGGCGAACGCGCCGAGCAGATCGCCGCCGGCATCGCGCGGCACTACGTGCGCGCCGACGATCGCGAGCGCGCGAAGAAGATCGCATCACGCGAGCGCTGGCGTGCGCGCGCGTTCAAGGCCTCGCTCGCGATCGGAGCGCTCGGCCTCATGCTGGCGGCGTGGCGCTGAGCTTCTGCGCCAGCTCGCCGTTCGCATCCATCTCGCGCACGATGTCGCAGCCGCCGACGAACTCGCCGTCGATGTAGAGCTGCGGGATCGTCGGCCACTCCGAGTACTCTTTGATGCCCTCGCGAATGTTCGCGTCTTGAAGAACGTTGACCGCGTGGAACTCCACGCCGTGCTTCTTCAACACCTCGAGCACCGCCGCCGAGAAGCCGCACTGCGGGAAGGTGCGGTTGCCTTTCATGAACAACACGATGCGGTTGGTCTTGATGAGGTGATCGATGAACTTGCGGGTGTTCTCGTCGAGCATGGTGCAACCCCGGAGGAAGCCGCGCGGGCGCCTTGCGCGCGAGCTCGCGGACCTGCTCTGGATAGTCGATGGCGGCCGTCCGAGCAAGCTCTGGCCGCAGAGCTGCCCCCGCGCGCCGACGATCTCTTGGCGATCGCACGACCTTGCGCCACCCTCCGCAAAGTCATGTCCCCGCTCTGGTCGCGCCGTAGCTCGATGATGGCGATGCTCGCCGCCTCCTCCGCCGCGTTGCTGCCTGCGCGCGCACGCGCAGCCGGCAGCCCGAAGATCCTCGTGCTCGGCGACAGCATGATCGCCGGTGCGTTCGGCGTCTTCCTCGAGCGCGCGCTCAAGAAGGAGTACGCGGTGCCGTGCAAGCGCGCGGGCAAGAGCAGCTCCGGGCTCGCGCGTCCCGACTTCTACGACTGGCACGAGCGCGCCGAAGCAGTGTGCGGCGCATGGAAGCCCGAAGCGAGCGTCGTGATGTTCGGTGGCAACGACGTGCAGGGCCTCTACATGGGCGACGGCGAGTGGATCCGTTGGCAAGACGAGGGCTGGGCCGAGGAGTACGGCAAGCGCATCGACAAGCTCTGCGATCTGCTCGCGCCTGCCGGTGAGCCGATCTTCTGGGTCGGCATGCCGGTGATGCGCCCGACCAAGTTCCACGAGCGCGTGAAGCGAGTGAACACGATCTACGCCGAGCGCCTCGCGTTGCGCAAAGGCGGCAAGTTCGTCGACACGTGGGCGCTGCTCGCCGACGAAGACGGCAAGTACGCCGACAAGATCCCGATCGGCACCAATCCCGACGGCACGCCGGGCAAGAAGGTGCGCGTGCGTGCGGGCGACGGCATTCATCTCTCGCCCGCGGGTGCCAACGTGCTGCGCGATCACGTGCTCGCGATCCTCGAAGCCGAGCTCGGCATCGCGAAGCCGACGCCCGAGCCCACGCCGTAGCTCAGCGCTCGGTGCGGCGGCCGGGCGCCCAGTCGCGCAGGCGATCGACGCGCGTCTCGAGGAAGCGCGCGAGCTTGTGGAAGTCGCTACCGGGCGCGATGAAGCGGACTTCGGTGCGCAGCGTCTGCTCGTTGACGAGATCCGCGAACGGCACGTAGCAGAGCTCGAGCTGACCGCTCACGCTCACCATGAAGCCGTCTTTGTGCTCCTCGACGAGCGCGCGATAGGCCCCGATGCCGAGCTGGCTGCCGAGCATCACGTCGAATGCATGCGGCGGTGCGCAGCGGCTCTCGTAGCCGAGCTGCACGCTCGCGATCTTCTTCTTGCGACCGGTGCGCTCGGCGTAGCGCAACGAGACGCGCTCCGCGACGAGCTTGCCGAGATCGATGCCGCCGAGCGGGATGTGCCCGTGCTCGTCGCGCGGCAGCGCTGCGATCACGTCGTCGGGTAGCAGCTCCGCGAGCCCTTCCGCGAGCACGATGGTGCCGTAGTGCTTGCCGCGACGCTCGCGGGTGAGGATGAGGTCGACGACGCGATCGACGAGCCCATCGATCGCGAGCATGCGGCGACCGTGCGCTTCCACGGCGAGCTCACCCTCGACGTCCTCGACCGCGATGACGAGATTCGCCTCGCCCGCGATCGCGACGCCGTACGACAACCAGCCCGCCTTGCGTCCCATCGTCTCGACGATGAAGTAGCCGCTGGTCGCGAGCGCGTCGGCGCGGAGGTTCTGCAGCTCCTTCGCCATGAAGTCGACCGCGGTGAAGAACCCGAACGTGAAATCGATGCCGCGATAGTCGTTGTCGATCGTCTTGGGCAGGTGCACCACGTGTACGCGCTTCGCTCCCGCGGGCAATCGCTTCTGGTACTCGAAGAGCAGGTTGGCGGTCTTGAGCGTGTCGTCGCCACCGATCGAGATGAGCGCATCGATCTCGAGATCGACGAGCGCGCTGTACACGTTCGACAACGCGGCGCACTTCTCCGCGTCGTCGAGATCGCCGGGCTTGTCGATGCCCTTGCCCGGGTTCGCGCGCGCGGTGCCGATGAGGATGCCGCGTGCGTTGCGAATGCCTCGCAGGTCGCGCTCTTCGAAGATGCGATAGTGCTGATCGGGCAGCAGGCGGTGCGTGACCGGGTGGTAGTCCTGGAGGTTCGAGTAGCCGTGGAAGAAGCCGATGACTTCGCGCCCGTCCTCGATGAAGGAGGTGGCCGCCGCCGAGATCACGGCGTTCGCGGCGGGGGCCGGGCCGCCGGCGAAGACGATGCCGACGCGGCGGATCTCGTGCGAAGTGGCGCTCATCGACGCCGAAGCTTGCGCGTCGCCCGACGTCCGTCAACCTGCAGGCGAGCACGCTTGCGTGCTGCGAGCCCAACGACGACGATGGACGGACGGATGCGCACTTTCCTGGTCGGCGCGACGCTGCTCTTCGTCCCGTCGCTCGCGCACGCGACCAACGGCAACACGCCGCGCACGCCCGCGCTCTATCCACCGCACGCGTGCATGGCCCGCGTGGATCGCAGCAGCTCGCCGCTGTTCCACTTCGACGTCACGATCCCGTTCGAAGACGTGACGCTCACGATGGACGAGCTGGCCGACAGCCGCACGTTCCAGTTCTTCGCGCTGTGCCACGACGATCATCGCTTGCAGACGATGCCGAATTGGATCGACGAGAGCGATGCCATGCGCGCGCTCGAGCTCGGTGTGATCCCCGAGCTGCCGCCCGCGAGCGACGTGCTCGCCGGCAATCCGCACTGGGCACCCGATGAATGCGTGCAGGTGATCAACGCCGAGCGCATGCCGATCTCGTGCGACGCGACGATGATGGGCGTGCAGTGGGACACGACCGGTGTGCCCGCGGGCAACTACGTGATCCGCGGCTACACGTTCGCGCCCGCGGTGAACCTGTGGACGTCACGGCTCGGCGTCGTGCAAGTCGCCGACGACGACACCGTGGCGCCCGTCGTCGCGCTCACCTCACCGGTGTACGAGCCGAAGGCGTTCCAGCAGTCGGGCTTTCGCATCCTCGGCTGCATGGGCGGCCCCGAAGGCACGACGGTGAAGCTGTCGTGGGCGGCGACGTCGTCGACGATGCTCGACGACGAGTCGGCGTGGACGCAATTCGCAGAGCTCGATGCGGCGGCCGGCGAGATCGACGAGCTGCTCGTGCCGCCGGAGTCGGCGATCTATCTGGGGTTGCTCGTGCGCGGCGTCGCGACGGCGCCCGACGGCACCCATTGGACCGGCTTCGCGCCGGGCTTCATCACGATCTATCCCGGCGACGACGCGAGCGACGATCCGGTGCTGCCACCGGGCCCCGACGCGTGCGACGTCGGTGGCGACACGTCGGGCGGGCTCGGCGACGAGGGCTCGAGCAGCTCGTCCGCGCGTGAGTCGACGAGCAGCGGCGCGCCGGCGCAGGAAGGCGGCGATGCGCCGGGTTGCGGTTGTGTGTCGGCGCGCGCGCGCGCGGTCGATGCGTGGGCGCTCGCGTTCGTGATGATGCTGTGGCGACGTAGACGGCGGCCCGCCGCGCTGGCCCCCGCGCCCTCGTTCGTGCAAGAGTGTGCGCGCCGTTGAGCGCCACGGAGCCATTCCGAGACCGCTGGATCCGCGGGGTGCTCGCGCGCCATCGCATGATCCTCGTGGTGTCGGTGATCGCGACCGTCATCACCGCATGGCTCGCGACGCGCTTGAAGGTCGACACCGATCTGCGCCGCTTGCTGCCCGACGGGCACCCGGTGCTGGTGGGGCTCGAGGAGATCGAGCGCACCTTCGGCAGCACCGGCAGCGTCAACGTCGTCATCAGGGATGGGCCGCCGGAGGCACGCCACGCGTTCGCGGACGCGATCGCAGCGGAGCTCGAGGGGCATCCGTTGCTGCGCGACGTCGACGATCGCCTGCCCAGCGACTTCTTCTCGCGGCACGCGCTCTACTACCTGGCCGATCGCGAGATGGACGAGCTGGACGAGAAGGTCCAGGCCTACACGCACTACGAGTTCTGCTCGCGCGCGAAGGAAGCGTGCGTGCTCGATCCGGATCCGAACGCGCCCGACGATCTGCAGGGCTTCGTCGATCGCAAGCGTGAAGAGGCGCTGCAGCGCACCGGCTTCGACGATCGCTACGAACGCGAGGGCATCGACGCGACGATCGTGCTCCTGCATCCGATCGAGCCCGCGTCGGACATCCAGTTCTCGAAGGAGATCAGCGAGCAGATGCGCGCGACGATCGCGGGCATCTACGCGCGCGAGGGCATGCCGTGGTCCGGCAAGGTCGCCTACAACATCGTCGGGCCCTACACGAACAAGGCCGACGAGCAGGCCACGATCCGCAAGGACATGCTGCGCGGCGGCGGCATCGGGTTGCTCGGCGTGGTCGGCATCATCTATCTGCTGTTCCGCTCGTGGCGCGCGGTGTTGGTGCTGCTCGTGCCGCTCGCCTTCGGCGTGGTCTGGTCGCTCGGCATCACGCAGCTCGTGCTCGGGCACTTGAACCTGATGACGAGCCTCATCTCCACCGTGCTGATGGGCATGGGCATCGATGCGGGCATCCATTTCTATACGCGGGCGAAGGTCGATCGACGGCAGCACGACGATGCCGAGGCGATCCGCCGCGCGTTCCACAGCCTGGTGATTCCCTTGCTGGTCGCGTCGGGCACGACCGTCGGCGCGTTCCTGGTGATGGCGACGAGCGAGTTCCCGGCGTTTCGCGAGTTCGGGATGATCTCGGCGTGGGGGCTCGCGCTGTGCATCCTCGCGATGACCACGGTGCTGCCGTCGCTGCTGTATCTGTTCGGCATCAAGCGGCATGGCGAGCCGGTGGCGCACCTCGAGGGGCGACACATGAAGCGGCTGTTGTCGAAGCCGGGGTTGATGTTCGCGGCGGTCGTCGTGATCACCGTGGTGTCGTTCCAGGGCGCGCGCGATGTCGGCTTCGAGTACAACGGACGCAAGCTGCAGTCGGATCAGGCGCGTGCCGAGAGCGAAGCGGACGTGCAGCTGATCTCGAAGGTGTTCGGCAAGGACATCCACGCGGGGATGCTGGTGCGATCGGATCTCGCGTCGACGCGTGCCGCGTTGGCGCAGGCGCGCAAGCGGCACGAGCTGCGCATCGCGGCGGGTGACACGGTGGTGGCGAGCTTGTTCGCGGCGCCGGATCTGTTGCCCGACGCGTCGATCGATCTCGCGGCGCGCAAGCGATCGATCGATGCGCTGTACGAAGAGAACGAGGACACGTTCGAGCGCCTCGAGGCGATCGCGGAGGGCCGGGAAGCGCCGGCGCCCGAGCCGGTGAAGCCGCCGCCCGACGACGACTGGGACGAGTTTCCCGACGACGAATTCGACGACGAAGAGGGCAAGGCCGCGAAGCCTCCGAAGCCGCCGCGTGCTCCGCCGCCGCCACCGTCGGCGAAGAGCGACAAGCCCGAGCCCAAGAAGCTGAGCCGCGAAGAGGCGCAGACGCTGATCGACATGTTCCGCGCGCAGCCGTTCACGATCGAGGATCTGCCCGACGTGCTGCTGCGAAAGGTCCGCACCGACGACGGCGCGTACGCGATCTTCGCGTATCCGAACTTCGACGCCGCCGACATGCGCAAGGGCGTCGACTTCACGCGCGAGACCTCGGGCTATCTCGACGACGGTGCGCTGTTCGTCGGCGAGACCACGGTGTACGCGTCGATGTTCTTGATGCTGCGCGAAGAGGCGCCGTGGGTCGTCGGCATGGCGGCGGTGCTGATCGCGGCGTTCGTGTACTGGCAGCTGCGCTCGCTCGGGCTCACGCTCATCACGCTGCTGCCGCTCGGGCTCGCGCTGTGGTGGATGGTCGGGTTGATGGGCGCGATCGATCTGAAGTTCACGCTCTTCAACATGCCGATCCTGCCGGCGATCCTCGGCATCGGCGTCGACAATGGCGTCTATCTGACCGACACGATCCGGCGCACGCACGGCGAGCTCGATGCGTTGTCGCGATCGCTGCAGGAGACCGGTGGAGCGATCCTCGCGGCGACGTTCACGACGGTCGCGGGGTTTGCTGCGTTCATGGTCGCGGATTCGGCGGGGCTGCGCGGCATCGGCGGGCTGGCGTCGTTGGGGATCACGTTGGCGGCGGTGACGGCGATTCTCGTGCTGCCGACACTGTGGGCGTTGGGGCAGCGGCGACGTAGGCGTAGTGGTTGAGCAACCGGTGCTTGGAGCACGGTGGTACGACCACGTTCACGTTCACGTTCACGTGGACGTGAACGTGAACGTGAACGTGGTCGTGCGTTGCTCGCACGAACCACGATCGCGGGTCACCGGCACATCCGCGTCAACATCTCCACGATCCTCACCACCAACCCAAGCGCCCGTTCGAGCCCCTCCTCATCGGCCATCCCCACCGCCGCCAACGCATCGATGATCGCTCCGCACTCCATCGCGGACCCGCGAGCGATGCCATAGAAGCGCGCCGCGTCCACCGGACCGGGTCGGCCGGCCCCCTCGGCGATGTTGAGCGGAATGGACAGGGCCGCTCGCCGTAGCTGGTCGGCGAGGGTCGCATAGCCCTTCGGAGTGTCGCCACTCAACCGAGCGCAGTCGGCGAGGAGGCGGATGGCACACTGATACACGTCGAGGCGTTGATATGAGAGCACTCTCGGTGAGTCGGCCGGCGCCCGAGCTTGTTGCACGGGTGGGCGGAGGCCAGCACGACCACGTTCACGTTCACGTTCACGTCCACGTGAACGTGAACGTGAACGTGGTCGTACCACCGTGCTCCAAGCACCGCGTCGACTACAGCGCGGTGTAGATCGCGTGTCTCCCCACCCCCACGCGCTCCAACCGACCTTCCTTCACCAACGCCGCCAGATGATGTCGCAACACCTTGCGATCGATCCGACTGTACTCCGCGATATCATCGACGGTGACTTCCCCGTTGCCTTCGATGAACGGCAACACCTGCCGCGCGAAGTCATCGCTGCTCATCCCACCGTCTTCCGGCTCGGCCTTCGCCTTCGCGTCCGCCGCCGCCTTCTCCGCGAACGCGTCCTCGAGCTCGTCCTCGAGGATGCGTTGCTTCTTGCGGCGCGTGCGACCGGTCGCGGGCTCCGCCTCCGCCGGCGCGGGCGCGTTGAAGCCGTCGCGCAGGTCGCCGAGGGTGATCTTCGCGAACTGCGGCCATAGCCCTCGCGCATCGAGGAAGGCCACCAGGTCGCCGAGCTTCACCGACTCGGGGTTGCGCAGGCCTTTGAGGGTCTCGAGCGCCGACAGCCGCTCGAGCTCGCCATAGCCGACCTGCGCGCGAAAGATCTCGTTCGCGTCTTTGGGCATCGTGATGGGGCCCCGACGCATCGAGGCGACGTCCCGATTCGGTACCAGCCTCGGGGACGCGCAGATGATGGCGATCGCGGGTCGGCGAGGCAAGCACGACCCGTGGGGAGAGATCTCCTCGTGGAAAAAACTACGCGCTCCGTTCACACCGTCGAGACATGCGTTGTGGCTGATGCTGGGGAGTGCCTTCGGCGCACCGCGATGTGGATCGCGGCGGAGCACTCGCCGCGTGCCAAGCCGATCCCGCCCGCGTGAAGGGGGGCGGTACGGAGTTCAAGGATCGGCGAGCCGAGGTCGCGACCGCCCCGCGGAGCCTCCGGAGCCGCCGGTTAATCTGTGGACGAACCTGTGGACGAGCTGGGGATGGAGGTGGGTGACCGATCGGCCGCAGCCTGTGGATAACCTCTCGTCGGAGATCGCCGTCAGGTTCTTGCGGACCCCCTACATCTTGTGGCATCCATCGTCCTCACCTCAACATGGGGGGCTGTCGCCACGCGGCACCCCCCATGCGGAGACGGCCTCGGGGCCCGACCCCGAAGCCCCCGTTCGCGGACGCTCCGAGTCCGATCGCCGCCGACCCCGCCGGGTCGGAGAGGCCCCGAAGGCCAGCCCCCCAAGGCTCGGTCCAGGGGCTGCTACCCTTTCCGCCCGGCGGCTGCTCATCCGTTCACCACCTCTCGCGCTCGCTCCACCTCCCGCGCCGACTCGCTCGCCGGCGCACCTCCCCCTCTGCCCCGCCCGGAGTCCTCCCCATGAAGCTCACGCGCCACTTCACCCCGGAGCTCTCGTCTTCATCGTCCGCGGATCGCTACGGCCAAGCTTTCGCAGCGCTCGCGTTCGAGTCCCGCGGCTCTCGCATCGCGAACCCCGACGGTTCGGTGGTCTTCGAAGCGAAGGACATCCAGATCCCGGTCGGCTGGTCGCAGGTCGCGGTCGACATCCTCGCGCAGAAGTACTTCCGCAAGGCCGGCGTGCCCACGCGTCTGCGTGCGGTGCCCGAGCCCGGCGTGCCGCAGTGGTTGTGGCGCAGCGAGCCCGACGAGGATGCGCTCGCCGATCTGCCCGTCGCCGAGCGCACGCGCGGCGAGAACGACAGCCGCGAGGTCTTCCATCGCCTCGCCGGTTGCTGGACGTACTGGGGCTGGCGGCACAACTACTTCGCGGACGAGCAGAGCGCGCGCGTCTTCTACGACGAGATGATGTACATGCTCGCGGCCCAGGTCGCCGCGCCGAACAGCCCGCAGTGGTTCAACACCGGGTTGCACTGGGCGTACGGCATCACCGGCCCCGCGCAGGGTCACTACTACTGCGAGCCGATGACCGGCGAGATCCGTCGCTCGCAGAACGCCTACGAGCGTCCGCAGCCGCACGCGTGCTTCATCCAATCCGTCGACGACGATCTCGTCGGCGAGAACGGCATCATGGATCTGTGGGTCCGCGAGGCGCGGCTGTTCAAGTACGGCTCGGGCACCGGCACCAACTTCTCGCACCTGCGTGGCGAGGGTGAGCGCCTCTCGGGCGGCGGTCGTAGCTCGGGCCTCATGAGCTTCCTGCGCATCGGCGATCGTGCCGCCGGTGCGATCAAGAGCGGCGGCACCACGCGTCGCGCCGCGAAGATGGTCGTCGTCGACATCGATCACCCCGACATCGAGTCGTTCATCGACTGGAAGGTCGTCGAGGAGCAGAAGGTCGCCGCGCTGGTCGCCGGCAGCAAGGCCTGCTCGTTCCATCTCAACGCGGTGCTGCGCGCGGGCCTCGACTCGGGCATGCCCGCCGACACGCGCTTCGACCCCGCACAGAACCGTGCGCTGCGTCGTGCGATGCGAGAGGCGCGGCGCGGCAACGTGCCGGAGAACTACATCCAACGCGCGCTGCAGCTCGGCACGCAGGGCGTCACGCGCATCGACTTCGACGCGTACGACACCGGCTGGGACTCGGCCGCGTACGGCACCGTCTCCGGTCAGAACAGCAACAACTCGGTCCGCATCACCAACGACTTCCTGAACGCAGTCGAAGAGGATCGCGGCTGGTCGCTGGTGCGTCGCACCGATCGCAAGCTCGCGAAGACCATGCCCGCGCGCGAGCTGTGGGACAAGATCGCGATGGGCGCGTGGTCGTGCGCCGACCCGGGCCTGCAGTTCGATACCACCATCAACGAGTGGCACACCTGCCCGGCGAGCGGTCGCATCAATGCGAGCAATCCGTGCAGCGAGTACATGTTCCTCGACGACACGGCGTGCAACCTCGCGTCGCTGAACCTGATGACGCTGCTCGGTGAGCAGAGCGGCACGATCGATCTGCCCGCGCTCTTGCACGCGTGCAAGCTCTGGACGATCACGCTCGAGATCTCCGTGCTCATGGCGCAGTTCCCCAGCCGGCGGATCGCGGAGCTGAGCTACCGCTACCGCACGCTGGGCCTGGGCTACGCGAACCTCGGCACCTACTTCATGGTGAACGGGCTCGCGTACGACTCGACCGAAGCCGTCGCGATCTGCGGCGCGCTCACGGCGATCATGACCGGTGCGAGCTACGCCACGTCGGCCGAGCTCGCCGCCGAGCTCGGTGCGTTCCCCGGCTACGGCGACAACCGTGCGCACATGCTGCGGGTCATCCGCAACCATCGTCGCGCGTCGTACGACGCACCCGCGCAGGAGTACGAAGGCCTGTCGGTGCTGCCGCGCGGCCTCGATGCGCGCGAGTGCCCGCGTGATCTGCTCGAGTGCGCCCGCGAGCAGTGGGATCGCGCGCTGCAGCTCGGCGAGGCGCACGGCTACCGCAACGCGCAGACCACCGTCATCGCGCCCACCGGCACGATCGGCCTCTTGATGGATTGCGACACCACCGGCATCGAGCCCGACTTCGCGCTGGTGAAGTTCAAGAAGCTCGCGGGCGGCGGCTACTTCAAGATCATCAACCAGTCGGTGCCGTCGGCGTTGCGCCGGCTCGGCTACAGCGACGAGCAGACCGACGCGATCGTCCGCTACTGCCGCGGTGCCGGCAGCCTGGTCGGCAGCCCGCGCATCACCCACGCGGATCTGCTCGCGCGCGGCTTCACGCCCGAGCTGCTCGCGAAGGTCGAGGCCGAGCTGCCCGCCGCGTTCGAGATCGGCTTCGCGTTCAACCGCTGGACGCTCGGCGACGAGTTCTGCCAGGACGTGCTCGGCTTCAGCGACGCACAGCTGTCGGACCCCACCTTCGATCTACTGAAGGAGCTCGGCTTCACCAGCGAAGACATCCGCCTCGCCAACGACTACGTGTGCGGCACGATGACCGTCGAAGGTGCGCCGGGCCTGAAGGCCGAGCACCTGCCGGTGTTCGACTGCGCCAACAAGTGCGGTCGCTACGGCAAGCGCTTCATCGCGCCGATGGCCCACGTGCACATGATGGCGGCCGCGCAGCCGTTCCTCTCCGGCGCGATCAGCAAGACCATCAACATGCCCAACGAAGCGACCGTGAACGACGTCGAGGACGTCTACATGGCGTCGTGGAAGCTGGGCACGAAGGCCATCGCGCTCTATCGCGACGGCAGCAAGCTCAGCCAGCCGCTGTCGGCTGCGTTGCTCGACGAGGTCGAGCACGATCTCGACGACGAGGACGCACTGCCGCGCGTCGCCGCGACCAGCCAGCCGCAGGTGGTCGAGAAGGTCAGCGAGCGCATGGTGTATCGCTACCTCGCGAAGCGCCGCAGGATGCCGGATCGCCGCGGTGGCTACACGCAGAAGGCCACCATCGGCGGGCACAAGGTCTACATCCACACCGGCGAGTACGCCGACGGATCGATCGGCGAG
>DASZPU010000002.1:0-6212 GCA_035550195.1 Nannocystaceae bacterium
CACCCACCCCCAGCACCTTAGCGAAGGAAGTGAGCGCAGTGCATCGAAAGGTTCCTGCGCACGCGACGTGATGGCCACGGGCTGCTACGATGTCGCACCGTGTCGACCACGACCGACTACGCGGAGGAGGAGCGCACCGAGCTCGGTACGCCGTACCTCGAGGTCGTGCGCGGTGCACCCCCGGGGCCACCGCACCGGCTCGGTCCGGGCGCGTTCGTGATGGGGCGCGAGGCGGGCGTGGAAGTGGTGTTGGGGGTGGACGGCGTGTCGCGCAAGCACGCCCGCGTCACGGTCGAACCGAGCGGCGCGGCGAAGGTGATCGATCTGAGCTCGCGCAACGGCACGTTCTTGAACGGGCGCCGCATCGAAGAATCACCACTGCGCGACGGCGACGAGCTTCGCGTCGGACCCGTGGTGCTGCGATTCCGCTACGTGCGATCGCCCGACCGAAGCGAGCACGAACGGGGGCAAGTCGTCGCGATCTCGCCCGCGCCGCCTGCAGCAGGCGCAGGTGTGCCGCAAGGCACTCCTGCGCCAGGAAGGCCTCCGGATCTCCCCCTGTCCGCACGCGAGCTCGAGGTCGCGAAGCTCGTCGCCGAAGGCATGACCAACGCGGAGATCGGCGCACGCCTGCACATCAGCCCCGCGACCGTCGGCCGCCACCTCTCCAACGTCTACGAGCGCCTGGGCATCCACTCTCGCGCTGCGCTCGCGGCCAAGCTCGGCATCGCCGCGCGGTGACGCGATGACCTCCGGCCACCGCTCGATCGATCACACCGCCGATCTCGCGCTCGAGATCTGGGCCCCCGATCTCCCCGCGTTGCTCGTCGAAGCCGCACGCGCGCTCGTCGAGATCCTCACCGACGGTGCGAAGCTCGAAGCCGTCGACGAGCGCACGATCGAGCTCGACGCGATCGACGACGAAGACCGCCTCGTTCGTTTCCTCAACGAGGTCATCTGGCTCGCGCTCGGCCAACAGTTCTTGTTGGTCGACGCCGAGCTCGAGCTCACGCCGACCGGCCTGCGCGGTCGCATCCGCGGCTCGCTCGACGCCCGTGCCATCGTCACCGAAGTGAAGAGCGCGACCTATCACGACCTCAGGCTCACCCGCACGAACGAAGGCCTGCGCGCGCAGGTGGTGATCGACGTATGAAGCTCGAGCGCATCGACGAGTGGCGGGTGCGGATCCCGATGCACGGGGGCATGCGCGTGCCGGGGCTCTGCTTCGCGGACGAGCAGATGATGAAGGTCATCGCGACCGACAAGAGCCCCGAGCAGGTGGCCAACGTCGCGCATCTGCCCGGCATCCTCTCGCACAGCATCGCAATGCCCGACATGCACTGGGGCTACGGCTTTCCGATCGGCGGCGTCGCGGCGTTCGACGAGTACGAAGGCGTGCTCTCGCCCGGCGGCGTCGGCTACGACATCAACTGCGGCGTGCGGTTGTTGCGATCGGATCTGCGCCGCGACGAGGTGGCGCACCGACTCGAGCAGCTCTCGCTCGCGATCTACAAGGCGGTGCCGTGCGGTGTCGGCAGCCGCAGCGAGCTGCGCCTGTCGAAGAAAGAGCTCGACGACGTGCTCGAAGGCGGCGCGAAGTGGGCGGTCGAGCAGGGCTTCGGCAACGACGACGATCTCGCGGTGATCGAAGAAGGCGGCTGCTTCCCCGGTGCGACGCCGGCGAAGGTCAGCGATCGCGCCAAGGATCGCGGTCGCCCGCAGCTGGGCTCGCTCGGCTCCGGCAACCACTTCTGCGAGCTCGGCTACGTCGCCGAGATCTACGACGACGAAGCCGCCGCCGCGTTCGGGCTCGAGCTCGATCACATCACGCTCTTGATCCACTCCGGCTCGCGCGGGCTCGGCCACCAGATCTGCGACGACGCGCTGCACACCATGCTCAAGGCCTCGAGCAAGTACGGCATCGAGCTGCCCGATCGCCAGCTCTGCGCGGCGCCGCTCGGCAGCCCGGAAGCCAACGCGTACTTCGGACAGATGGCATGCGCGGTGAACTTCGCGTTCGCGAACCGCCAGGCGATGACGCACTTCGCCCGCGAAGCGCTCGCGAAGTTCTTCGCAGGCCGTCCCGGCGATCTCGGGCTACGGCTCGTCTACGACGTCTGCCACAACATCGCGAAGTGGGAGCAGCACGAAGTCGACGGCGAGCTGCGTCGCGTATGCGTCCATCGCAAGGGTGCGACGCGTGCATTCGGCCCGGGGCATCCCGACGTGCCGCAGCGCTATCGCGAGCTCGGCCAACCGGTGCTCGTGCCGGGTGACATGGGTCGCTACAGCTTCGTGCTCGCCGGCACCGGCGGCGCGATGAAGGAGAGCTTCGGCTCGTCGTGTCACGGCGCGGGTCGACGACTGTCGCGCGTGAAGGCGAAGAAGCTCGCGCGCACGCGACCGATCTTCGAAGAGCTGCGCCAGCGCGGCGTGTTCGTGCGCGCCGACAGCAAGGCGACGGTCGAGGAAGAGATTCCCGAGGCGTACAAGGACGTCGCGGACGTCGTCGATGTCGTCGCTGGCGCCGGCCTGGCCCGCAAGGTCGCCAAGCTCGTCCCGCTCGCGGTCGTCAAGGGCTAGCCATCGGCGCGAGGGATCGTGTTAGAAGCGTCGGGATGGCACCCGATACCTCGGTGAAGTCCTCGTCCACGCCCGGCGGCGACGAAGTGTGGGGTCACCCGCGCGCGCTGTGGATGCTCTTCATGACCGAGTTCTGGGAGCGCTTCTGCTTCTACGGCATGCGCTGGGCGCTGACGCTCTACATCGTCGCGGGCTTCTACAACGGCGATGCGTCCGGTGAGACCCCGGCGAATCTCACCTACGGCTCGTATCTCGCGCTCGTGTACGCGACCGGCGTGCTCGGCGGTTGGGTGGCCGACAAGATCCTCGGCTATCAGCGCTCGGTGTTGCTCGGCGCGGTGTTCATCGCCGCGGGTCTGTTCACGCTGCTCATCCGCCAAGAGACCGTCTTCCTGTTCGGGCTCTCGCTCATCATCGTCGGCAACGGCCTGTTCAAGCCCAACATCTCCACGATGGTCGGTGGCTTGTACAAGCAGGGCGATTCGCGTCGCGATCGCGGCTTCACGATCTTCTACATGGGCATCAACGCGGGTGCGTTCTTCGCCCCGCTGCTCACCGGCTGGGCCGCGAACGTCATGTTCGGCGGCACCGCGGAGAATCCCAACTACGGCGTCGTGTTCGCGACCGCGGGCATCGGCATGCTCATCGGCATCGTGTGGTTCGGCTTCGGCCGCGGCCAGCTGCGTCAGGTCGGCAAGCCGCCGGCGGGCAAGGAAGGCGTCAGCACGATCGGCACGATCGCGATCGGTGGCCTCGCGCTCACGCCGGTCGTCTACTTCCTGCTCAGTCAGAACTGGATCCTCGGGTACATCCTGTGGGCGATCTTCGCCGGTTGCTGCGTGATGCTGCTGCGCGCGGGCCTCTCGGCCGATCGCGTGCAGCTCGACAAGATCGTCGCGCTCCTGATCCTCTTCCTCTTCAACATCGTCTTCTGGATGTTCTTCGAGCAGGCCGGCGCGTCGTTCAACTTCCTCGCCGACAAGATCGTCGACCGGGAGATGTTCGGCGGCTGGGAGTTCCCGATCGGCTGGTTCCAGTCGGTGAACCCCGCGGCGATCGTGCTCATCGCACCGGTGATGACGATGATCTGGGCGTCGCTCGATCGCTCCGGCAAGGAGCCGTCGATCCCGCGCAAGTTCAGCTTCGGCATCCTCGGCAACGCGCTCGGCTTCATGCTGCTGATGTTCGCGCTGTCGAAGCTGGTCGACGCGCGCAACCTCATCCCGTTCTGGCCGCTCGCGGCGTGCTACGTCATCCAGACCTGCGGCGAGCTGTGCCTGTCGCCGATCGGCCTGTCGATGGTCACCAAGCTCGCGCCCGCACACATGGTCGGCGCGACGATGGGTGCGTGGTTCATGAGCATCTCGCTCGGCAACAAGCTCGCCGGCACGCTCGCCGCGAGCATCAGCGGCGAGACCGGCATGACCGTCGCGAGCGCGCTCGACGGCTTCACGTTCAGCTTCTACTTGCTGAGCGGTGCCGGCCTCTTGCTGTTCTTCTTGTCCCCGATCATCAACCGCCTGATGCACGGGGTGAAGTAGCGTCGTCTTCGGGCTGCTCCGGCGCCTTCGGTGTCGGCGCGCAGCCGTGGCGGATCGGGGTGAGCCCCGCCGCATCGAACGTCAGCTTCGTCCACGCGCCATCTTCCGCCTTCGGCGCGACATAGACGACGCCCTGCGTGCCGTCGTGGCCGACGAGCACGTACGGCTCGTCGCCGATCGTCATCGTGCCGAGCTCGATCCACTGCTCGTCGCTGGTGGGATGCGCTTGCGCCCACGCGTTCGCGATCGCGTCGGGCTCGGGACACGCGGCGACGCGCCAGCGCAGCTGGGTCGGCTGGCGATCGACCAACAAACCGATCGGCGCCCACGGGCCGTTGCCGCAGCCCTCGACCGGCCAGCGCAGATCGAGCACGTGCCCACCGGTGACCTCCGCGATCACGCGCGCACGACCACGCGCGGCGATGCACTGCGTCTCGGGCCCGATCAAGAGGACGAGCTTGTCGTCGTTGGCGTAGCCGGCATCGATGAGCTCGTCGTCGTCGGACAGCTCGCCGGCTTCGCCGAGCGCGGGCACGCGTCGACCGAACGCCGCGCGCCGGATCGCGAGCGCGTTGCGACCGGAGTCGCCGTCGTCGAGGCGATCGATGATGGGCCCGATCCACAGCGTCTCTGCGCCGGGATCGAGTCCCGCCCACACACCGTCGGTGGCGATCGGGACCAGCTTCGCGCGACCGAAGAGATCCGCGAGCTCGGGTGCCGGTGTCGGATCGCCCGCGATCAGCTGTTGCCCGCGCTTCGGCACCGCCATGCGCTGCGGCTTGCTCGGCACCGCAGTGCGCTGCGGCTTCTGCTTGTCGCACGCGATCGTCAAGAGCAACGCGGCGAGCCCCAGCCGCGCCGAGCTCACGGCGCGCTGCCCTCGGAGATGTGCTCGGCGACGCTGGCCACCCACGGGTCGATCGCTAGCTTGTGCTCGTTCGCGACCGTGCGCACCTTCCCCGCGAGCTCGAGCGCGCGGGGCCGTGAAGGCTTGTCGGACCACAGTGCACGGGCCAGCAAGCCTTGTACCTCGACGAGGCGCGCCGCGGCATCGCGACGTTGCCCCTCGTCGCCGGTGCGCGCGGCCCCCCGGTGCGCAGCCTCCGTCGCCTCGCTCGCGCGGGTCAGGAGCGGCACGGCTTGGCGATCGCGCGCGAGCGCGAGCAACGTGCGCGACTGATCGACCAGCACGGTGACCACGAGCCCTTCGTCGCGCGTCGGTGCGCGCTCGACTGCCAACAATGCACGCCGATCGTAGTCGAGCGCCGAAATGGCATCGCCGTCCTCGCGCAGCCGCGTCGCGACGGCGAGCAGCGCACGCACCGTGGTGGGTGCGTCGGGCCCGTGCGCGTCGCCGAGGATCTGCAGCGCGCGTTCCCACGATGCTTGCGCGTCGGCCGTGGCCTTGCGCGACGACTGCAGATCACCGATGCGCAGCAGCGGCTGTGCGAGCGCGGGATGTCCCGCACCCAGCCGATCCTTCAGGACGGTGAGCGCGCGCGTGAAGTAGCCCTCGGCGGCCGCGAGGTCGCCACGGCTCGCGACCAGCTCGCCGAGCGCCGTCAGCACGGCGACGCGCGCCCAGATCGGCGCCGCGACGCGATCGAGCTCCGTGAGCGCTTCGTGGTAGCGCGCGAGTGCTTCCGTCGTACGTCCACCGCGTTGCGCGATGTCGGCGCGCGTCGCTGCGATCGCCCAGCGCCGCTCTTCGTCGTGGATGCGCTCGAGCAACATGCTCGCGTTGTCGAGGGTGTGCCCGGCCTCGACCAACCGCTCGGGGTTGCGCGCGAGCACGCCCGCGAGATCGAGCCACGCGAGCGCGAGCGCGTAGTCGCGATCGTCTCGTGTCGCACGACGTACCGCATCGAGCAGCGCCGATTCGGCGGCTTCGTCGTGCCCGAGCGCGAGCTCGCCCTCGCCTTGCAGGCGCACCGCGGCGGCTTGCAGACCGGGATGATGGAGATCGTCGGTGTCGCGCAAGAGCTCGCGTGCGAGCTCCACCGCGGCGGCCGGACGTCCGAGGTGCACGAGCGCGCGCCCGCGATCGCTGCGCTCACGCGCGTCGGCGACGGTCTCGGGATCCGCTTC
>DASZPU010000003.1:0-4021 GCA_035550195.1 Nannocystaceae bacterium
CGGCGCCTGCAACGACGGCGGCGACGACCACTCGGGCGCGACCGGCACGGGCACGAGCGGGAGCAGCAGCGGCGGCGACTCCGGTCCGGTGGGCGAATGCGAGCAGGCCGCGAGCGCGGACGTCTGCGCGACGGTCACGGGTTGCGCGTGGTTCGAGGTGTTGCACATCTCGCGCGAGGGCTCGACCTGCACGCTGCTCGACGCGTTCTCGATGTGCTTGCCCGCAGTCGACGGTGGTGACGGCTGCGTGTCGCCGCCGAGCTGCGAGCCCGCGGAAGATCCGTTCATGCAAGTGCAGCCCGACGGCACCGCGTGGGGCGTGACGGTGTGCGGCGGTCCGCATCCCGCGAATTGGATGCACTGCGAGTCGGGAGCACCGAACGCGGAGCCCGACATCTGCGCGTGCTCGTGCAACCTCGCGGTGTGATCACGCGCGCGCGTCGTCGCCCTCGAAGGTCCACGTGCGCTCGAAGCTGCCGATCGGGCGGATGTCGGAGAAGCGCGTCTGCACCTCGGGCGCGGCGCGGAACCATCGCTCGTAGAGCTCCGCGAGCTCGCCGAGGATGCGATCTTCTTCGCTGGCTTCGTGTTGTGCGAGTCGGCGCAGGTACGGCGCGTCGGCGCGCAGCTCGTGCGGCGACGCGGCTTCGATCCAGTCGAGCCCCTCGCGCAGCACGTAGAACGCGAGCTTGTTGCACACCGCGGCCAGGTACTGCACGAGGTCGCGCACGAACGGCGGCAGCTGGTTGCTGTCGAGTCGCGCGCGCGCTTCGAACAGCGCCGCACGAAACACGTGGTTCAGCCCCTGGTCGGTGAAGTTGCGACGGTGAAAGGTCGTGACCATCCAGTCGTAGAACACGTCGAGCCGCGGATCGAGGAAGCGATAGTCCGGCTGGAACGGCGTGCCGAGCAGGCGCCCTTCGGCGACGAGCCGGTCCTTGATGGGCGTGCCCGCGTACGGGAGCATTCGGCAGAAGCCGGCGACGGCATACCCGTCGCCGACGAAGCGCTCGAGGAAATCGATGCTGTTGCGGATGCGCGCGAACGTGCTGTAGGGCTGCAGCAGCATGAAGCCGAAGTCGAACGACAAGCCGACTTCACGCAGGATGCGGCCGGCTTCGAGGTGCGTGTCCGCGGTGATGCGCTTGCGCATGTCGGCGAGATCGTCGGCATCGCCGGCTTCGACACCCATGTACACGTGCGTCAGGCCGCCGCGCATGAGTCGGACCATCGTCTCGGCATGGATCTCGTCCGATCGACACGAGATCTTCCACGCGATCTTTCCGGCGAGCCCGGCGTCGACGACTGCGTCGGCGATCTCGCACGCCCACGCCCGCGCCTTGCGACCCCCCGCGAGGAAGTCGTCGTCTTGGAAGAGGAAGAGCTCGACGCGCCGCTCGTGGTAGAGCGCCGCCATCTCGGCGACGACTTCTGCGGGCTTGCGGAAGCGTCGCAGCGCGCCGCCCTGCGCCTCGTAGAACGGGCGAATGCTGCAGAACGTGCAGTCCCACGGGCAGCCGCGACTGCCGAGGATCGCGGCGGTGGGCAGTCGCTCGGCTTCGTAGTCGTAGCTCGCGCGATCGGGCGGTGGCAACGTGTCGAGATCGTGCAGCGGTGCGCGCAGTGGATTCGCATGCACTTCGTCGCCGTCGCGCCACGCGATGCCGGCGATGCCCCGCCACTCACGACCGCTCGCGACCGCAGCCGCGAGCTCGACGAGCGTGTGCTCGCCTTCGAAGCGCACGACCGAGTCGAGCCCCGGTAGACCGCCGAGCACTTCGTCGTAGTCGAAGCTGGGATAGTGGCCGCCGACGGTGATGTGCGCGTCGATGCCGGCGGCACGCAGCGCCGCGATGACCCGACCGAAGTCGGGGGCCATGTATTGGAAGATCATCGAGAAGCCGATCAGCATCGGCCGCTCACGGAGACAGCGCTCGACCAGGCTCGTGGGATCGGAGCTGTAGCGGGCGATGTCCGCCGTTGCGCCGGCGAGGCGCAACGACGACAGCAGGTAGCGTAGCCCGAGATTGTCGCGATCCTCGTAGCCGACCAGCAGGATCGAACCCGCAGCCGCGATGCGCGGGCCGTTGCTCGTGCGGAGCGCGACGAGGTCGCTCATTTGCCGGCCTTCTTGATGCGTTGCTTCACCGTCTCCGCGAGTGCGCCGAGTCGCGAGACCTCGCCTTGCAGATGGTGGTGCAGACGTTCGAGCCCGGCGTCGTCGAGCGCCGCGATCTGTGCGGCCGTGATCGCGCTGCCTTCGGCTCGTGCGACGCGCGGTGTGCTCGCGACGCGATAGGCTTCGACGACATCCTTCACCGTCGCCTTGCCGACGTGCTCGCCGGGGAAACCACCTTCCGCGAGGATGTCCTCGAGGTAGCGCTGGAAGATCCGCACGCGATGCAGGATGTCTTCGGGGCTCGGATCCGTGAACGGGCCCCACGGCGAGGGCTCCGGTTGGCGCACGCCACCGCGTGCGATCGCATCGAACCACGGCGCCGGATCACCGGGCCACGGCAACGGAAACGGAAAGCGCCGCCACGGTCGCGTGGTGAAATCCTCGGGCGACGGATCGACCTGCGGTCCGGGCCACGGTCGTGGGATCGGACGTGGGGTCGGTTGCGGCCACGGTGCCGGATCGACGACGGGACCGGGCCACGGAAAACCGCCGTTGCCTCCCCAACCACCACCGCCGTACCACGGCGGAGGATCGACGACGGGACCGGGCCACCACGGATACATCTGCTGCCACCACGCGTTCGGCATGTCGCTCCATACGACGCGTCGCGATCGCGAGTTGACGAGAAAAACGCCGATCGAATGGCCAACGCTCGAAGATCGCGAACCATCGATCCACACTGCGGAGCGCCGTCGAGCTCTCGCGAG
Source organism: Nannocystaceae bacterium (assembly GCA_035550195.1). Classification (GTDB taxonomy): domain Bacteria; phylum Myxococcota_A; class Polyangia; order Nannocystales; family Nannocystaceae; genus Xiheibacterium. Next base: position 2,887 of record DASZPU010000003.1, read on the forward strand.
ACCACGTGTCCGCGACATGCAGGCTTCGATCGGTGAGCTACGCTGGGCGCGCCATGATCCGCACCCTCATTCCGTTCGTCGTGCTGCTCGCGTGTGCTCCGAAGACCGATGCAGGCACGCCCGAGCCCGGTGTCTGCGAAGCGGCTGCGTGTGGGCCTGCGCTCGGCATGCCGAATTCGCCGTGTCCGGACGGCAAGACCGTCGCGGGGCCGAGCGGTCGTTGCTTGCGCGGCGCCGATGGCTCGTGTGGTTGGGAGGTGATCGATTGTCCGGTCGTCGCACCGCCGCCCGAGGAGGAATCCGCGACGAAGACGAGCGAGCTGCCGCCGTGTCCCGAGGCGGAGTGCGGGTCCACGCTCGCCACGCCGAATCAGCTGTGTGAAGACGGCAAGACGATGTCGGGGCCGACCGGGAAGTGCTTGCGCAATCCCGATGGGTCGTGCGGTTGGGAAGTGCTCGGCTGCCCGCCTACGTGAGCGCGCTGCGGATCAGATCCGGCGGCACGGTGGTCGCGGGGATCTTCGCGGCGCGTTTGTGCGACGGAAACCACGAGCGCACGTCTTCGTCGAGGCCGAGGCCGTGCATGAAATTGTAGATCGCGGCGCGCAGGCCTTCGCCGAGCCGATCGTGATCGGTGCCGGTCGGGTCGTCGAACGCGAGCTCGTTGTTCGCGAAGGTCGGCGGCTTGCGATCGCGCAGGCGGATGCCGAAGAGCGCGGGGTCCTTGCCGATGGGGCTGTGCGCGGTGGCGGCGAAGCGGTGCCAGAACGCGGACTGCAGGCAGCCTTCGGCGAAGAGCTGGCGCACGCGCTCGAGCGCGTCGACGGTCTCCTGCGTCGTCTCGGTGGGGAAGCCGTACATGAGATACGCGTGGACCATGATGCCGGCGTCGGTGAATGCCCGCGTGACGCGGGCGACCTGCGCGACGGTGACGCCTTTGTGCATCTTCGCGAGGAGGCGATCGGATGCGACCTCGAGCCCGCCCGTGACCGCGATGCAGCCGGAGCGCGCGAGCAGCTTTGCGAGCTCGGGCGTGAAGGTCTTCTCGAATCTGATGTTGCCCCACCAGGTGATCGCGACGTCGCGGGCGAGCAGGCGCTCGGCCAGCGCACGCAGGCCTGCGGGCGGGGCGGCT
>DASZPU010000004.1:0-4493 GCA_035550195.1 Nannocystaceae bacterium
TGACGACGTCGCCGTGCTCGCGCGTCACTTCGTGGGCGAGCTCGCGGCGAGCATCGGCAAGCGCATCGACGGCATCGAGCCCGCCACGCTGGTACGGCTCGCGCGCTACGGCTGGCCGGGCAACATCCGCGAGCTGCGTAACGTGCTCGAGCGCGCGGTGATTCTCTGCGACACACCGCTCTTGCGCGTCGATCCGTCCGAGCTGCACATGGCACCCGAGGACGACGTCGCGCACGCCGCGAGCGATGCGGTGTCGCTCGCCGACAACGAGCGCGCGCACATCATCGCCGTGCTCGCGCGCACCGGCGGCGCGATCGCGGGTGCGGGCGGGGCCGCGAAGATCCTCGGCATCCCCCCGAGCACGCTGCGCAGCCGCATGGCCAAGCTCGGCATCAAGGGCTGACGCGACGGGTCGCGTCGGCCGGTCGCGTCGACGCGACCGGTCGCGTCGCCGCGCGCGTCCGCGAAGCCCTCGGGTTCGGCGCAAGCTCGCGGGATGGTTGGGCTCGGCGGCCGCGGACGGCCCAGGGCGGCGGGCGGCGTGGCGCTTGCGAAGTGCGTGGGCATGAACGCCGCGCCACTTCCGAACGACGACGCGTTCGGCGAGCTCGTGCTCGCGCATGCGCCCGCGATGCTCGCGACTGCACGACGTCTGCTCGCGCGCGAAGCCGATGCGGAGGACGCCGTCCAAGACGCCTGCCTCGCGGCCTTCCGCGCGCTCGATCGCTTCGATGGACGCGCGAGCCTCGCGACGTGGCTGCACCGCATCGTGCTGAACTCGTGCTTGATGCGACTGCGAGCCGCGCGTCGCCGGCCCGAGCGTGCGATCGAGGAGCTGCTCCCGCAGTTCCTCGACGACGGTCACCAACGCGAAGACACGCGACCGTGGCGACCGCACGCGCTGGCGGAGCTGGAGCGCGCGGAGCTGTGCGCACTGGTGCGCGCGAAGATCGACGAGCTGCCCCAACCCTACCGAGAGGTGCTGCTGTTGCGCGACATCGAAGGCCTCGACACCGACGAGACGGCGCGGATGCTCGCGACGAGCTGCGGCGCGCTGAAAGTCCGACTGCATCGTGCCCGCCAGGCGTTGCGCACGTTGCTGGAGCCCTACCACGTGGAGGCGACGACGTGAGCGAGTACATCACCTGCCGCGAGCTCATCGACTTCATCGCCGACTACCGCGAGGGCACGTTGGCCGCCGCGGACGTGCACGAGCTCGAGCGTCACCTCGCGGTGTGTCCGTCGTGCATCGACTACCTCGCGAGCTACGACCGCACCGTCGCATTGCTCGGCGTCGTGCGCGACGAAGCGCCGGCACCCGAGGGAGTGCCGGCGCCGCTGGTCGCTGCAATCCTCGCAGCCCGTCGTCGTTAGCAGCGTCGAGCTCAGCTCTTGCCGTGCTCGCGCGCCAACAGCTCGACGATGATGCGGCCGTCCGACTCCGGGATGTCCGCGCCTTCGGCGATCATGTCGCGCACGACCTTCGTCCAGCCGGCGACGTCGTCCTTGCCGTGCTTGTCGATCTCGTCGAGCTCGTGGCACTGCGTGCACGCGCTCTGCAGCGCCGCCTTCGCTTGCGCAGCGGAAACCGCGGACGACGGCGGCACGGAGAACGGATCGACCGGCATCGCCGGTGTCGCCGGCACGGGCGGCGGCGTCGCGGGCGTCACCGTCATCGGCAGCATGCCCGCTGCCGCCATCATCGTCGCGCGTGCGCGATCGTCCGCCATCTCACGCTTGCGCGACTCCTGCAGCTCGGGCGTGATCGCCGACAGATACGCGACGAGGTACGGCAGCTCCGCAGCGTCGATGGGCTTGCCGAACACCGACGGCTTCTCGAGCATGCGCTCGCTGACGTCGAGCCAACCATCCGCGGTGCGCGGCCGCGCGAGGATCGTGCGCATGTCGTGGCACGACGTGCACTGCTCCACCAGCACCTTGCGCCCGCGATCGAGCCCCTTGCGCGTCACCAGCTCGTCGCGGTCGACGTCATCGGCGAACTTCACCGTCTCGAGCAGCCCACGCACGCGCGCGAGGTTCTCCGCGGTCATCACGCCGGCACCCAGCCCCTGGGCGCGCAGCGCATACGGGATCGACAGCGTGCCGAGCACCAACGTGCACACGAGGATGCCGAAGCCGAGCTTGGGCATCGACTCCTCGAAGTGCCGGAACCAGCGGAGGATGACCAGCTTGGTGATGAGGAAGACGCCGAGCAGGATGCCTGCGAGCGCATGGATCACCGTGCGTGCGGGCAGCTCCACTTGGTACTGCCACAGCCGCGGCAGCATGTTCCACATCATCACGACGTAGATGATCGTGAAGAGGATCCCGACCCAGCGATGCACGAGCAAGCCGCCGCGCGGCGCACGGGTCTTCTTCGCGACCTCGTCCCAGTACTTCGGGTTCCACAGCCATGCTTGCAGCACCACCGCCGCGATGGCGAGTCCGACGAACGTGATGCCCAGCCACATGCTCAGGGTCGTGCTCATGTCTCTCCTGCAGTCGGCCTACAGCCGCGTGCGAATGTGATCGGCGACGCGCAACGCGTTCGCCATGATGGTCAGCGAAGGGTTCACCGCCGCGGACGACGGGAACACGCTGCCGTCCGCGACGTAGAGGTTGTCGACCTCGTGCGCGCGACAGCTCGCGTCGAGCACCGAGGTGTGCGCATCGTGTCCGCAGCGGATCGTGCCGCACTGGTGGGTCACGCCGCCGATGCCGAGCCGCGTGTGCAGGAACTGCGGCGCGCGTCGACCGTGGCGCAGATCCGCGGCGGTGAGCATCTCGCTGGTCGCGCGACGCAGACGATCGTAGGCCTCGAGGTTGGTCGGGCGATACGCGACCTGCACACCGCCGTCGTCGCGCAGCGCGATGCGATTGTCGGGCACCGGCAAGTCCTCGGTGGTGAGAAAGATGTCGAGCGAGTGCGCGGCGATCTCCGCGACCGGCACGCCCGGCAGCTGCTCGCGCGCCATGGCAGCGAGCCCGCCTTCGTCCATGCGCCCCATGAGCTGGATCGATCCGAGCGGCGGGTCGTCGGGCCCCGCACCGCGATAGAAGTCGCCGACGCCGAACGTCTTGCCGAAGCGGGACTCGTTCTTCGCCTCGCCGTACGCGATGAAGAGCCCGTTGTGATGGGTCATGTAGTTGCGCCCGACCTGATCCGATCCGTTCGCGAGCCCACGCGGATGCGCATCGCCGTGCGAGCGCAGCAGTAGTGCCGCGGAGTTGATCGCACCGCACGCGACCACCACGATGTGCGCGTGCACGGTCATGCGCTCGCGCTCGCGCACGACCTCGACACCCACGATCTCGCGCCCCGACGGCGAGGCGAGGAGCCGCTCGACCCGAGTGCGGGTCCACAGCTCGACGCCGGGGCGCGCGAGCGCAGGTCGCAGTGCGCACACGTGCGCGTCGGCCTTGGTCTCGGTCGGATCGGGATAGCCGTCGAACCGCCCCAGTCGGACCGGTGCTTCGCCGTGGCGACGAAGCGCGAGCGGCAACGGATACGGGCGATGACCGAGCGCCTCGAGATCCTCGTAGAGCTCGGCGATGCGCGGCTCGTGCTCGACCGCGTCGAACGGATATGCGAGCGAGGCCGGTGGGTCGAGCGGATCGATGCCGCGCCGGCCGTGCACGCTGTAGAGCTGCTCGGCTTCGCAGTAGTACGGCTCGAGATCCGCGTAGGTGATCGGCCACGCCGGCGAGAGCCCACCGAGATGCCGCACTGCGCCGAAGTCGGACTGGCGCATGCGCAAGAGCGCCGCACCGTACATCTTGGTGTTGCCACCGACGCAGTAGTGCGTGTACGGCGAGAACGCTTGGCCATCGCGGTCGTACCAGGTCTCGTTCGCGCCGTAGCGGCCTTCGCTCATCACCGCGCGCGGATCCCAGTTCTCGGCCTCGCGTGGCAGATAGTCGCCGCGCTCGATCACCAGCACGCGCTTGTCGCTCTGCGCGAGCCGCCATGCGAGCGTGCTGCCACCCGCGCCACTACCGATCACGATCACATCCCAGCTCATGGTGTGCTCCTCGAGGTGGTGCGCCGGAACAGCCACGATCCGAGCGCGAGCGCGAACAACGGATAGAGCGCGCCCATGCGGTAGAGCGCGGCGAATCCGACCGCGTCGCGCAGCGCACCGATCGCGAAGCTGCCGACGCCGACGCCGGTCATCAGCGCCGCGGTGGCGAGCGCGGCTGCTTGCGCGCTGGGCAGTCGCAGGTGCGATCCGGCCAGCGAGACGATCAGCGGAAAGACGCTCGCGGTCGCGAGCCCGGCTGCGATGAACCCGAGCACGCCGGTGATCGGACCTTCGACGAGCGGCAGCGCGAGCATCACGAGCACCATCGCGACCAGCGACAATCGCCAGGTCGCGAGCGCGCCGATGCATGCGAGCAGCGGTGCGCTCAGCAGGCGCCCGATCGCGAGCGCGGCCCAGAAACACGCGAGCGCGTTGGCGGCGGTCGCTTCGTCGACGCCGCGTGCGTCGTGC
>DASZPU010000005.1:0-4449 GCA_035550195.1 Nannocystaceae bacterium
TCGGCGACGACCTGCCCGTCGTCGCCGATCGGCGGTGGTAGCATCACGCCCATGGTCGGTCGATCGAGCTGGCTCGTGCTCGCGATCGTGTGCGCGTGCACGAAGGATCCGCCGCCACCACCACCGCAGCAGGATCCGATCGTCGCGATCGCAGCGGCGTTGCACGGCGCGAGCACGGCGGGTCCGGTCGCGACCATCCACGTCGCGCTGCGTGGCGCGGACGTGGCCAGCGTCGAACAGCAGGTGCTCGTGCCGCTCGAGCACGCCGCTTCGCGCACACCCGGCGTCACGGGCCTCGCGGGCGTCGCGTTCCCCGATCGCGCACAGCTCAGCGTCACCTTCGAGCCCAACACGGATCCCTACGCCGCGATGACGGCGCTGCGCGACGCGCTGCCGCTGGACATGCTCCCGCCGGGCGCGGACTCGCCGGTGATCGAGCGCATCGATCGCGACGCGCTCCCGCTCTTCGCGATGTTTCCCGATGCCGCGACCGCCGAAGCCCGCGGTCCCGACGGCGAGACCGCGATCACGAGGCTCGCATACGCGGTGATGCGCGAGCCCGGCGTCGCCCGAGCGCGCTGGTGCGGCGTCATGCACGACGTGCTGGTCGTCGACGTCGACGTCACCAAGCTCGCCGCGTTCGGCATCGGCATCGATCGCGTGCTCGACGTGACGCAGGGCGACATGCTGCGGCCGGTCACGCTCGCGGAAGTGACGGAGGCCGTCCTCGGCACCGTACGCCTGCGCGATGTCGCCACGCTGTCCACCGAGTCGCGCGAAGGTAGCTGCACCGTCGTCGGCCCCACGCGTGCGCCCACGATCGCGATCTGGGCGAAGCCCGAAGGCATCGCGAACGCGAAGCGAGTGCTGCAAGCCCAGCCCGCGCTGCGGCTCTTCACCACCGACGACCCGCTCGCGATCGTCAACACGACGCTCGCACCCGACGAACGCCGCGCGATCGTGTCGCGCTGGCTCGCGCGCGACAACGCACCCGCATGGCTCGTGCAGGAAGGCGACGAGGAAGCGTGGCTGCTCGCGAGCCCGTCGACGTCGCTGCGCTCGTTCAGCATGGCGGCCGCCAACGATCTGCACATGTGGTGGCCGGATGCGCCGCCACCGCTGTCGGCGCGCGTGTGCGGCGACGATCTCGAGGTGATCACCCAGGCCGCGCTGAAGTTCGCGATGGTGAGCTTCGACGATCTGCTCGACGACGTCGCAGTGTGGATCCCGCCGTCACGACCGCAGCGCACCTTCACGGTCGATCGCGAAGCGGTCGCGCGCCACGGCATCTCCATGTACGAGCTGCAACGCCTCGCACCGCTGCTCGTCGGCGAAGAGCTGCGAGTGCGCGAGGATCTCGTCGTGCGCGTGGCGCTGCCCAGCGCCACCGCGCTCACCGTGAAAGGCAGCACCGGCACCACCGTGCCGGTCAGCTCGCTCGGCACCGTGCTCCTCGACACGCAGCCGGCCTTCATCACCCGCTTCGATCGCCAGCGCTGCATCGCGGTCGACTTGCAGCCGCGCCGCGCGGAGGATCGCGCGAAGATCGAAGCGCTGGTGCAGCAGCGCATCGAGCTGCCGGTCGGCGTCTACGTGCAGATCCCCGCGGCGTGATCAGGCCGCGGACGCGCGCCACAACGAACGCAGCCCGCGACCGATCGCTTCGATGCCGATCGTGATGAGCGGCAGCCCGAACAGCGTGAACACGGCCGACGACACCAACCCACCGATCACGCAGCGCGCGAGCGGGAAGTAGAACAGCCCGCCGACCGCCGAGCCGCCCATCGCCATCGGCACGAGCCCGAGCACCGTGGTGAGCGCGGTCATCAGGATCGGCCGCAGTCGCTCGCTGCCGGCGATCACGAAGGCGTCGTGGCCGACCATGCCCTCTTCGCGCAGCGCGTTCACGCGATCGAGCAGCACGACGCCGTTGTTCACGACGACGCCCATCAAGATGAGCAGCCCGATCTGCGCCATCAGATTGAGCGGGGTGTCGGTGACCGCGAGCACGATCGCCGCGCCCGGCAGCGCGAAGATGATCGAGGTGAGAATGGCGAGCGGCTGGGTGAGCGACTCGAACAGCGACGCGAGCACGAGGTACACCAGCGCGAGCGCGAGCAGGAAGTTCACGCCCATCTCCGCGTCTTGGTCGTCGCGTTCGAGCGTGCGTGCATCCCACGACCAGCCGTAGCCGAGCGGCATCTCCACGGACTTCATGCGCAGGGCGATGCGCTCGCGCGCGGCCTCCCAGTCCTCGCCGTCGTAGCTCGCTTCGAGCTCGAGGTTGCCTTGGCGGTTCTCGCGGACGATCTGTCGCTCGCTGCGGATCGTGGTGAAGTGCGCGACGTCGGCGAGCCGCACCGGTGTGCCGTCGCCACCGACGAACTGGATCTTGCGCAGGTCGCCGAGCCCCGCCCGATCGCGCATGCGCAACGCGAGCCAGCTGTCGACCTCGCGCCCGCCTTCGCGGAATCTCGGCAAGCGCATGCCGCCGAGCGTGAAGCCGAAGGCCTCCGCAGCATCGCGCGCGGTGATGCCCTGGCGGCTCGCGATCTCGCGATCGATACCGACCTCGATCTCGTCGCGTCGCTGATCCGCGCTGCTGCGCACGTCGGCCACGCCCGGCTCGCTGCGCAGCAGCTCCGCGACGCGCTCACCCACGCGCTCGAGCACCTCGCTGTCGCGCCCGAAGAGCTGGACCGAGAAGCGCGTGCCGGTGTCGGCGCTGTCGGACTCGTCGTCGAACGCGATGTCGACCCCGGGCACCTTCGGCAGACCGCCGCGGATCGTCGCGCGCAGCTCCTTCACCGCGGCATCGTCGAGGTCGCGCCGCGACAGCACGATCACCGTCGCCGCCTCGTTCTCCGCGTACCACGAGTACAGCTCGTCGACCATGAACGCCTCGGCGTTCGCGTCGAGATACGCCTCGACCTCGTCGACCACTTCCTCGGCCTGATACTTGTAGTGGAAGTCGTCGAAGCGATAGCGCAGGAAGATGCGCTCGTTCACCGCGGCGGAGAACGGCTCGGCCTTCACGTGCTCGGTGATCAACGGGATCACGCCGACACCCAGGCCCACGATCATGATCGCGGCCGCGCTCTTCTTGTGGCGCAGCGTCCAGCGCAACAGCGACGCGTAGGCGGACTCCATGCGCCCCACGCCGGCCGGACGCGCACGCACGCCCCGGCTCATGCGCGCCGCCACGAGTGGAATCAGAGTGAGCGACGAGACCAGCGAGCACGCCAACGCGAGCGAGATCGTCACGCCCACCTCACGCAACCACACCGTGAGCTCCGTGGTGCTGCCGAGCACGAGCGGCAGGAACACGATCAGCGTCGTCGCGGTGGATGCAACCACCGCCATCGTCACCGACTGGGCGCCGAGCAGCGCGGCCTGCTTCGGATCGGGCTCGGTCTCGCGTTTGCGATCGATCGCTTCGAGCACGACGATCGCGTTGTCGACCAGCATCCCCACGCCGAGCATCAAACCCATCATCGACAAGAGGTTGAGGCTCTTGCCCATGAACCACAGCACGCCGCAGGTCGCGATCACCGAGAACGGGATCGACAGCGCCACGATCATCGTGGAGCCGAAGCGCCGCAGGAACACGTACAGACAGATCACCGCCAGCGCCGCGCCGACCATGCCCGAGCTGCGCAGCCCGTCGATGCCCGCGCGGATGTGCTCGGCCTGGTTCTCCCAGACGAACAGCTCGATGCCTTCGAGCTCCGGATCGTTGCCGATGTCGTGCTCGATGGTGGCGAGCACGGCGTCGACGACCTCGACGGTGTTCGCGGTGGATTCCTTGAACACGCGCAGGCCCACCGCGTACTCGCGATCGAGATGGCGGCCGAACGCGATCGGCGGCTCTTCGTACTTCACCTCGGCGACGTCGCGCAGGCGCAGCGAACCGATGCCGATCGGCGTGTCGGCGAGCTCGTCGAGGCTCTCGTACGCACCCAGCCCGCGCGCGACCCAACGCTGACCACCGTCGTCGATCTGCCCGAGCACGAGCTCGGCGCGCGCCTTCTGCAGTCGCTCGAGCAGCTTGCCGACGTCGACGCCGTGCTCGCGGATCTTCTCGCGCACGAGATCGACGTAGACGACGCGCGGCAACACGCCGTCGATCTCGACGCGCGCGACCCCGGGCAGGCGGCGCAGCGGATCGAGCACGCGCGCTTCGAGCACCGGATAGCTCGCCGACAGATCGATGCCCGGCGCAGAGATGCGCGCCTCCACCACCGGGATGTCGGCCGTGTTGAACGAGAACACCGCGATCTCGCGCGCGTTCTTCGGCAGCTTCGGCTTCACCAGCTCGAGCTTCTCGGCGACCTGCATGCGCACGACGTCGAGCGACTGCCCCCAGTTCAGCTCGAGCACCACCGTCGCGTCGTCGGCCGTCGACGTCGAGCGCAAGCGCTTGATGCCGGGCAACGTGGCGAGCGCTTC
>DASZPU010000006.1:0-12321 GCA_035550195.1 Nannocystaceae bacterium
CGCCACCGCACAGAGCCTCGTGCTGCTCGACGAAGTGGGGCGCGGCACCGCGACCTTCGACGGGCTCGCGCTCGCGTGGGCGATCGTCGAGCACCTGCACGATCAGATCGGCTGTCGCACGCTGTTCGCGACCCACTACCACGAGCTCACCGCGCTCGAAGGCACGCTCGCCGGCGTCCGCAACATGCACGTGCGGGTGCACGAGGATCGCGGCAAGATCGTGTTCCTCCACCAGCTCGGCGCCGGCGCTGCGGGCCGCAGCTACGGCATCGCAGTGGGCCGGCTCGCGGGCATGCCCGCACGCGTGCTGCGACGCGCGACGCGGATCCTCGAGCGCTTGGAAGCCGAGCCGGCGAGCGGCGGCCGACCACAGCTCGATCTCTTCACCGGGCCGCCGGTCGTCGAACCGACGAACGACGATCGCTCGGCCACCGTCGCCGACGTGATCGCGGAGCTCGAAGAGATCGATCCCGACGCGCTGACGCCTCGCCAGGCCCACGCCGCGATCGCCGACTGGCTCGATCGGCTCCGTCGCGGCTGAGTTTTGGTCGCGCCCTCCGGCGTTCTTCCTGGCGCGCGCGGTCATGCTCGCGCTCCGCCGTGGCAAAGCCACGTCGGGCTCGAGAAATCGCCGACCCCGCGTTGCATCACGCGCGCCGATCGGCGGGGGAGCTTGGCCGCACCGGCGCGCGCCGGCGATCACTGCGAGCGTCGATCGCGGTCGACCTCCCCCGCACCGAAGGTCGATCGTCGCCGTCCGACACCGATCGATCGCGTCGTGCGTGCGCGAGTTGCCGACACGATCGCACCCGGACGTCTCGTCGCGATACGCAAGCACGGCGAAGCGGGCACGAAATTGCCCGGGGATCGCACGCAAACGCGCGCAACTTCGCGCTACGATGCGCCGCATCTCGACCTCGCGATGCGTCTTTGGGGGCCCGGCCCCCACGGATTTCTGCGATTCGGGGTGCGCCGGGCCGCCGCTCGGCGTTGTCTTCACCGGAATCGTTGCGGTTTTTAGCGAGCACGGAACCTGCTCATGAGTACGGTCGAACGAGGAGCATACGCAATGCGACGCAGCGGAATCCTGGCGAGCACGACCTTGGCGCTGATGTTGGCGATGACGTCGAGCTGCAGCGGTGACGCCGACACGCCGGACAACGAAGGTCTGCGCGTGCTCTCCGACAACGGCATCGCGGAGATTGCGTTCATCTCGCGCAGCAAGGAGCGGGACGTCGGCGACGTGTTCAACTACACGTCGTATTCGGTCGCGCCGAAGAGCGCACAGATCATGCGCATGAAGACGGTGTCGGGCGGCGGTGATGCCGAGCCGATCACACCGTTCGGCACGGGCGAGTGGCCGAAGGCCGACATCATGGCGATGGACGTCTCGTTCGACGGACAAGAGATCGTGTTCTCGGCGAAGCTCGAGGGCGACAGCACGTTCGGTCTCTATCGCATCAAGATCGACGGCACCAACCCGAAGGAGCCCGGCAAGAAGGGCCCCGAAGAGATCCATCGCGCAGAGGCGTACGACTCGGTCTATCCGGTCTACCTGCCCAACGATCGCATCTTCTTCATGACCAACGAGACCAAGCTCGCGCCCGACGGCGGGGTGGTCAAGCAGTTCCAAGACGAGTACGAGCGCGGCGTCACGGCGCAGGCCGGCACCATCGACATGAACGGTGGCTCGCTGGTCTTCGGCCCGCGCAACCTCTCGCACCGCGTCTCGCCGACGCTCGTGACCACCGAAGATGGTCGCGGCCAGATCCTCCACACGAACTGGGACCACCTCACCAACGTCAACGAAGGCAACTTGATGTTGATGAACCCGGACATGACGGGTGGCAGCGAGTTCTACGGCAAGGAAGGCTCCGGCGTCGCCAACAGCTACCTCAAGGCGCGTCAGGTCAACGGCAACCAGTTCCTCGCGATCGCGACCAGCCGCGAGCGCACGTTCCAGGCCGGCGGCATCATCCTCATCAACCGCGGCAAGAACGAGGCGAGCTCCACGGCCGAGAAGCTCACGCCCGACGTGCCGCTCGATCGCGAGCCGTCGTTCGACAAGATCGGTCGCTACTACGACGCGTATCCGATCACCAACGACAGCGGCACGCTCACGCACGTGCTCACCTCGTGGGCGAATGGTCCGGTGCAGACCGACGTCGCGGCGGGCGGCGTGAACGAAGAAGGCGTCGACTACGGTGAAGGCGCGGGTCCGCCGGACTTCGGCATCTACGTGCTCGATCCGAAGACCAACGCTCGCCTGCCCATCTTCAACGATCCGGACATGTGGGACGTGTTGCCGATGGCGATCGGCAGCAAGCGCCCGGTGCCCACTGCACCCGCGGGCGCAACTGCGGAGACGCCCGACGGCACCGCGCTCATCGGTGCGCTCGACGTGCGCACGAGCAGCCTCGCGAACGCCGCGAAGGAAGGCATCTTCCGCGTGCGCGTCATCGAGGGCTTCTCGGCGGAAGAGGGCATCCCCGACGACTTCGGCCTCACCGAGTCCGACGGCGCGATCCTCCTCGGCGAAGCGCCGGTCGTGCACGACGGCGATCACTCCTTCGCGGCGTTCGTGCCCGAAGATCGTCCGATGCACCTGCAGACGCTCGACGCGTTCGGCATGTCGATGCTCAACGAGGATCGCTGGTTCTCCGCCGCGAGCGGCGAGCAGCGCTTCTGCGGTGGCTGCCACGAAGAGCGCGGCGGCACCACGGCGGCCAACCCCGGCCTCACCGATGCGATGGGCATGGGGCCCAGCAACTTCGCGCTCGCGTACGCCGATCGCAAGCTGCCCGGCTCCGACACGGCCGACTACGCGGCGATGATCGGCAAGCTCATCGATCCCGCCGACCCGGTCTTCGCCGACGCACCGCGCGTGCGCGGCATCCCCTGGGATCAGTCGGTGCAGCAGGTGCTCGACGCCGCGGGCTGCGGCACGAACGGTTGCCACGACGGTGCCCAGAGCGCGGCCAACCCGTGCGTCAGCATCACCAACGAGATGCCCGCGGGCGAGCCTGCGGCCGAGCCCGTCACCTGGTGCCTCGATCTCCGCGGCGAGAAGATCGACTTCCAGTACGGCATGATGACCGGCAACTACTCGCGCTCGCACATCTCGATGCTGCTCATGGCCGGCATGGCCGGTGAAGAGGACGTCGAGGTCACGCAGCTCGACGAAGCGCATCCGTACCAGGCGTACATGGTCCCGCAGTCCGCACGCGACTCGATCCTCATCAAGTACATCCAGCCCGAGCAGGTGTACCCGACGCGGGATCCCGCACGGCTCGCGTTCACCGGCGAGACCAAGTTCGACGGTCAGCCCTACGAGGCGCAACACCCGAGCCCGAGCACGCCCGGCTACGTCGAGGGCACGCATCGTCCGCTCACCACCGAGGAGAAGTACCTCCTCGTCATCGCTGCCGACCTCGGCGGTCAGTACTACAGCCTCGAGAACGCCCCTGGTGGGAGCTACTGAGCGAGGAAGACGGGAGACACAGCCATGGCACACCAACACAAGACCCGCCTCGCTCTGGCCCTCGCGCTCGTCGGCGTGATGGCGATCCCTGCCACTGCGCTCGCCGGAAAGGGTGCGAGCTACCAATCGATCCGCAACGCGATCGCCACCGGCAACCGCGACTCGATCGTCGCGGAGATCGAGCGCGCGGAGAAGCTGCCTTGCGCACCGTGCCTCGATCTCGTGCTGCCGCTCATCGACAGCGATGACGCTGCGGTGCGCGACGTGGCCGCGTGGTGGATCAGCAAGCGCGCCATCCGTGAGCAGATCCGCGACGACATGTTCGTGCGGCTCACGTCGGGCAACTCGATCTCGGCGCGCAACGCCGCCGAGGTGCTCGGTCGCTTCAAGCATCCCGATGCACTGCTCCCGCTCGAAGGTGCGATCCACGACGACGCGCTCTCCGAAGACGCGCGTGCGGCCGCCGCGACTGCGATCGCGACCATCGGCCACATCGAGGGCAAGCAGATCCTCGAGGGCGCCATCACGTCCGAGTCGGCGCCCGTGCGCGCTGCGGCGGCGAAGGGTCTGCGAGGTATCCGTGGCAACAACGACGCCGTCGCGGTGGTCGAGCTGCTCGCGGACGACGACGAGGTCGTGGTGCGCGAGGCGGCGGTGACCGTCGGCGCACTGCGCGAGACCAGCGGCATCGCCGATCTCGCCGACGTGGTCACGAATGCCGCCTTCTCGGTGGCGGTGCGCAAGGATGCGGCATGGGCACTCGGCAAGATCGGTGACGGCTCGGCACGCGACGTGCTGCAGAGCGTCGTCGAGAACGACGACAGCATGTTGGTGCGCGGCGCCGCTCGTGCAGCGCTCGCCAACCTGCGATAGTTGTGCGATGCGACGACTGAGGGCGAAGTCGATCGCCGCCACGCTTGCCTGTGCAGGTGTGGCGGCATGCGCAGACCCGCACGTCGAGACGTCGACGTTCTTCGATCAGCGCATCCAGCCGATCCTCGAGGAGAACTGCGTGCGTGGCACGGCCGATGGTCTGTGCCACACCGAGTCGGCGCAGCTGCCCGGCACTGCGCTGGGCAACCTCGATCTGTCGACGTTCGAAGCGGTGCATCGCCGCCCCGAGCTGCTCGCCGCGTACGGCAGCTATCCCGAGCCGGTGCTGCTCATGAAGGCGGTGAAGCCCGACGAGCTCACGCTGCAGTACGCCGGCGGTGCATTCAAGTCGGAGATCTTCCACGCGGGTGGCGGCATCCTGTCGTCGTCGTCGGAAGCGTTCATCGAGCTGCAACAGTGGCTGCGCGACGGTGCGACGCGCGATGGCGTTCGGCCGGGCGCCGACAACCCGCAGGGCAGCGGTCCGTGCAGCAACGCGCTGCGCCCCGAGGTGCTGCCGTATCTGACGATGGCCACCGGGCCTGCGTACGACGCGTTCGTGTCGCAGGTGCAGCCGATCTTGTCGGAGCGCTGCTCGTTCGGCAGCTGCCACGGCTCGTCGCAGAGCGATTTCTATCTGACCTGCGGCGGCTCGGACGAGCAGAAGCAGCACAACTTCATCGTCGCGCAGTCGTTCGTCTCGACCGAGACCGATCGTAGCGAGCTCTTGTTGCGTCCGCTCGCGGTCGCGGCCGGCGGCGTGAACCACTCCGGTGGCGACATCTGGTCGCGCGCCGACGAGCCCGACTTCCAGACGCTGCGCGACTGGGCGATGACGGTCGGACCGCTCGTGCTCCCGGGTGAGACGCCCGAGTTCGACTACTTCGCGAGCCACGTGATGCCGGCGCTCATCAAGCGCGGCTGCGCGATGCCGCAGTGCCACAGCCCGCAGGGCTTCAACGACTTCCGGCTGCGCGCCGGCTCGCGCGGGTTCTTCAGCCCGCTCGCGCTGCGTCGCAACTACGACACCACGAAGCACGAGTTCGTCAGCCTCGACGCGAAGGATCCCAACGCGTCGCGCATCCTCGCGAAGAACGTCACGACCGCGCGCGGCGGCATCGAGCACCGCGCCGGCATCACGCTGCTCGATCAGCTCGGCGGCGACGACGGTGGCAACCCGGCAGTTTGCCCCGCAGGCACCGACGATCAGCCGACGTCGTACTGCACGATCGTCGAGTGGATCCGGCGCGAGCGCGCGGCTGCAGTCACGGCAGGGCTCGTGTCGGAGCTCGCCGAGGGCGACACCGTTCCGGTCGTCTACGTCGATCGCCCCGCCGACAACGACCGCGTGATCGACTTCGCGACGTATCGCGGTGGTGCGCAGCTGATGCGCGTCGACGTGCCCGTCGGCATCGATGGCGCGCTCGGCGACGGCGGTGCGGCCACGGCGATCGATCTGAGCAGCTGCGGGGCAGGGGCCGACGTCGACGTGCGCGGTCCCGAGATCTCGTACGACGCGACGCGCATGGTGTTCGCGCTGCGCAATGGTGCGTCCGACGGGCTCGACGTCTACGAGTCCGATCTCGACGGTGCCAACTGCGTGCAGCTCACGACCGATGGCACCGGCAGCGCCGACGGCGTGCCGCTGCACAACTTCGATCCGGTGTACGTGCCGCCCGATCCCGACGCCGCACCCGACGGTGCGATCGTCTATGCGTCGACGCGCCCGGGTCTGTCGGGTCACGCGAACCTGTCACCGCGCTATCGCTTGCCCGCGAGCAACCTGTGGCGCATGACGCCCGACGGTGCGCCGATCGGTGCGAACGACGGGCAGATGACGGTGCTCAACGGCTCCGAGCTCTCGCCCGCGATGATGTACAACGGGCAGATCACGATGACGACCGAGAAGGCGACGCCGGGCTTTTATCAGCTCGCCGGTCGGCGCATCAATTGGGACCTCACCGACTATCACCCGCTGCTCGCCCAGCGCCAGACCGTCGGCTTCGGGCAAGCGACCTACGTGCGCGAGGGGCTCGATCGCAGCTTCCTGCTCATCCTGTCTGATCCCGGGGCCTACTTCGGCGGCGGTGCGCTGGCGACCTTCAACCGCAGCATCGGCCCGTTCGAGATCGATCGCCTGAGCTCCACCGGCTACGTCGCAGCGGTGACCTTCGTCGATCCCGCGGCGGCCAACGCTGGCAAGGGTGCAGCGCAGGGCGCCTATCGCTCGCCCTACGACGCACCCGACGGCAGCGTGATGGTCAGCTACGCGGCCGGCAACATCGATCTCACCAACCCCAACGCCACGGTCGACTACGATCTCGTCGTCTTCGATCCGATCACGCGCACGATCACCGCGACGATCGCCGCGGGTGCGGGCTTCCAGGTCGACGGTGTCATCGCGTACCGTCGCTCGCTGCGGCGCGTGTTCACCGACTACCCGCAGCTCGTGTTCGGCGGCGTCTCGCTCGGCGACGCCGCGCCGCCGGGCGAAGCGTGGGCGCACTTCCCCGATCTGCCGATGCTCGCGACGCTGCTGACCAAGAACAACCGCGGTGGGCGAGATCTCGACGCGCTGATCGACGGCGACACGCTGGCGATCTATCGCTCGGCACCGCCGCCGCCCGGCGACGGCGACTCGGGTGACGCGTACCAGTCGCTCGAGCTCGTGGGCACGCACGCGCTGGCCGCGGACGGCTCGGTGTTCGCGAAGGTGCCGGCGGGTCAGCCGCTCATCCTCGAGCTGCGGCGTGGTAGCACCCCGATCCTCACCATGACCGAGGAGCACCAGTTCGGGCAGAGCGAGCAGACCAGCCTCGGGATCAGCCGCGACCTGTTCGACGGGGTCTGTGGCGGCTGCCACGGATCGATCGAAGGCCCCGAGCTCGACGTCGTCGTGAACCCGGATGCGCTCACGGCTGCGAGCATCTCGCTGTCGCGGCCCCAGCCCGGCGCGCCGCCGTCGGGCTAGTACTCGCGCGCACCCGCACCTCTTCAGCGGGCCGGGGCAGCGTGGTAGGCTGCCCCGGATCATGCGCACGAAGGCCACCCTGCTCGCACTGGGGCTCTTTTTGCCCCTGTCCCTCTCCTGCAACAAGAACAAGGGTGAGACCGAAGAGCCCGGTTCCGAGCACGATCACCTGCTCGGTCCGAAGGTCGACAAGGGCGACGACACTGCCGACTTCATCAACGAGGAAGAGGTCGGCGAGGATCAAGAGGAGACCGCCGAGGTCGACGCCGAGATCAAGGAAGCCGAAGCGCTCGCGAAGAACGACAAGGGCGTGAAGTGCAAGGCGCCGCCGAAGGCCAAGCCGGTGCAGAAGTGCTCGGGCAAGGGCAAGAAGCGCGTGTGCAAGGAGGTCGATCCGAAGCCGGAGGCCTCCGCCGCGTTCGGCGTGTGCAACTTGATGGCGCACTTCAAGTGGGGCCAGACGCCCGAAGAGGTCTTCAAGTACGTCACGGAGGACATCGAGAAGGAGTACGAGGCGCGCCAGGCCAAGACCAAGGATCCGGTCGACCAGGACAACAACCACAAGTGGCGCCGCGATCAGTTCAAGCAGGCCAAGCACAACCACGTGAAGTTCGTGAAGGCCAGCGGTCATCGCTGGGGCGTCTCGCTGATCCAGTTCGACTACGAGGACGACTCCAACGAAGAGATGATCTGGACGAAGAACGAGAACGGCCTGCGCAAGTTCTACTTCTTCAAGGACAACGCGCTGTGGAAGGTGCTCTACGCCTACTCCACCGACAACTTCCCCGGGAAGACCTACGACCAGGTCGTCGAGGAGAAGTTCAAGAAGTGGTTCGGCGTGAGCCCCGACGCGAAGAAGAAGCTCGACCCCAAGACGAAGCAGCCGCTCGTGTCGTACTACGAGTGGAAGTCGAGCAGCGGCGAGGTCGTGCGCAGCTTCGACATGATGTCGGTGCACGGCGTCATCGTGCTCGCGGTCGTCGACGGCGGCGCGGAGAAGAGCATGGGCGAGCGCTTGCCCAACGTCGGCAGCGACGACAAGGTCACCGACGTGGTGAGCGACGTGCTCGGCGGCAGCGACGTCTGCTACGACAAGTCCGGCAACATCTCCGAGTGCCCGAAGTAGCTTTTTCCCCCCGCAGCCGTCACGGGCGACACGGTACGCGCTGACGCGCGGATTGCCCCCGCAAGCGGGGGGCGGCCGCGATCGGGAATCGGAGTGAGCGCCATCGCTCCGCGCGGCGTGAGAGCATGGGACCGTGGGCGCCGACTTCGAGCGGACCACGGTCCCGGCGCATCAGGACGCCGATACGGTGGTCGTGGGCGCGGAGGCGGGCGCGGGCATGCCCGAGCCGGGCGTGCAGCTCGGTCGTTACCGGCTCATCGAGCTGCTCGGCAAGGGCGGCATGGGCAGCGTGTTCGCGGCCCACGATCCCGAGCTCGGCCGAAGGATCGCGCTGAAGGTGTTGCGCACGCCGGCCTCGTCGGCGCGTGCGAAGCACGAGCTGTTGCGTGAAGCGCAAGCGCTCGCGTTGCTCTCGCATCCCAACGTCGTGCCGATCTACGACGTGGGCAGCGCGGGCGAGCTGGTGTGGATCGCGATGGCCGAGCTGCGCGGACCGTCGCTCATGCAGTGGCTCTCCGCCGAGCCGCGCACGTGGCAGCAGATCGTCGCGATCTTCGTCGAGGCCGCGGCCGGGCTCGCGGCAGCGCATCGCGATCGCCTCGTGCACGGCGACTTCAAGCCCGCGAACGTGATCGTCGAGGAGTCGCGGGCGAAGGTGGTCGACTTCGGGCTCGCGCGGCGCGTCGGCGTCGAAGGTCCGCACGCGCTCGAGTCCCACGACGCGTTGCCGCGCCACGACGAGGCCACCACGGACGGCGTCGTGCACGGCACGCCGGCATACATGGCTCCGGAGCAGCTGCGCGGCCAGCCGCTCGATCCGCGCACGGATCAGTTCGCGTTCTGTGTCGCGCTCTTCCAGGCGCTGCACGGTCGGCATCCGTTCCTCGAAGACGCCGAGCTCGAGGAGCGCCCGAAGGTGAAGCAGATGCTCGCGCGCGTCGATCGCGGGCAGGTGGCACCCACGAGCGACGCGGTGCCGCACGCGATCGATCGCGTGCTGGCGCGTGGGCTCGCGCCGCGACCGGGGTTGCGCTGGCCGAGCATGGACGCGCTCTCGGCGAAGCTCGAGGCGGTGCTGCGACCGCGGCAGCGCTGGCCGACCGCGCTGCTCGTCGCGGTGCTGGGCGGCGCGACGGCGATCGCGTGGATGCGGCCCGATGGGACCAAGACTTGTCCCGACGATCCGCTCGCGGAGGTGTGGAGCGATGCGCGGGCGACCACCGTCGTCGCGCGGCTCGAGCGCTTCGACGCACCGTACGCGCCCGACACCGCCGCGCGCGTGGGCAGCGGGCTCGCCGAGTACACCGCGCGTTGGCGTGACACGTTCGCGCAGATCTGTGCGGCGCCCGACGAGGACTTCGATCGACGCATGCGCTGCATGACCGATCGCCGCGTGGCGCTCGCGACCACGCTCGACGTGCTGGAGCACCCCGACGCGAGCACGCTCGTGCGCGCGGTGTCGGCGGTGGAATCGCTGGCCGATCCGCACGCGTGCATCGAGCCGCTCGCGGCGATCGCCGCGGTGCAATCGCCGGGGATCGTCGCGCTCGAGGATCACATCACCGAGATCGACGCGCTCGACAACGCTGGACGCTACGACGCCGCGTTGGTGGCCGCGCGCGCGACCGTGGCCGAAGCCGATGCACAGGGCGACGCGAAGCTGCAGGGCGAGGCCTATCACCGCCTGGGCGCCGCGTTCGATCGACTCGGGCGCTACGGCGAGGCCGAGCCGGCGCTCGAGCGCGCGGTCCACTTCGCGCAGGCGGCCGGTGACGACGACACCGCGGTCGGTGCGATGGCGGATCTCGTGAAGGTGGTCGGTCACGATCTGCTGCGGCTGGAAGACGGGCGCGCGTGGGAGCGCCATGCCGAAGCCACGTTGCCGCGCTTCGAGGGCCGGCCCGCGCTCGTCGCTGCGCTGCGCAACAGCGAAGGCCTGCTGCGCTTGGCTGCGGGCGAGCCCGATGCGGCGATCGAACGCTTCGGCGACGCGCTCGCGATCACGGACGCGTCCGGTGCGGATCCGCTGCGCATGGCCAGCGCGCTCAACAACTACGCGAACGCGCTCGCGGCCGCGGGCCGCTACGGCGAGGCTCGCAGTGCGCTCGAGCGCGCTATCGGATTGCTCGAGGAGACGCTCGGTCCCAACCATCCCGCGATCGCCGGCGACCTCAGCAACCTCGGCTTCATCGCGGATCGCCAGGGCGATCTCGCAGCGGCGCGCAAGTACCTCGAGCGCGGCGTCGCGATCGCGGCGGCCGGGGCAGGGGAGGATCATCCGGGGCTGCACGAGGCCACCAACAACCTCGCGGTGTTCTACTACTCCGCGGGCGAGCTCGAGTCGGCCGCGCAGCTCTTCGATCGCACGCGCATGCTCGCGGAGAAGAACCTCGGTCGCGATCACCCCGGGCTCGCGAAGGTGATCGGCAACCAAGCGTTGTGCGCGAAGGAGCTCGGCGATCTCGATCGCGCGATGGAGCTGTACGCCCAGGCGCTCACGCTGCAGGAGCGTGCGCTGGGCCCCGAGCACATCGATCTCGCGCTCACGCTCAACAATCGCGGCAGTGCGCTGCGCGAGCTGGGTCGCTTCGCGGAGGCGCGGGCGAGCTACGAGCAAGCGCTGTCGATCCGCGAGGCGAAGCTCGGCAAGGACCATCCCGATCTCGCGACCACGATCGACAACCTCGGGCTGCTCGCGCGCGCGGAGGGCAATCCTTCGGCCGCGATCCCGATGCACGAACGCGCGCTCGCGATCTGGACGAAGGCGCACGGCGAGCGCCACGAGAAGGTCGGCCGCGCGCTCACGCATCTCGCGCTCGCGCATGCGGAGCTCGGCGAGCGCACGCAGGCGAAGGCGCTGCTCGAGCGCGCGCACGCGATCTACGAGTCGATACCGCTGACCGATCCCACGGCGATCGCCGACAACCAGCTCGCGCTCGCGACGGAGCTCGCCGACGACGATCGCGATCGTGCGCGCTTGCTGGCCCGCGCCGCACTGGCCGCGTTCGAAGACGCGGGTCGCGGCTACGCCGACGAGACCGAGCAGACGCGGGCGTTGCTGCTCCGCATCGGCGGCTGACTCGAGGTGGCCGCCCCGCGATGCTCGTCTGCGACATTCCGCGCGCCGCTGCTCGAGGCCTGCGCCGCCGAAGGCTGGCTCGTCGCGAGCGACATGCTCACGCGAACCGGCCGGCGCGGAGAGCTCGCGCCCGATGCGAGCGTCTATCCCGCGGCACGCGACCCGCAGGCCGGCGGCCGACAGCTCGAGCGACTCGCGTTCGAGATCGCGGTATCCGAGACGCTCGCACACTCCGGACGCAAGGCCGCGAGCCTCGTGGAGCGCGGCGTCGTGGAGGTGTTCGCGATCGACGTCGAGCGCTCGCGCGCGCTGCAGTGGTCGAAACGAACGGCGTCGTGGGAGCTCTTGCCACACGACGCGGTCATCACCGATCCGTCGCTCGCGGTACCGCTCGAGATCGCCGATGTGCTGTCCGCGCTGCGGCCGACAACGCACTCGCGCGTGCCCTGCTCGCGAAACGCAACGGCGTGCTCGAAGCTGCGCTCCGCGAGACGCATGCGCAGGGCCATGCGCAGGGCCGCGCCGAGGCGATCATCGGCGTGCTCGAAGCGCGCGCGCTGCCGATCTCGCACGACGCTCGCGCGCAGATCCTCGCGATGCGCGACGAGGCCACGCTCGCGCGCTGGCTCGCGCGCGTGGCCTCGTGCACGTCGGTCGACGAGCTGCTCGAGTAGCGCGGCCTTCACGTCCCCGTGTGGAAGTACAGCATCGTGCTGCGCATCGACTCGCCGCCTTCCCACTCGACGATGCGCGGGCGGATGCCTTCGGGGCGGCGCACCGGCACCATGCGG
>DASZPU010000007.1:0-2825 GCA_035550195.1 Nannocystaceae bacterium
CGAGCACGGCCTCACGCTCGACGAGGACGCGACCAAGGACAAGATCAAGGCGCTGCAAGGCGCCGGCGAAGGCAATGCGGAGCTCGGTGGCGACAAGGCCGTCGCCGATCAGTGGTTCGCGCTGCACGGCGAGCTCGGCGACAGCGAGTTCCTCGGCTACGACACGACCGAGGCCGACGCGACCGTGCGCGCGCTCGTCGTCGCCGGCCAGCGCGTGCAGAAGGCCGAGCCCGGCCAGGAGGTCGACGTCGTCCTCGATCGCACGCCGTTCTACGGCGAGAGCGGCGGGCAGATCGGCGACACCGGGCGCATCACGACGCAAAGCGGCGCGACGCTCGAGGTCAGCGACGCGATGAAGCCGCTCGGCGGCATGATCGTCCATCGCGCGTGTCTCACCGGCACCGCGCTCGCCGTCGGTGATCGCGTGCACGCGGCGATCGACGTCGAGCGCCGCAACGCGATCCGCCGCAACCACAGCGCGACGCACTTGCTGCACCACGCGCTGCGCAAGCACCTCGGTGAGCACGTGGTGCAGAAGGGCTCGCTGGTCGCGCCCGATCGCCTGCGCTTCGACTTCAGCCACAGCCGTCCGATCTCGATCGAAGAGCGTCACCGCATCGAGCAGACCGTCAACGAGATGGTGCTCGCGAACGCGGCCGCCGACGTGCGCCAGCAGTCCATGGACGAGGCCAAGGCGCGCAAGGCCATCGGCCTGTTCGAGGCGAAGTACGGCGAGCGCGTACGCGTGGTGCAGTTCGACGCGAGCATCGAGCTCTGCGGCGGTACGCACGTGTCGCGCACCGGCGACATCGGCATGTTCGCGATCGTCTCCGAAACCGGCATCGCGCAGGGCGTGCGGCGCATCGAAGCCGTCACCGGCATGGGTGCGGTCGCGTGGGCGCAGGGCATGGCCGATCTGCTCGACGACGCGAAGGCTGCGCTGCATGCCCACGCCACCGAGGACGTGCCGCCGCGCATCGAGAAGCTGCAGAAGGACATGAAGGGGCTGCAGCGCGAGATCGATCGCCTGCAGCAGCAGATCGCGACCGGCGGTGGCGCGGGCGAGCAGGAGATCGTCCTCGTCGAGGGCGTGAATCTGCTCGCGAAGCGCGTCGCGGTCGATGCGAAGGCGCTGCGTGGCGCTGCCGATGCGCTGCGCGACAAGCTGCGCTCGGGCGTCGTCGTGCTCGGTGCCGAGACCGACGGCAAGGCCACGCTGCTCGTCGCGGTCACGAAGGATCTCGAGGCCCGCGTGCACGCGGGCAAGCTGGTCGCGGCGATTGCAGGTCATGTCGACGGCAAGGGCGGAGGCAAGCCCGAGCTCGCACAAGCGGGCGGCCCGAAGGTCGCGGGGCTCGACGCTGCGCTCGCGGCCGCACGCGAAGCCCTCGCCGCACAGCTGCGCAGCTGAGCGGCGCTGTCACGGCGAGCCCGCGCGCACAGTCGCGTCTGCGTTCGAGGCGAGTCGGTCGAGTGTCGCGCCTGCGCACGATCGCTGCGCGCGCGCCGAACAACGACTGCGAGGGTTTCCCCGCGTGGCACGTGCGTTGCTCCCGCGAGGGGTATGTCTCTCCGTCCCGTCCCCGTCTTGTCTTCGATCGCGTGCTCGTCGGCGTTGCTCGCCGTGATGGGTTACGCGACCGAGGCCCACGCCAACCACCTCGATGCGTGCGGTGGCCTCTTCCTCGAGGCCGATGCTGCTGCGCACTGTGAGGTCGTCACCAAGGAGACCTGCGAACAGCAGTGTGAGCCCGTCGCATGCGAGCGCGTCTGCGCGTCCCGCCTCTTCCAACAGTGTGAGCAGAACTGCAGCTTCACCGCCGAGGTCGATTGCCAGGGCAGCTGCGAAGAGAGCTGCGGCACCGAGTGCACGACCACCGAGACCTCGCAGCCGCCGAACTGCATGGGCCTGTGCATGAGCGACTGTCAGCAGGACGTCACCGCGGAGTGCGGCGACGTCGACCACGGCGAGTGTCGCTCGGCCGGTGCGCACTGCTGCTCGGAGGACTGCGAAGCGCAGTGCCAGGACATGGAAGTCACCGACTGCGATCCGGTGTGCATGACCGCGTGCACGGGCTCGTGCCACGCGCGTGCGAACGTCGAGTGCCAGATCGACTGCCAGGCGGTCGAGTTCGAGAGCTGCACGACGCAGGTGGTGCAGGAATGCCACGATGAGTGCGAGACGACCGGCGCAGCGATCTTCTGCGACGGCCACTTCCTCGCGACCGGTGGTGACCTGCAGGCCTGCGCCGACGCGCTCGCGGCCGAGTTCGACATCCACATCGACGTGGACATCGATGTCGACGTGGATGTCGACAGCGACGGCGACGACTGCGACGAGGACAACGACGGCGACTGTGATGCCGACGAGGTCGCCGACGAGGTCGGGGACGCGCTCTCGTGCAACTGCACGACGGATCCGGCCCGCGGTGCACCGCTCGGCTTGATGCTGCTCGCGCTGATCGGTGGCTGGCGCATGCGTCGTCCCGCGCGCGCGTAGGGGCTGCTCGCGAGCTCACCCGCAGGGCGAGTGCGGGTGAAGCATCGCAGCGTAGCGAGCTCGTGGGTCCGGGGAGACAGCCCACGCAGCTCGCTTCGCATTTTCGGAGGGTGACTCGTCGCGAGGCCGGCTGCGGAGATCGTGGCCGGCCTCGATCTGTCTCGGCTCCGCTCACTCGCTCGTCACGGTGAGCCGTCGCGCACGCGTGCAGCGAGCTCGGTGCGAAGGATTTCCCCGCAGCCTCGCGATCCTCGTTCTGGCACGTGCGTTGCTGACGCTTCCTTCACATGACTCCCCGTCACATCCCCATGGTGCTTTCCTCGGC
>DASZPU010000008.1:0-3605 GCA_035550195.1 Nannocystaceae bacterium
CGAGGCTGATGAGCCAGGGCAGGCCGCGGGGAAACGCCAAGGCAGCGGCCGCGGCTGCGCGTGCCTGCGTCGCACGACCGGCGAGCGCGTGCACGCATGCGGCCCACGGCGCGAGCTGGCTGACGCTGCCGAGGATCGCGAGCACGTCGCGCTCGATCTCCGGCGCGAGCGCGGTGCGGCGGGAGCACGCCATCGACACCTGCAACAACGCCCACGCACGCAGGCCGTTGTCGACGCCGTGGGCACGCGCGCGCGCGAGCAGCTCGACGCCTTGCGCCTCGGCTTCGGCGAAGTCTCCGCGCAGCGCGGCCATCGACGCGCGCGTCGCCGGGGCGCGCCATGCCATCGCCGGCAGTGGCATGCGTTCGATCAATGCACAGAAACGATCGGCCTCGCGCTCCGCATCGGCCACGCGACCGCACTCGGCGAGATGCGTGCAATAGAAGCCAGCGGCCTGCAAGAGCACGAGGTCGTCGCGACGACGTCGCGCGATCGCCATGAGCTCCTCGAGCAGCTCGCCGCGCTCGGTCGGCGAGAGCATGTAGCCGAACGCGGAAGCACCGTTGCGCAGGCAGAAGAGCAGGGTGGTCTCGTCGCCGAGCGTGCGCGCCATCGTGATCGCCTCGCGCGCGAGCGCGACGCTCTCCTGCGCCTCCTCGGGTGAGCGCGGCGGGGTCTTGGCCGCGCCGAGTCGCGCGAGCACGCGTGCACGCAGCGTGCTCGCAGCGTTCGGCAGCGCAGCGCGGGCTTGCTCGAGCAAGCGCACCATCTCGGGATCGAGCGCGCCCGACATGAGTTCGAGCCCGTAGGTCAGGGCGGCGCGCGCGAGCGCGGAGGCGTCGTTGCGTGCGCCCGCCCGCTCGGCGCACGCGCTGCTGCGCGCACGACCTTCCGCGAGTCGACCGGCGCGCATCTCCGCATCGGCGGTGACGAGCTCGAGCTCGAGGCGCGTGGCGTCGTCGAGCTCGCCGAGCCGGGGCCGCGCCCGCTCGATCGACGCGAGCGCAGAGTCGGCATCGTGGCGATGCATGGCGGCCTGGGCTGCCGCGATGACGCCCGCCGCGACGACCCCCGCCGCGATCACGCTGCCGGCCTCGAGCAGGTGGTGCGCGACGATCGAGCTGCTCGCACCGCGTGCAGCGAGCACTTCGGCGGTGCGCGCATGCAGTCGTGCGCGCGCGTCGTGACCGAGCCGCGCGTAGGAAGCATCGCGCAAGAGCACGTGGGCGAACGCGAGCTCGCCGGGTGCTGCGGGCGCGAGCACGCCGGCGCGCAGACCTTCCTGCACATGCGCGTCGACGTCATCGCCGGAGCACTGCGCGACCGCGACGACGTCGCTGATCGCAGCCTCGCGGCCGAGCACCGCGGCCGCGCCGAGGGTCGCGAGCGCGGCCGTCGACACGCGTGCCAGATGCTCGTCGAGCAGCAGCGCGACCCCACCCTCGGCGAGCTGCGTGAAGCGATCGATCCCGACGCGCAGCGCCTCCTCGACGAACAGCGGGTTGCCCTCGGTGATGCCGTGGATCGCCGCGACATCGCCGTCGAACCCGGTCGACGCGAGCCAGCGGCCGAGCTCGTCGATGTCGAAGCGATCGAGCCGCACGCGCACCGCTTCGCGGGCGAGCTTGGCGATCAGCTCGCCGTGGGCCGGGCTCGCGCGCAGCTCCGCCTCGCGCGTCGTGACGACCAGCAACACGCTGCTGTCGGTGATCGAGCGCGCGAGATGCAACGCGAGCTCGAGCGACGCGAGATCGGCCGCGTGGGCATCGTCGACGAACAACGCGATCGCCTGCGCCTGCGCGAGCTCGGCGAGGCGTCGGCGTACCCGCTCGAACGCGACGAGCCGCTGCGCGCTCGCCATCTCGCCCGACGACTCGCCGACGAGATCTGCGAGCTCGATGCCGACCCCACGCAGTGCCTGCGCCCACGGCCACAGCGCGGGTGCGCTGCCGACCTCCCACGCGCGACCGATCCCGATGCGCAGCCCGGCCGCCTCCGCCTCGTCCGCGATCGCGCGCAAGAGCCGGGACTTGCCGATGCCGGGCTCGCCCGCGACGACGACGACGCCACCACAGCCCGCGCGGGTGCGATCGAGCGCGCGCCGAGCCGCGGCCAGCTGCGGGGTCCGCCCGAACAGCGCGCTCATACCCTCGACGATGGCACGAAGTTCCGTGGCTCGGAACGCCCCGAAACGCGGACGGAGTCCACCCATGCACTTCTTCGAGCTCGCCGAGTACCTCCACCTGTTTCGCGGCGGCACGCCGGAGCTCGAGCAGCCGCACCGCGGCGGGCTGCTCGCAATCGCTCTCACCGGACTCTTCGTCGCGTTCGCGCTGCTCGTCGTCGCGTGAGGGCCATGTACACGCTCGAGACCACCCAACGCTGTCCGCATGGCACCTACGCCGCTGCGCTGCTCGACGCGCTCGGCGAGCCGCACACGATCGTCGTGAAGCCCGAGGGCTCGTTCCTCGCGGAGCATGGTCGACCGGGTCCACGGCTCGTCGATGGATCGCACGCGCGACTCGCCGCGGATGCGACCGGTCCGCTCGCGGCGATGCTCGCGGAGCGAAGGCCGGCGCTCGCCGGCGTGATCGCGCACGCGCACGCGCGCTGCTTCGTGGCGATCGGTGCGCTCGTGCGCAGCGAGCCGGACGCGCGACCGACCGCGCTCGCGCACCTCCACACGCAGCTCGACGAGCTCGATGAGCGACTCGCGGCGCTCGCGAGCGAAGCGCTCGACGATCCGACGCTCGATGCGTTCCTCGTCGGGCCCGCGCTCGCGGTCGCACGCGGATTGGTCGTGCTCGGCGACACCCGCGTGCTCGCGACGCGGCTCGCTGCGACGGCACACGGTGCAATGCTGCAGCGCGTGCGCGCGCGGATCGACGCCGCCGCAGCCGAGCTCGCTGCGGCGACGTCGTGAGCCACGCTCAGGTCGCTTCGGCGCGCTGCTTCACGAGGAACGTGTAGGCCGCACCGCTCGTGCCGTGTGCGATCCACCAGAATTGATCCTCGGCCCCCGCCCAGGTGAACGGCGCGTACTCGGTCCAGAAACCCTGCTGCGAGCTGTTGAGCACGACGAGCCGCGCTTCGACCGAGCTCTGCGTGTCGACGTCGAGGAAGTCGTTCGAGATCGTGCCTGCGCCGGCGAAGGACTTCGACGCGAACGTCACCCACGTCGTCTGCAGGTTGCCGCACTTGTTGGTGACCTGCACGGTCGCGAATGCGATCACGTCGTCACCGTCGGTGTCGGGCAAGTTGCCCGCGGCTGCAGAGCCGACCTTCGCAACCGCAGCGACGATGGTGCCCCAGCCCGGGATCTCCTTCGCGACCTCGGCGATGCCGTCGAGCGCCTGCTTGATCCCGTTCTTGATGCTCTTGAGATCGCCGTTGTCCTGCTCGCCGATGCGCACCGCGAGCGTCATCGTCTTGCCGTGCTCGACGGTGCCGCCGTACAGCTGCGGATTGGTGCGGTGCTTCTGATCCTTGTTGGTCCAGCCGTTCTCGTGCACCGTCGCGCCGTTGTGGGCTTCGTAGTAGTCGTCGATGTACGGCAGGCGCACCTGTCGACTGTCGGTGCCGGGCCCGAGTCGGCTGATCGAGAA
>DASZPU010000009.1:0-2620 GCA_035550195.1 Nannocystaceae bacterium
CCGTCGCTGCGCATGCCACCGACACCGGTCGCGCCCACGAATCCGGCCGCGCAGCGCTGGCCGACGATCGCGTGGCCCGAGCCCCGTTGATCGCTCACTCCTCGACCCAGTGATTCGCGCGCTGCTCCTGCAGATCGCAGAAGCCGCACTTCTCGTCGCCGTAGAAGTCTTCGTCGCGCTCGTAGTCGATGTCGTAGGTCGTGTCGACCAGCATGCGATCGTCGCGCGCGAGCACGATGTGGACGTCGCGCGGGCCACGGGTGGAGCGCTGCTCGTCGCCTTCGAAGGCCCACACCTGCACGAGGAGCTTGCCCGCGGGCGCATCGCGGTCCCATTCCTCCGTGGTCTGGTACGAGGTGAGGTCGATCGAGAGCTCGAACTCGTCGTCGTCGTCGTCCGCGGGGCCGCTGCACTCGCTCTCGCGCGCCAGCTCGGTCACCGTGCAATCGAAGTGGTAGCTGCCACCGTCGAGCTCGAGCACGAGGTCGTAGCTCCCCGGCATCATCGCGCCGCCTTCGAGCGGGCTCGCTTCCCACTCGAGACCACCGATGCAGCCGATGTCGTTGCACATCACGCAGCTCACCGTGGTGATCGTGCCGCCGAGCGCGAGCGCGAGCAGGGCGACGGCGAGAGGCGACTTCTTCATGCCGTGGTGGTGTCGCGTCATGGTCCCACGATCACGGCGCGCCGCGTGCGATGGTGATCGTGCCCCGGGAGAACGTCCCCGCGACGAGGTCTGCGGCGCCATCGGCGTCGAGATCGCCGACTGCGAGCTGCTCGACCGGCGCGCTGAAGCGCACCGTCGTCGCTTCCTCCCACCCGCCGCGGCCGTCGCCGAGCCACACCGCGACCTCGACGTCGTCGCGATCGTAGAACGCGAAGTCGAGGTTGCGATCGCCGTCGAAGTCGCCGGCGGCGAACAGCGACGAGCCGCCGAGCTCGGTGCTGCCGACCTTCCGAGCGGTGCCGAGCTTGCCGGTCCACACCTCGACCACCGCGGGCTCGTCGCGGAACACCACGAGCTCGGGATCGCCTTCGCCGTCGGTGTTCGCGAACGACACGCTCGCGGCGATGCCGAGCTCGGGCCACGGCTCGGGTGGCCCGAAGCTCTCGCCCGCGCCGCGCACGAACACCGGTGGCAGCACCGGGTCGCCGTGCGAGAGCACGAGATCGAGGCGCAGGTCGTCGTCGATGAGCCCGATCGAGAAGCTGCGCGGCGCGTTGCCGGCACCCATCGTGCCGACGGTGGTGAGCACGGGCGGCAGGTAGAAACCCATGCCGGTGCCGCGCGCGAGCGCGATCGCGACCGACGAGCCCGACGTGCCGAGCGCGATCACGTCGCCGATGGCATCGCCGTCCGCGTCGAGCAACGCGGAGCCGAGCGTGAGCACGTCGACGTCCACCGACACCGCGGGATCGACGGTGCCGTCCTCGTGACCGCGGAACACCAGCATCGTGTCGTCGCACTGATCGAAGAGCAGATCCGCGATGACGCCGTCGCCGACGTCACCCACCGCCGGATATGCGCTGCATCCGAACAGCGTCGTCGCGCGCAGCTCGCCCAGCGCGCCGTCTGGCTGCGTCAGCGACAACGCCCCGACGACGAGCCCGTCTTCGTCGAGGCCGGTGACGAGGATGTCCGACAACCCGTCGCCGTCGAACGGAGCGACGCGCACCGCCAACGGCTCGAACGGCACGTCGATGGTCTCGTGATCGCCGTCGAAGCAGACCTCGCCGGGCTGCTGCTCCGCATCGCCGCAATCCGTGTCCGGATACAGCCGCTCGGCACACCCGAGCGGCATCGCGAGCCCCACGATCCAATGCACGGCGGCGCGCGAGAGCGCCATGATCCTCGCAATGGAGCCGTACCCGGCAATCCGTGATCGCGGGGCGATGATCGACCCAACGGATCCTCCGGTGTGTCCCAAGGACACGCGCACGAAGGTGCCGTGAGAGTCGCCGGCGTTACTGCGACGTCGGTCGACGAACGCGCAGCCACCGTTGCAGGCGATGCACGGCCGCGAAGAGCCCGAGGCACACCAGCGCGGTCCCGCGCAGCATCGTTCGCCCATCGTCGACGATCGCTGCGTCGATGACGGTGGGGTATCGTCCGCGCATGCGCACGCTCGTCTTCGCTTCGCTCGCGCTCATCGGTTGCGGATCCGCGTCTACACCGGCGGGTGGGTCGAGCGACACGAGCACCAGCACGAGCACGACCGTCGGCAGCACCGATCCGTCGGCCACCATGGCCACGACGATGCCGAGCAGCGAGAGCTCGTCGAGCTCCACCGGGGTCGCGAGCACGACGACGACGAGCGTCGACGAGAGCTCGAGCTCGGCGGCGACACCCGACATGGGTGCGACCGAGCACCCCTGCGATGGCGTCGCGTTCTGCGAGCAGTTCGACGACTACCGCGAGACCTCGCTGGTCGACGGGCAGACCTTCGGTCCGTGGCGCGCCGCGCTGTCCGACTCGGGCGCGACGATGGATCTCGACGGCACGCACACGGTGTCGGGCGACGCGGCGCTGCACGTCGTGCTCGATCAGGGTGCGACGTCGGGCGGTCGCCTCTTCACGCAGGGCGACGTGCCGCTGCTCGCCGACACCCCGACGCACGTG
>DASZPU010000010.1:0-2179 GCA_035550195.1 Nannocystaceae bacterium
GCCCTGCGCGTCGCCCCACGCCGGCGCGAGCCCGAGCGCGCCCTCGTACACGCGCCGCTCGCCACCGACGTCGACTTCGATCGACTGCTCGGACGTCAACGCGCACTCCACCATGTACTCGAGCACCGACTGCACGAACTCGTCGGCCAACGCCTCGCTCGGCACCGTGTCCGCGATACCCACCGAGGTCAGCGGCGCCTCGGGCAGCGCTGCGGTCAACAGGCCGTTCACCGCGAGCTTGTTGGTCGCGATCTTGTTGGTCGCGAGCTTGTTGACCGCGAGCTTGTTGGTCGCGAGCTTGCGTTCGCCGATACACGTCGGATCGTCGGACGCGACCGCGCAGGCGAAGAGCGAGGAGAGAAGGAGCGTGGAGCAGGCCAGCGTCGCGGGCTTCATCGTGGGTTCCCCCGGGGTTCGAGCTGCAGACGGAACCCGCCCCCGGTTGATCACGGAAATCGTCCGACCGCGGAATTTCGGGTCATAGCCCGGCGAGGAAGCCCGAGCGCGCGCGAGAGCTCGGGCTGTTGTTAGCATCGGCGCGTGTCGGCCAGCGATGCGGAGTTGCTCGCGTCCTGGCAGGACGGCGACCGCAAGGCCGGCGGCGAGCTGATCGATCGCTACTTCGAGTCGGTACGCCGCTTCTTCTTGAACAAGGTCGGCGACGGAGCCGACGACCTCATCCAACAGACGTTTTTGTCCTGCGTGCAGCAGCGCGACCAGATCCGCACGCCCGAGGCGTTCCGCGGCTATCTGTTCGCGGCCGCGCGCAGCAAGCTGATCGACTGGTTGCGCACGAAGGGCACCAACCCGCGCATCGACGTGGAGGTCGACTCGGTGGTGAGCGCCGGCATGTCGCCGTCGTCGGAGCTCGCGGCCCGCGACGACGAGCGTCTCCTCGTGGTCGCGCTGCGTCACCTCCCGGTCGAGCTGCAGATCGCGCTCGAGCTCTACTACTTCGAGCGTGTGCGTGGGCGTGAGCTGGAGATCGCGCTCGGCCTTCCCTCGGGCACCGTGCGCAGTCGACTGCGCCGCGGGCTCGACATGCTGCGCAAGAAGGTCGACGAGCTCGCGGCCGCGTCGCCCGAGCTGCGTCGGCTCACCGACACGAGCCTGCAGCGCTGGACCAGCGGTCTCGCCGACGAAGCCTAGCGTCGCGCCTCGACCACGATCGCGGTCGCGCACGCGTCGACCTCGACGACGGGATCCGCGGCGTCGCAGCGATCGCGGCAGTGGAAGCGCGCGGTCGCGGTGACGACACCGATCGGATCGCGCAGCGCTCCGCCGCGCAGCTGGGTGCCCTGCGGCAGCTCGACGGTGGGCTCGCTCGGCTCGCCACCGCCGCGACCGATCATGCGCAGCGAGCTCGTCGCGGGACCGCTCGCGGCTTCGAGCTCGACGGCCGGCAACCATCCCACCGCGCTCAGCTCGGCGCCGTCCAAGCGCACCAGCACCGATCCACCTTGCTCGGGGCCGAGCCGTCGCACGAACATGCCGGGCGCGGCCATCGTCGGATCGAGCCGCGCGAGCTCTTGGCCGCTCGGCATCGCGAGCAGCGACACGCGGCCTTTCACCTTCGCGTCGGGCACGCCCGGCGGCACGCGCCACTGCTCGGGTACCCACGTGTAGCCGATGTGCTCGCGATCGACGAATCCAGCCGCGCGGATCGTGGGCAGCTCGAACACGGCGCGCACGAAGTCGCGATCGAGGCCGCCCTCGATGCGCACGCGCGTGCCCGCAGCGAGCCGCACGCCCGGCATCGTGTCGGGCCAGCTGTCGCGTTGCTGTGCGCTCGCGGTGATCACTGCACCGGTGCGCGCGACGATCGCGAGGTCGTCGACGTCGACGTGCACCGCGATGCGATGATGCACGTGCTCGCAGAGCACGCGCGGACGCATCGGCTGCCCCTGCGCGTCGGGATCGACGACCGTGACCACCATCGACATCGTGCGCCCCTCGCCTTCGGCGGTGGGTCCCCCATCGTGCTGCGCATAGACGGCGCCGCTGCGCACGATCCGCGCGCGCAACGGATAGGTGGTCGCGAGATCGACGTCGAGCCGCAACAGCTCGTCGTCGCGCGTCACACTCGGCGACCTCGTCGGCCGTGCGTGCGCGGGCTCCGGCTGCGCCGAGCTCGTCGACGCGACACGGCACGCGAGCACGAGCACGCCGAGCGCTCCGA
>DASZPU010000011.1:0-6880 GCA_035550195.1 Nannocystaceae bacterium
GACGTCCGCGGTGTTGCCGTACGAGACGATCGCGAGCCGGTCCCGCGCCTCGAGCCGCCGCACCAGCGCACGCATCGCGTCCTGCACGAGCTCGAGCCGAGCGTCCTTCGCCATCGACGACGACACGTCGACGACGAACACCAAGTTCGACGGCGCACGATCCTTGCCGGCGATCTCGCGCGCGCGCAGGCCCACGTGCAGCACGTGGTAGCCCTTGCGATGGGGCGACGGCACGACCTCGGTGAGGATCTCGAAGTCGGCGGCGGGCGGCGCCGGATAGCCGTAGTCGAACGCGTTGAGGAACTCTTCGACGCGGATCGCCGCATCGTCGGGCAGCTCGTCGCGCGTCAACGCGCCGCGCGCGAGCGTGTACGAGGCGGTGTCGACGTCGAGGGCGAAGCTCGACACCGACTCCTCTTCGGTGTCGATCGTCGGGTTGACGCCGTAGTGCTTGAAGTAGGTCTCCGACAATGCGGCCGGTGGCAAAGATGGCGGCAGCGGCTCGGACGGCGGATCGGTGCTCGTCGAGCTCGCCGCGCTGTCGCGCTTGCCGGTCGGGCGACGCACCGGCGCCATGGGGCCACGCGCGGTCGCAGTCGAGCGCGGCGCCGCGGCGGACTCGTGCTCCTGCGCGACCGCCTTCGTGGGCTCGGCCGCGCGCATGCACCCGGGCAGCACGCACGCGAGCGCCAGTGCGAGGGCATGGTGCGACGGCGCCACCTTCGTCGATCTTGGCGCGGACACGGGCCGTCGAAAAGTAGCGTGCTCGTCATGGTTGCGCGACCGTTCCGCCGCGTTCGGTGTAAAGGCGCGGCCGCGCGCGGCGTTCCGAGCACCGGAGGGCATCCCCATGCTCGCGCAATCCTTCGTGCTCTGGCTCAGCGTCCTGTTTGCGGGGGATACCCCGGCGATCGACGCGCCCGTCGCCAGCGAGCGCATCGAGTCGATCGCCATGGAGACCAGCGGCCCGGGTGGCACGCTGGTGACCCGCGCGATCGCCCTCGACGGGGGGCGATCGACCTACGCGTTCGGCGGCAAGGTCTGCCGCGATCACAAGGTCGAGCCGGTGCTGCTGGAGCAGATGTTCGAAGCGATGCGCGCGCGTCAGGGCGTGCGCGTCACGGGCAAGAGCGTCGGCGAGGTGCAGTGCCTCGCGGCGATCACGTTCTACGCACCCGAAGCGTGATCACGCCGCACGAAACGCGGCCATGGTCGCGTCTTCGTCGTAGGCGTATTGGAAGCCGGTGGCATTGCGGAACTGGCTGCCGTCGATCACCACCGGATACTTCACGTGCTCGAGCGCGCCCGGAGGCAGGCGCGGCAGACCGAAGCGACCGAGCAGCGGACGCACGAGCGACTCGGGCAGCGGCACCTGCGAGCGACCGGTCTCGCGAATGATGACCGACAGCGGCACGGGCGGTGGACCGCACACGTTGTAGACGCCGCGCAGGTCCTTCTCGAGCGCGAGCACGATCGCGGATGCGGCATCGAGCTCGTGGATGAAGTGGAACAGCGGATCGAAGCCGAGGATCGTCGGCACGCGTGGGCCCTTGAGGAACGCGGCGAGCGTGCCTTGGCGCAGCGGGCCGAGCGTGTAGCACAGCCGCAGCACCGCGGTGTCGAGGTTCGGGTAGCGCCACAACGCGGAGCCCGCGTAGAGATCGGCGGCGACGAGATCCGACAGCTCTTGGAACGTGTGCACCGAGAACGGCGGCTCGCTCTCGGTGTGATAGAGCGGCGAGTCGGGGCCCGCACCGTAGTAGGTGTGGCGGCCCGCGAAGATCGCTCGCTTCACGCCGTAGGTCTCGCAGTGCTCGAACACCGCCTGCGTGCCGCCGAGGTTGATGCGATAGCGATCCTGGCTGCGATGGGTCAGGTGCGTCACCGTAGCCATGTGGATCACGGCGTCGGGACGCTGCGTGCGGAACACGTCCTCCGCAGGGCGCTTGCGGATGTCGGCCTGCACGACCGTCGCGCCTTCGGGCGGGTGATACCAAGGGCGCACGTCGATGCCGACGACCTCGTGCTTGCGCGCGACCAGCAGCTTGGCGACCTCGCGCCCGAGCGCGCCCGAGATCCCCGTGACCAGCACCTTCATCCCAGCTCGAGCTCCTCGACCTTGCGCTTGCCGTCGCGCAGCTCTCGACCTTGTCGGATGAGGCTCGCGATGCGCGACTTGATGCGATCGACGTGGCGCGCGATGACGTCGTCGGTGTCGTGCGCGCTGCCTTCGAGGCGGATCGGTGCGCCGTAGAGGATCTGCAGCGTGACCGGCAGCGGCACCGCGGCGCCCCACGGTGTCACGGGGATGTACGGCACGCCGAACATGCGCCCGACCTTGTAGAGGTTGGTGACGGTGGGGATCGCTTCGCCGCCGCCGACGAACGCGAACGGCACGATCGGCGTGTTGGTCTGCAACGCGAGTCGCACGAAGCCGGTGCCGAAGCCGACCAGCGAGTCGCGTTCTTTGTAGAGCTTGGCGGTGCCGCGTGCACCTTCGGGGAACACCATCAGCAAGCGCTCGTCCTCGAGCAGACGCACGGCGTGCTCGGGCAAGCCCGGGAGCTGACCGATGCGGCTCGTGAAGTTCGCGAGGAAGGGCATGCGCTGGATGAACTTCTCCGCCATGCCCTGGGCGAGCCGCGGCGGATCGAGCTCGAAGAACGCCGACGCGATCACCATGATGCCGTCGAGCGCCCAACCACCGGAGTGGTTGCCGACCAGCATGCCGCGCCCGCGCGCGGGCACGTTGTGCTGCCCGTACACCTTCATCTCGAAGTAGCGGTGATAGAAGAACCCGAGCGTGGTGTAGAGCTTCGCGAGCTCGCGCTTGTCGATGCCGAATGGATCGACGCCGTGGCGGTTCCACGGCAGCTCGATCGCGTCGACCCGCTCGGCGACCTTGCGATCGGTGGGCAGCGGGATCAGGCTCGCGGGCGGGAACATCGGGAGCCAGAGATTCGCCCGCGTGCGCCGCCGAGATCAAGCTCGATTGCCGCGGGCATGCGAGCTGGCATGCTTGCACCGCGATGTGTGGCCGCTTCACGCTCACCACCGACGACTACCAGTCGGTCGCCGAAGCGCTCGACGCCGACTTCAGCCCGGAGGACGCGGCGAAGTGGCGCCCGCGCTTCAACATCGCGCCGACCGATCAGCACCCCATCGTGGTGGCGGGCGCGGACGGGCGCCGCAAGCTGACCTGGGCCACGTGGGGGCTGGTCACGCCGCGCGACAAGGACAAGCCCAAACCGCCGGTACAGATCAACGCGCGCGCCGAGACGGTCGCGACGCGCGGCATCTTCCGGCACGCGCTGCTGCGTCTGCGCTGCGCCGTCGTGGCCGATGGGTTCTACGAGTGGCACGGCGACAAGAAGGCCCGCCGTGCGATCCGCTTCCACAAGCCGGACGACGGGCTCATCACGTTCGCGGGCATCGCGTTGCCGTGGCGGCATCCCGAAACCGGTGAGCAGCTCACCCGCTTCGCGATCATCACGACGGTGCCGAACATCGTCGTCGCGGAGCTGCACGATCGCATGCCCGCCGTGCTCGCGCCCTACGAGCTCGATGCGTGGATCGATCCACCGCGCGCAGGGCTCGACACCGATGCATGGCTCGGCGAGCTGCAGACCCACCTGCACTCGGCGCCCGACGATCTACTGATCGGCACGCCCGCATCGCCGCGCGTCAACGACGTGAAGAACGACGACCCCGCGTGTCTCGTGGCCGAGCCGGAGTTGTTCTGAGCTACTCGGGCGGGTAGCGGGCGAAGTCGACCGGCTGGCCGAGGTGCGCGCCCAGCAGGTCGTCGGCGATCATCGCGATCTCTTCGGCGAGCTCGAGCGGTTGCAGCCAGGCGTCGGGGATCGACTCGACGCCCCACGCGGCGCCGAGCAGGTTGCCGACCATCGCACCGGTGCTGTCGCTGTCGCCGCTGTGGTTGACCGCGAGCACCACACCGTCGGCGAAGTCGTGGGCCACGAGCGCGCAGTAGATCGCGATCGCGAGCGCTTCCTCGGCCACCCAACCTGCGCCGAGCGACTCGACGGTCTCGGCGTTGCGCGGCGACTTCGCGGCGGCGAGCAGGGCCTTGTCGATCGCGCCGCGCACCTCGTCGCTCAGCACCGACGCATACTGCTCGCGCATCTTCGCGACCGCCTGCGGCACCGGGCTGCCGTGGATCACGTGCTCGATGATGACCGCGAACGCACCACCGGCGAGATAGCCCGACGGATGTCCATGGGTGATCGCGCACGACTGACACGCGAGATCGAACGTGCGCTCGCCGAACAGACCGATCGGCGCGACGCGCATCACTCCGCCGCAACCCTTGCTGTCGTTGATCGGATGCTGCACGGTGCCCGGCTGCGGCAGTCGCAGTGCCGAGAGCACCGTGTTGCCCGGCGCGCGTTGGCTGTGCAGCTCCGGCATGCGGATGAGCCAACCCGACAGCGCGTCTTCGTAGGTGGGATGGGCCGAGCGCACCGCCTGCGTGTGCAGCCATCGCAGATAGCTGCGATGCAGCATCGCGAGTGCTTCCTGCGGGTACTTCGTGGTGCGCGATGCCGCGAGCCGGATGAGGCCTTCTGCGGTGAAGAGCGTCATCTGCGTGTCGTCGGTGATGCCGCCCCGACGGCCGTAGACCTCGGCGTACTCCATGATCCCGCGTCCGCCGTGACGCGAGCGGATCTCCGCCAGCGACATGAATTCGACCGCGGCTCCGAGCGCGTCGCCGACCGCTCCCCCGAGCAGGCATCCGCGGAATCGTCGCGCGAGCTCGGCAGGGATCATCGCGGCCGCCAGAGTATCACGCGACGTGATATCAACGTGGCATGCAGCTTCGGCACGCCCCCATGTCACGAACGATGCTCTTGTTCGCCGCGGCGTTCGTGCTCGGCGGCTGTGCGGAGATGCGCCAGAACTGGCGTGGCGAGTTCGTGTCGTACCGTGGCGCGTGGTTCTGTGGCAGCGCCGGCTGCGGCGAAGCGCAGATGCAGCGCTCGACGAAGGCGCATCGCGAAGGCGATCTCACCGTGAACCACGGCAAGATCGGCAACGGTGCTGCGCTCGTGTTCAAGGCGGGCAAGACGCCGGACACGCTCACTGCCGACGTGAACGCGTGTGGCAAGACCTCCCCGGTGCCGGCCGACAAGGTGAAGGCCCCGGGTGCGCACGGCGTCACCGGGCAGAGCGATTCGTACGTCGTGGTGATCGATCCGAAGGACTATCCCGATCTCGAGCTCGGCAAGGGTTGCAAGAAGTGGACGGTGACGACGCATGCGAGCTGGCCAAAAGGGAAGTGGGACCAAAAAGGCGGGCTCGAGAACGAGTAGCGCGCCGCGGGTGATCGGGCATCGCGGTGCGTGCGGCGTGCGGCCGGAGAACACCGCGGTGTCGTTCGCGGAAGCGCTGCGCCAGGGCGCGGCTGCGATCGAGCTCGATCTGCAGCTCACGCGCGACGGCGTGCCGGTCGTCTTCCACGATCGCACGCTCGCGAAGGTCGGCGGACGGGGGCCGATCCACGCGCGCACGCTGGCCGAGCTGCGCACGCTCGACTTCGGCGGCTGGTTCGACGCGAAGTACGAAGGCGAGAAGATTCCCACGCTGACCGGCGTGCTCGATCGCTTCGGCAATCGCACCGAGCTGTTGCTCGAGCTCAAGCCCGTCGGTGAGACGGTCGCGCGCGTGAAGGTGCTGGTCGATGCGGTGATCGCTGCGCTCGCGCGTTGTCCGGACGTGCGCGCGCGGATCCTGTGCTTCGAGCCGAAGGTGCTCGCGCTGGTCGCGAAGGCGGCACCGAAGCTGCCGCTCGTGCGCAACATCGACGAGCGCCCGCGCGGTGCCGCGCTGACGCGCGCGCTCGCTGGTGTCGGCGCGCTGTGCCTGCCTGCGCGCGAGGTGGATGCTGCGCTCGCCGAGGCCGTGCACGCGCGCAAGTGCGAGCTGTTCGTCTATCGCTGCGACACGCCGCGCAACCTCGCGCGCGCGCTGCAAGCGGGCGTCGACGCGATCATCACCGACCGCCCCGACTGGCTGCGCACGCAGCTGCGTGCGCGCTGACATGGCCGCGGTCCGCCGGCTCGCCCTCCTGACGCTGCTCTACTTCTGTCAGGGGCTGCCCGGAGGATTCCTCGCGCAGACGCTGCCGGTCGTCGTGCGCACGCAGGGCGGCACGCTCTTGCAGACCAACCTCGTCCAGCTCGTCGGCTTGCCGTGGCTTGGCAAGCTGCTGTGGGCGCCGTTCGTCGACCGCTGGGGCTCTGCACGTTTCGGCCGACGCAAGACGTGGATGGTGCCCGCGCTCGTCGGCATGATCGCGTGCACGTTCGCGGTGGGCTTCTTCGACCCACGCGTCGGGCTCACCGTTGCGTTGGTGTTGTTCCTGCTGCTCAACGTCTTCGCGGCGACGCAGGACATCGCGGTCGACGGCTTCACGGTCGCGACGATGCCGGATCGCGACCTGGGGCCCGCCAACTCCGCGCAGGTGGGCGGGTTCAAGCTCGGCAACATCGCCGGCGGGGGCGTGCTGCTGTTGTTCATCGGCGCGGTCGGATGGCTCACGTCGTTCACGATCATGGCCGGTTGCTTGGTCGTCGCGCTCGTCGCGGTGCTCTTCACCCGCGAGCCGGCGTCGGAGGTGGGGCCGCCCGTGCACGTGCGGACGATCGTGCGCGGGGCGCTCGACGGTCTGTTCGCGGTGCCTGCATTCGCCGCGTTCCTGTTCGCGTCGAAGTTCGCCGAGAGCATCGCCGGCGTGCTGATCCAACCGGCGATGGTGGACCGCGGCTTCGACTTCGAGCAGATCGGCCTCGTCGACGGGATCTTCGGTGGCGTCGCGACGGTCGTGGGCGCGGTGGCGGGCGGCATGATGACGCGGCGCATC
>DASZPU010000012.1:0-18110 GCA_035550195.1 Nannocystaceae bacterium
GTGCGTCCGCCGAGCGACACCAACGCGTCGCCGAGCTCCACGAACGCGGCAATGTCGGACTCGCGCGCGGCCGCGTCGCGCAGCGTCGCAATCGCTTCGGGACGACCGAGCCCGCGCACACCCGCGATCACGAACGCCGCGCGCGCGCGCGGATCGGCGGCCAGCAATCGTCGGCGCACCGAGTCGATGCGCGCACGCAGGCCGTGATCGTCGATGGGGATCCTCGCGATGTCGGCGAGCAGCTCGCGGATGTTGTCGTCGTCGCGATCGGCGTCGGCGCGCTCGAGCATGCGCACGAGCGCGCCTGCGGCCCGCGGATCGCTCGCGCGCGCGACCACGGTGCGATCGTCGAGCTCGGCGGAGTGCACCTCGTCGCCCGCGAGCGCGGCGGCTTCACCGAGCACCAGCCCGGCCTCCGCGTGATCGGGCGCGAGCGCGGCGATGCGGGCGAAGATCGCGACGACGTCCGGCCGGGCCGCCGCCGCGACGACGGCCGCGTAGCCGTGGGTCTCGACGCCGCGCACGTGCAGCCAGCGACGCAGCGCTGCGAGTCGACCGGGCGTGGTCGACTCCGCATCGGCGACCGCGAGCCAGTGACGCGCGGCCTCTTCGTTGCGACCGTCGCGCTCGGCGACGCTGGCGAGCCGCAGCTGCAGGCGCGTGTCACCGCCGGCGAGCGCGGTGCGCTCGACGAGATCCAGCGCGCTTCGGTCGGGCGTGCCGCGCTCGAGCAGCACGTGTGCGAGCGCGATCCAATTCTCGTCCGCGCCGCCGGTCTCGGCTGCGCGACTCATCGTGAGCCACGCGCGCTCGTCGTCACCGCGCTTCGACAGCACGCGCGCGAGCTCGGACCACAGCTCGGATTTCTCGCGCGGCGAGAGCAGCTCGTCGCGATCGAGCGTGGCCATCGCATCGATCGGCTGATCGAGCTGCGCGAGCACCCACGCGCGCGCGATCGCGGGGGCGAGCTCGGTATCTTCGTGACCGAGCAACGGCTCGACGCGAGCGCGTGCGCCGGCGAAGTCGCCGATCTCGACGCACGCGTGCGCGATCGCCAGCTCGTTGCGGGTGCGTCGTCGGCCCGACACTGCGAGGCGCGACCACGCATGCAGGTGGCGTTGCAGCTCGTCGTGATCCGGTGCGGCGCGCAACGCTGCGATGAGCTCGCGCTGCGCCCGACCGTCGGCCGGGCGCAGCCGCAGCCACGCGCGTGCGCAGGCGGCCCGGCGCGCAGGATCGTTGCGTGCGAAGAGCTCGACGCCCCAGCGCTGCACGGCGACCTGCGCGGCGAGTGGTGCGGCCGCGACCGCAAGGGCGAGCTCGTCGATCGCGGTCGCGACGTCGTCGCTGGTGCGCACGTGCTCGGTGGCCGCGACGATGGGATCCCGCTCGACGCTGCCGCCGAGCGCGACCTCGATCGGCGAGCTCGCGCCTTCCCACTGCGCGCGTGCGCGCTGCGCATCGACGGAGAGCACGCGCAGCTCGAGCTGCTCGAGCGCGGGGATCTTCCAACCGGCTTGCACGAACGGCACGCGCAACGCTTCCATCGCGAGATCGAGGCGGATCTCGATCGCTTCGCTGCGTCGCCGCGGATCGAGCGCGCGTGCGAGCGACAGCCAGAGCGCGGTGCGATCGAGATCGGCGCTGCCGAACCACCACAGTCGTCCGGGGCGCACGAGCAGCGAGCGCCCGTCGCCGCGCAGTGCGAGCGCGCAGCCGAGCCAACCGAAGCTACCCGCACGCGTGCGGCCGCTCAGCATGATCCACGGTGACGGCGCCTCGTCCGGGCGCGCGCGCGCCGACGGATCGAACTACACCCACGCGACGCACAGGCCGGCGATCGATCGCCCGCGCAGGCGTGCGACCAACCATGATTGGAGCGCGTGGCGCTCGAGCTCGAGCGTCACGCGATGAACGCGACAACGACGATGACGGAAGCGCGACGCGGACAGCGGACCTTCGATCGGAAACGCGACGCCGGGGACCGACGCTTCGTAGTCGAGCAGATGCACACCGGGCGCGAGCGTGCGCCGCTCGAGCGCCAAGAGGGCGCGGTGCTCTCGGAGCAGCAGCGAGAAACCAAGGACGTTGCCCACCGAAGGGCCCGAAGGCTCGGGCCCCGGAGGGCCGCTCTCACTCATGTCCGCTCGCGTTCACGTTGCTCGCGCCACCGCTCACGCGTTTCGATCACTCTTCTGGGCCGCCGCCGCCGAGGCCTGCGGCGGCGCGGAGCATGCCGCCGCGGTTGCCGACGCGATCGCAGACTTCGTAGGGCTTGAAGGTGGGATCGGGGAGCTCGCCTTCGACGGGCGCCGGCGCGGTCGCGCTCGGGATCAGCTTCGCGATCTTCTCGGGCGAGTCTTTGATCTCGCCGCGGCCCTTCGCTTCGAGACACAGCCGATGCGTCCAGCGTGCGGTGATCAATCCGCCCTTGCGCTCGACCGCGCCGCGGTAGAGATCCTTGCGGATCTCGGCATAGCCCGCATCGCTGCCGGTCTCCTTCGCGACGAGACCGACGAGCACGATGTCCTTGCCGACCTCGAACAACCCGTCGAGCATGCCGGGCCCGGGCTCTGCCGCCCACGCCGCTTCGACGATGTCCTTCGCCGGACCGACGCCGGGGATCGGCTCGCCCTTGGGGAACGATCCGGTGTCGTCGAGCGCGACGCGGACATCCTTCTTGCCGCCGCCGCTCTCGACACCTTCGTCACCACCGAGCGCACTGCCGCCCTTGAACACGTCGCCCAGCGCAGCCCCCGACTTCACCGCCTGCAGATCCTCTTCGGCAGCGGCGCGCGCGAGCTGCTCGCCCTTCTCCACGCGCACGCCTTCTTCGGCGAGCTCGGGCAGCGCA
Source organism: Nannocystaceae bacterium (assembly GCA_035550195.1). Taxonomy (GTDB): domain Bacteria; phylum Myxococcota_A; class Polyangia; order Nannocystales; family Nannocystaceae; genus Xiheibacterium. The sequence goes on from DASZPU010000012.1 coordinate 2,855, forward strand.
TCGGCCTCGCTGATGTCGCCTTCGCGACGCGCACGCACGAGCGCGACGTAGAACGCCTGCTCGCCTTCGATCACCGCCGACGGCTCGCCGACCTTCAGACCCGCGAGCGCTTCGTCGACCTTGGGATCGACGCCGGTGCCGACGGTCTCTCCGACCCAATCGACCTCGCCACCGCGACCGGCGGTCTCGTGCTGCGACACCTCGCGCGCGACCTTGCGGAAGTCTTCGCCATCGACGATGCGCTTGCGCGCCGCATCGATCGTCGCGCGCGCCGTGTCGGCCCCCTTCGACCCGGCCGGGTCGAGTGGAGCTTTCTTCACCTCCACGATGAACACGCGCGCCTGCTTGGGCAGCTTCGCGAAGCGGCTACCCTGCGTCGCGAACTGCTTCTTCAGCTCGTCTGCGTGCGCGCTCTGGTACGCGGCGATCTCCTCGGTGCTGGGATCGACCAGCTCGCCGAATTGCAGCGGCGAGTAGCGAGCGATCCGCAGCGTCATGCGGTTCGCACCCTCGTCGTAGATCTGTCGCAGCTCGCGCTCCGACACCACCGCGCTCGCCGACACCACGTCGCGCACCATTCGCGCGAGCAGCTCGCGGCGCTGCAGATCGAGATAGCGCGGCTCCGACACGTGCAGGTTGCGCACGAAGTTCAGGAAGCTCTCGTAGTTGAAGTCGTCCTTGGGCCCGAGTCGCAACAGCGTCTCGCCGAGCACGATGAAGTGACCGGCGAGCACGAGATCCTCCGCGTCGCGCTCGGTCGCTTCGAGCCCGAGATCGTGCGCCGCGTTGGTGAGCACCTCGCGCTCGATGATGCTCTCGAGCACCTCCTCGTCGACCCCGATCATCTTGCGGATGCGCTCGTCGAGCTTGTCGAACGCGATCACCATCGACAAAAGCGTGATCTGGTAGCGGTACTCGTCGTCGCCGATCTTCTCGCCGTGCACCTTCACGTACGACGACTGACCGAACGTGAGGCTGTCGCTCGGCAAACCGAACTGCAGGCCGAACACCAGCGCGAGCGCGCCGAGAATGAGCCACGAGAACAAGCTCGTGGCGGACTTGCGAAGGGATCCGAGCATGGCGTGGGCGAGCCAAGGTAGCGAGAACGCGCCGCTTGGCAAACCGGCCCCGCGCCTCGAAAGGACACGCCGGCCTCCGCGGTGCGCGGCGGCGTGGGCGGCGGGGCAGGGCGGTCGTCCGATCCCGCCCCTCGGGTGCCAAATGACTGGAATTGCAACGAGAATGCCGCGAGATCCCACGCGGCGCACACGTCCACCCTGAACGTCCGCGTGCCGATCCGCCCGAAGTCGCGGGCATTTCGGGGCTGCGCACGGCTTGCCGAGCCCGCCGGCCGCGGTGTATGTGGATCGCGACGTACGCGACAGCACCCGCGAAGCGGGTGTCCGTCGCGTTCGCCGCGTCGCCCACGGGCGGTCCGACCGAGTCCCCACGATGCTGTTCGACTGGGTATACGGCCTCTTCTCGAACGATCTGGCCATCGATCTCGGCACCGCGACGACGCTCACGTACGTCAAGGGCAAGGGCATCGTCGCGCACGAGCCCTCCGTCGTCGCCGTGCAGAAGAACGCCAATCAGAAGCGCGTTCTCGCGGTCGGCAAGGAAGCGAAGGAGATGCTCGGGCGCACGCCGGGCAACATCGTCGCGATCCGTCCGATGAAAGACGGCGTCATCGCGGACTTCGAAGTCACCGAAGCGATGATGCGTTACTTCATCACGCGCGCGCACAACCGCCAGACGTTGGTGAAGCCGCGCATCATCATCTGCGTTCCGTCGGGCATCACCGAGGTCGAGAAGCGTGCCGTTCGCGACAGCGCGCTCGCAGCCGGTGCGCGCGAAGTGTTCCTCATCGAAGAGCCGATGGCCGCGGCGATCGGTGCCGGACTGCCGATCACCGAGCCCGGCGGCAACATGGTCGTCGACATCGGCGGCGGCACGGCCGAGGTCGCGGTCATCTCGATGGCCGGCATCGTCGCGTGCAAGAGCTGCCGCGTCGGTGGCGACAAGATGGATGAAGCGATCATCCAGCACATCAAGCGCAAGTACAACTTGCTCATCGGCGAGCGCACGGCCGAGCGCATCAAGATCGAGATCGGCACCGCCGCACCGACGGACGTCGTGATGACCATGGAGGTCAAGGGCCGCGATCTCGTCGCGGGCATCCCGAAGACCGTGGTGGTCGACTCCGACGAGATCCGCGAAGCGCTCTCCGAGCCGGTCAGCGCGATCGTCGATGCGGTGCGATCGGTGCTCGAGCGCGCGCCACCGGAGCTGTGCGCCGACATCGTCGACAAAGGCATCGTGCTCACCGGTGGCGGCAGTCAGCTCGCCAACCTCGACGTGCTGCTCTCGGAGGAGACGGGTCTGCCCGTGTTCCTCTCCGACGAGCCCGAGTTCGCCGTCGTGCTCGGCTCCGGCGCCGCGCTCGACGAGCTCGATCTGCTCCGCGAAGTGGCGTTGCAGTAGTTTTTTCCCCCCGCGGCGGTCACGGGTGCCGCGGTACGCGCTAAAGCGCGGATTCCCCCCGCAAGCGGGGGGAGGAACAAGCGCAAGACCTCATTCGTTCGAACATCCCCATGGCGGTTTCCCTCAGAAGCGTACGCAACGGCGCCCTGGTCGTGGTGCTGCTGGGGATTCCGATCTTCTTGCTGCGCGCGAGCGCGAAGGAGCCGCACGAGATGGGCGCGTTCGATCGCGCCATCCGCCGCATCGGCGCGCCGCTCGAAGCGGCGGTCTCGTATTCGTTCGGCATGCTCGGCGGCTTCTTCGAGCGCTGGGTGCTGCAAGCGCGCCTGCAGGATTCCAACGAAGAGCTGTCGAGCGAGAACCGCGAGCTCAAGCAGAAGATGCGCGACCTCGTGCAGCTCGAAGAAGAGAACGCGCAGCTGCGACGCGCGCTGCAGATGCGCGACCGCGTGCCCGAAGACATGATCCCCGCCGAGCGCGTCGGCGTCGATCAGTCGCCGTTCTTCCGCGTCGTCAACATCCGCATCGATCGCGGTGTCGGCATCGCGGAGCCCGGCATGGCCGTGCTCTCGGCCGACGGCGTCGTCGGTCGCATCGACAAGACCTTCGACGACTACAGCGACGTCATGCTCATCACCGACGCGCGCAGCAAGATCGCCGTCGAGGTCGCGCGCAACCACGCGCAGGGCATCCTCGAGGGCGACAGCGAAGAGTTCTGCGTCGCGCTGGTGTCGAAGGACTACGACGTGCAGGTCGGCGACATCGTGCAGACGTCGGGCGTCGACGAGCTCTTTCCCAAAGGCCATCCGGTCGGACAGGTCGCGGCGATCGAGCAGCTCGTCGGCGATCAACAGAAGCTGAAGGTCGCGCCGAGCGTGCGCTTCGATCGACTCGACGTCGTGTGGGTCGTGCTCGCGGCGGCGCCGGAAGGCGATGCGCGCGTCGCCGAGAACACCAAGCCACAACAAGCGCGCGGGCTGGGGCCCATTCGGTGACGCGATGCTGCGCGCGTTCACCCACCTCATCATCGGTTGGTTGCTCATCGCGACCACGGGCGGGCTCGCCGACGTGCTCGGCTTGACCATCGTGTTGCCGGCGACCTCCGCCGTCGTGCTCGCGCATGCGGCCTTCGCCGGCGAGCGTCAGCTCGTGCCCGGGCTCGCGGTCGCGGTCGCGCTCGGCTACGTCGAAGATCTCCACCAAGGCGCGCCCGTCGGCGTGCTCTCGCTGGCGTTCGCGCTCACGTGGTTGCTGCTGTGGTGGACGGCGGGCCGCATCGCAGTGCGCGGCTGGACCATGCGCGCGCTGGTGAGCCTGCTCTCCGTGGTGTTGCTCGACGCGATCACCATGCTGATCCTGCTCTTGCTCGCCGACACGTTCGCGATCCGTGGCGAGTCGCTGCTCGCGATGTTGGTCGGCCTGCGCTGGCACGCGCTCGCCACGTTGTTGGTCGCACCGCCGGTGTGGGCGCTGTTGCATCGCACCTTCGTGCTCTTCCGCCTCGAGAGCGGCCCGCGCTCCGAGCTCCACCTGGATCCGCGATGATCGACCTGCGTCAGCAAGCCGACGTCCGCGAGCTGCGATCACGCTTCTCGGCGGTCGTGCTCGTGGTGTTCGTCGTCTTCAGCGGGCTCATGTTCCGGCTCTGCCAGCTGCAGGTGCTCGAGGGCGATCACTACGCGCGTCGAGCCGAGCGCAACTTCGTCGACGTCGTCGATGTCGAAGCGCCGCGCGGCCGCATCTTCGACATCGAAGGGCGCCCGCTCGGCACCAATCGCCCGGCCTACACGCTCTACTTCACGGCCTGGACGCGCTTCCTGGTCGCCGAGGACGGCGGCATCACGGCCACCGAAGAGGGCAAGCGCGTGCCCATCGACGAGGGCACGCGCGATCTACTCTTGTCGCTGCTCGACTACGTCGACGACGCCGACAAGCGCGACATCGCCGACGACGTCGAAGCGCTGCGCGCCGACGAGGATCGCGGACGCTACGCGCAGATCCTCCGTCGCAACCTCAACTGGGACGAGTACGCGCGCATCGAAGCGCGGCTCGACGGGCTCGATCCGTGGATCGAGATCCGCGAGAGCTCGCGCCGCTTCTACCCGGAGAACGAGCTCACCGGCTTCGTCACCGGGCACATGGGCAACATCGATCGCGACACGCTCGAGCGCAGCGATCACCTCTCGTATCGCCCCGGCGATCGCGTGGGCCAGACCGGCATCGAGCGCCAGTGGGAGAACTACCTGCGTGGTCGCCTCGGCTCGCGCTCGCGCGTCGTCGATGCACGCGCACGCGAGGTCGCGAGCCCGCCCGCCGAAGCCGTCGCCGCGCTGCCGCCGGATCGCGATCCCATTCCCGGGCAGGACATCTACCTCACCCTCGATCTCGAGCTGCAGCGCGTCGCCGCCGAAGCGCTGTCGAGCAAGCTCGCGGGTGCCGTGGTCGCGCTCGAGGCCGACACCGGACGCGTGCTCGCGATGGTGTCGGTGCCCGGCATCGATCCGAATCGCTACGAGCAACCGATCCCGGCGGTGTTGTGGAAGGAGTGGTCGGACAGCCCGCTCAAGCCGTTCATCGACAAGACGGTGCAGGAGCACTTCTTCCCCGGCTCGACCTACAAGGTGGTGTCGGCGCTCGCGGCCCTCGAGGATCCCGAGTTCGATCCCGACGAGACGATCGAGTGCACCGGCGGTGTCGTGTTCGGTGGTCGGCGCTTCAAGGACACGCACGTGCACGGGCGCGTCGATCTCGAGCAGGCGATCGTGCAGTCGTGCAACAGCTACTTCTTCAACCTCGCGATCCAGAGCACGTTGAGCCTCGAGCGCGTCGAGCCCATCGCCAGCGAGCTCGGCCTCGGTGAGCGCTCGGGGCTGGGGCTCAACGGTGAAGTGAAGGGCACGATCCCGACGGAGGAGTTCGAGGCGCGCGAAGGCACGTACCAAGGTGGTGTGCGCCTCAACAGCGCGATCGGGCAGGGCAACGTGAAGGTCACCGTCATGCAGCTCGCGGTGGTCTACGCCGCGCTCGCCAACGGTGGCACCGTGCTCACGCCGTACCTCGTCGATCGCATCGAGACCAACGAAGGCAAGCTGGTGCTGCGCACCGAGCCGCAGCCGCGCAGCGATGGTCCGGTGGTCGATCCGGCCGATCGCGAGCGCATCCATCGTGGGTTGGTCGGCGTCGTCAACGACGAGCACGGCACCGCGTACAGCGAGCGGCTGCCCAACGTCGTCGTCGCGGGCAAGACCGGCACCGCGCAGGTCGGTCGCGAGCGCGCCCGCGAGGTCCAAGGCGGGCAGGAGCTCGAAGGCTGGGACACCACCCAGGATCACGCGTGGTTCGCCAGCTACGCGCCGGCCGAAGATCCACGCATCGTCGTCGTCGCAGTCGTCGAGCACGGCGGCACCGGTGCCGATGCAGCCGCGCCGATCGTGATGAAGGTGATCGAGCACTACCTCGGCAGCACCACGTCCGAGACCGGCACCGCGCCACGCGGCTTCGGCATCCCGCCGGCGCTGCCGGGCAAGCCAGAGCAGCCGATCGCGGATGCGAAGGGAGCGAAGAAGAAGTGAAGTCTTCGCTCGAGCGCCCCCAGGATCTGCTGAGTCGCATCCGGCGATCGATCGACTGGGTGGTCGTCATCGTCACCTTCTCGATCGTCGCGCTCGCGATCATCAACCTCAACAGCGCCGGCAAGGGCGACTGGTCGGGCCGCGTCGCCACGCAGCTGCGCTGGGTCGGCCTCGGCACGCTGGTGATGTTCATCGTCACCGCGCTCGACTACAAAGTGATCTACCGCGGCGCGTACGCGGCCTATGCGGTCGGCGTCGCGCTGCTCGCACTCGTGCCGCTGTTCGGCATCAAGGTCAACAACGCACGGCGCTGGCTCGGCACCGAGGAGTGGCGACTGCAGCCCTCCGAGGTGATGAAGATCCTCATCGTCATCGCGCTCGCGCGCTACGTGCACGACAGTGCGGCGCTCGGCAAACGCGGGCTGCGATCGCTCGGCATACCCGCGCTCATGGTGCTCGTGCCGATGGCCCTGGTGGTCTACCAACCCGATCTGTCGACCAGCCTCATGTTCGCGATGATCGCGATGTCGTTGCTCGCGATCACCGGGCTCACGCTGCGCAGCGGCCTCGTGCTGATGTCCACCGCGGTCATCACCTTCGCGCTCGGCTGGAGCTACATGCTCAGCTACCAGCGCAAGCGCATCGACGTGTGGCTCAACCCCGAGCTGTACGCCGACAACGAGGGCTACCAGACCATCCAAGCGATGATCGCCGTGGGCGACGGGGGCTTCTTCGGCCGCGGCATCGACAAGGGCACGCAGAACGTGCTCGGCTTCCTGCCCGAGCCGTTCACCGATTTCCCGTTCGCGGTGTTCGCCGAGGAGTGGGGCTTCGTCGGCGCGGCGATGCTCATCACGCTCTACATGAGCCTCGTGTTGTGGGCGGTGAACATCGCGTCGCAGGCGAGAGATCGCTTCGGCGCGCTCGCATGCGTGGGCGTCGCCGCACTCTTCTTCTGGCACGTCGCGATCAACATCGGCATGGTGCTGCAGCTGTTGCCGGTCAGCGGCATCACGCTGCCGTTCATCAGCGCCGGCGGCAGCAACGTGCTCACGATGATGCTGGCGCTCGGCGTCTTGATGAGCATTTCGCGGTCTCGGCACCGGGGATGAGCTCCGACAGAATCGCGTGGCTCCGCACGGAGTTCGCACGGGTGCGAAGATCGCTGCGCACCTCCGATCGCGCACGAAGATGCTGCGCAGCTCGTTGCACACGCTGACGACGCGCCGGCTTCGTGCATACTTCTGCGATTCGAATGGCACCCACGATCGGCGTGCTGACCAACCCCAACTCGGGGAAGAACCGTCGCAACCCGAGCCGCCGCCGGCAGCTGGAGCGGGCGGTCGGCAAGCGCGGCATCGTGCGACAGACGCACGATCTCGCCGAGCTCGCGACCGTGCTCGACGAGCTCATCGCCGCGGACTGTCGCTACTGGGTGTGTGACGGCGGCGACGGAACGCTGCACTGGCTGCTCACCGTCGGTGCCGAACGTCTGCGCGCCGCCGGCAAGGACACGCGCTGGCCGCTGATCGTGCCGGCGAACGGCGGCAGCATCGACTTCGTCGCGCACAAGGTCGGCATCCGCGGGCAAGCCGTCGACGTGTTGCGTCGGCTCGTGCATCGCATCGAGCACGGCGAGACGATCGAGCGCACGCAGCTCGACACGATGCGCGTGCGCGGCACGATGCACGACGGCGCACCCTTCGATCACATCGGCTTCGCATCGGCGCTCGGCGGCATCGCGCAGCGCTTCTTCGGCAAGCTGTACGAGAAGAAGCCGGTCGACGGTTGGTCGATCGCACGCGTCATCGGCAACTCGGTCGCCGGCGCGATGGTCGGCACTGCGCCGTCGCAGCTCGCCCAGCTGTTGCCGCAGTCGATGCGCAGCTACCACGAAGTGTGGGCGCCGACGCTCGCGCACGTCGAGGTCGACGGACGACGCTTGCCGTGGGGCAGCTACGCCGCGCTGCAAGTCGGATCGATCGACATCAACTTGGGCGGTGTCGTGCGCACGTTCCGTCGTGCCGAGGCCGCGGGCGTCCTGCACGCGCAGGCGATCTCGACGACGCCGCTGGGCATCGTCGCGAACTTGCCCAACGTGGTGCTCGGCACGCCGATCTGGGGCAGCCAGGTGTTCGATGGCCCCGTCGAGACGATCGGTGTACGGGCGCTCGCCGGCGAGTCGCTCGACCCGGTGATCGACGGCGAGCTCTTCCACGGGCTCGCCGAGCTGCAGATTACGCGGGGCCCCACGCTCGAAGTGCCACGCGTGTCCGCGGCCTGAGAGCGAACGCACGCCTCGCTTGGTGTCGTGTCGGACTGCGCCGTCAGTTGATCACCGCTTGGTCGTCGCGTCGGTTGACAGCGCTGCTGCGGCGATGCGAGCGTCCGTCCGACCTTTCTCCTGAGGAGTTGCAATGAAGCGCACTGTCGTCTCCGTATTCGCGTTCTCTTCGTTGTTCGCAACCGTGGCGAGCGCCGGCGAGCTGCAGTCCAAGCCGGACGTGCAACACGCCGACGGCTACGACGCCGTGCCCACGGTGTTGTTCGTGCCCACCGAGACCATCCCGCTCGTGCCGAGCACCGAGTGTCCGGTCTCGCAGGGCGGCGGCGACAACTCGGGCCTCGGCTGCGTCGCTGGCCTCGACATGGCGGGCGATCACATGCCGCCGGCCAACGTCGACGACGTGATCATGGGGCTGACCACCGCGCTCGCGCCCTACAACATCCTCGTCACGTCGACGCGTCCGCCGGAGTTCGTGCCGTACCAGATGTTGCTGCCCGGCGACGAGGTCAACGACATGAGCACGTCGCGTACGTGCGCGGGCGCTGCGATCGACTGCGACGGCGTGCAGCGCAACGACATCGCCTTCACCAACGGCGGCACGATGTTCTGCATGGATCCGGATCCGGTCCAGGCCGCGCTCATCGCCTTCGGGTACATGAGCGGGCTCGAGAACAACGACAACCCGATGGACCCGATGTACTACCAGGCCGCGACGCCGTTCGGCCCGGACTTCACCATGCCGTCGGCGATGTTCGTCGACGCGTGCAGCAACCTCGTCGAGACCGTCGACGACATGGAGATGACCAACCCGCTGCAGTGCCCGGCGTCGGTCAACCATGAGCCGTACTGCGAAGGCGCGGACAACCAGGCCAACAGCCACGCCGAGCTCGTCGCGTACTACGGCGAAGGTCCGTGGGTCGAGGACACCACGCCGCCCACCGTCGACGCGATGACGATCCCCGAGGACGGCTCGACCGTCGAGGGCATGCTCGATCTGAGCGCGACCGTCAGCGACGACAGCGGCATCGTGTTCGTGCGTTGGACGCTGCAGAGCACCGCGCTCATCGGTCTGCCCGGCGCCGACGAGACCGGCACCGTGTGCAAGGGTCACAACGGCGTGTGCGCGGTGACCTACGAGGCCGATCCGCCGTACGATCAGATCGAGGGCGGCGTGTACTCCACCGCGCCGGAGCTCGCGAGCCTTCCGGACGGCGAGTACACGATCACGTTCGAGGCGTCGGACTTGAGCGGCAACCAACTGGCTGCGCCGATCACCGCGACGGTGACGGTCTCGGGCAACGGCACCGCGGACACCACCGACGGCAGCGCGTCGATGACCGGCGGCATGACGTCGAACACGACCGACGCCACCGCGACCGCGAGCGACAGCGACAGCGACGGCGAAGAGTCGTCGACCGGCATCGACGGCCCGAACGACACCGGCGAGAACGACGGTGGCGACGAGGGCGGCTGCAGCTGCAGCACCGACACCGAGGAGCAGGGTTACGGCGGCCTCGCGGCGCTGTTCCTGGGCCTGGTCGGCTTCGTGGCGTCGCGTCGTCGCGACTGAGTCTGTGCACGCCCACGTGGCCACGCCACGTCGGGCTCGGGTACGAACGAGCGGCACGCCCGGAGACGGACGTGCCGTTTTCTTTGCGGCACGAGAGTTCCGAAAGAGGACGCGCACGGTCGATCGAGGATCATTACGATCCGAAGCGCGTGGGGGCCAGGGCGGGCAACAACTCCGGGCAAGGTCGCACCATGACGGATGCGAGCCTGCCCGAACCAGAGCGAGCAGCACCGCCGCCCGAGAACGCGCTCGCGTTGCGCGGCGCGCGGATCGATCGCTATCAGCTGAAGGCGTGCATCGCCGCGGACCGTCGGCGCGAAGTATTCCGCGCGTACGATCCCGCGCAGGACCGCGAAGTCGTCATCCGTCTGATGCGCGACGCGGCGGATCCCGAGGCCGCCCATCGCACGCTCGTGCAAGCGCGCGCGTTGACGCGGCTCGAGCATCGCAACGTGCAGCGACTGCACGACGTCGGCACCCACTGGGGACGCGTCTTCGTCGCGCTCGAGCCCGGGCGCGATCCCACGCTCGCGGCATGGCTGCGCGTGGGGCAGTCGTTCGAACGGCGCGCCGCCGCGCTGCTCGAAGCGGGCGAAGGGCTCGCGGCCGCGCATGCAGCCGGCATCGTGCACGGCGACTTCTCCACGATCACCGCGCGCGTGCGCAACGTCGGCACCACGCGCAACACCGTGCCCGCGACCTACGTCGTCGAGTTCGCGGCCGAGCGCGGCCTGCAGATGGCGGGCGCGGCCACGACCGCATACATGGCGCCCGAGCTGTTCGACGGCGCGGCGCCGAGCGAAGCGTCGGATCAGTTCGCGTACTGCGTCGCGACCTTCGTCGCATTGACGGGCGCGTGGCCGTACAGCGGTGACACCTACGACACCCGCGCAGCGTCGGTTCGCTCGGGTCGCATCATGATCGACGAGCGCGCGCGCGCGTTGCCGCCCGGTGTGCTCGATGCGCTGACGCGGGGGCTCGCCGTCGATCCGCGCGATCGCTTCCCGTCGATGAACGCGCTGCTCGAAGTGTTGCGCGCCGCGCTGTCATGACGACCGGCGCACGCGCGCGACCAACAGATAGACGAGCGGAAACACGATCGCGAGCGCGACGATGACGAGCGTCGTCGCGCCGATCGCGAACGGCACGATCATCTCCTGGAAGAGCGCCCACCAACCGCTCGCATCGAGCGCACGCAGCTCGGCGAAGCGCGGCGGTGCGAGCCCGACCAAGCGCATGCCGATCCACAGCTCGGCGGCATAGAAGAACGCGCCGGTGAACGGATTCACGACCGCGGTGCCGACGTAGGTCGCGGGCAGGTTGCAGCGAAGAAAGGGCGCGAGCGCCAGCGCGAGCACCATGCCCGCGAAGGGGATCGGCACGAGCGACAGCGAGAGGCCGAGCGCGAACCCGCCGGCGATGCCGCGCGGCGTGCCGTCCATGGTGAGCAGCGAACGCAGCCGTTGTCGGATCACGCTCCCAAGGCATAGCAGCCCGCGGCGAATCACCTATCGGCAGGGGCCGGGTTGCAAATCTACCGAATGGTCGATTAGGCTGGAAGCGTGGGACGACCGCTCGCCAGCAGCGTCGTGACCGCCACGCCGGAGCGGATCCTCGTCGCCGCGCGTGCCGAGTTCGCCGCGGTCGGCTTCGCCCAAGCCAAGCTCGCCGACATCGCGGCGCGCGCAGGCATCACGCGACCGTCGCTGCTCTACCACTTCGGCAGCAAGGAAGAGCTCTACCGCGCGACCGTGCAGAGCTGCTTCGGTCGACTCGCGATCGCGCTCGCCGAAGCGATGACGGGGCCCAGCGATTTCGTCGCGCGACTGCGGGCCGTGCATGCGCGCTACAGCGAGTTCGTCACCGGCGATCCGGACGTCGCACGCATCGTGTTGCGCGAGCTGCTCGACGGCACCGGCCCCGGCGCGGAGATCCTGCTCCGCCAGATCGCGCCCGTCGTCGCACAAGTCGAGCGCTTCGTGCACGAGCAAGGTCGCGCGTTCGTTCCGCCCGGCGTGCCGGTACGCGCCGCGATCATGCAGGTGTCGAGCGACGTGCTCGTGCGCGCTGCCGCGGGACCACTGCGGATCCCGCTGTGGGGCGACGGCGATCACACACTCGCGTTGTTGGAGCAGTTGCTGGTGAAGGAGGAGCCATGACCGACGATCATGCGCTGCGAGCGATGGGTCGCTCGCGCAACCCGAAGGTGTTCCTCGATCTGGTGGGGCCGGCCGTGCGCGGCTTCCTGCTCGAGCGGGGCAAGCAAGGCAACCGCACCATCGTCGCGACGAAGAACGACGCGCAGTTCGTGTGGGACTACCCGCGCGAGCACGGCGAGATGGCCAAGCTCTACGAGGTCGCGAAGCGTTCGCAATGGAACGCCACCACCGATCTCGACTGGTCGATCGACGTCGATCCCCACGATGCGAGCCGCGAGCTGTTGCCCGACTCGGTGCTGCCGCTCGCCGCGGTGCCCGAGTACCGCGCGCTGCCGCTGCGCGAGCAGCAGGTGCATCGCTGGGCGTTGGTCGCGTGGATCCTCTCGCAGTTCCTGCACGGCGAGCAGGGTGCGCTCTACGCCGCGTGTCAGGTGACCGAAGCGGTGGGTTGGGTCGACGGCAAGCTGTACGGCTCGACGCAGGTGGTCGACGAAGGCCGCCACATCGAGGTCTTCCACCGCTACCTCACCGACAAGCTCGGCAAGCTCTATCCGATCAACGACAACCTCTACACGATCATCGACGCGCTCATGACCGACGGCCGCTGGGACCTCAAGTTCCTCGGCATGCAGATCATGATCGAGGGGCTCGCGCTGGGTGCGTTCGGCACGATGCGTGCGGCGACCAGCGAGCCGCTGCTCAAGGAGCTGCTGCGCTACGTCATCACCGACGAAGCGCGCCACGTCACCTTCGGCGTCACCGCGCTGCGCGAGCACTACGCGCGGCTGCCCGAGCGCGAGCGTCGCGAGCGCGAAGACTGGGCCTACGAGATCACCGTGCTCTTGCGCAACCGCTTCCTCGGCCACGAGTTCTACGACGAGTACTACGCGCATCTCATGAACCGACGGCGGTGGGACGCGCTCGTGCTCGGCTCCGAGTTCATGGCGCGCTTCCGCAAGACCATGTTCCGGCGCTTGATCCCGAACCTGCGGCGCATCCATCTGCTCTCCGATCGCGTGCGCCGGCACTACGATCGCCTCGGGCTCTTGGTGTACGAAGGCGGGCGCGCCGCGCCCGATCTCAGCGCCGCCGAGCTCCTCGACGATTCGGTCGAGCCCGCCGCATGACGTCGCCGTCACCGCCGCGGGTCGTGCTCTTCGACGTGATGGGCACGCTCGTCCACGATCCGTTCTTCGTGGAGGTGCCGCGCTTCTTCGGCACCGATCTGCAGGCGCTGGTGGCGACGAAGCACCCGACCGCGTGGGTGGACTTCGAGCTCGGCGAGATCGACGAGCACGAGCTCGGGCGCCGCTTCTTCACCGACGGGCGCGGGCTCGACGTCGCGGGGCTCAAGCGCGCGATGGTCGATGCGTATGCGTTCTTGCCGGGCATCGAGCCGTTGCTAGAACGGTTGCACGGACGTGGCGTGGGGATGCACGTGCTGTCGAACTATCCGTGCTGGTATCGGTTGATCGAGGACAAGCTGACCTTGTCGCGTTACCTGCCCTGGACGTTCGTCTCGTGTGAGACGCGCTCGCGCAAGCCCGATGCGCGCGCCTATCTCGGCGCATGTGAAACGCTGGGCATCACGCCGGCGGACTGCGTGTTCGTCGATGATCGTCGGCTCAACTGCGAAGGGGCGCGCGCGGTCGGCATGGATGCGATCGTGTTCAGCGATGCGCGTGCGCTCGCGGCCGACCTCGCGGCCCGAGGCCTGCTCGAGGACCCATGAGCGGCCGTCACCCCCTGTGCACGTCGTCCGGTTGGCCGCGGATCTCACGCAGGCCGGCGCGAGAACGTCATTCGCGCGGCGGACCCGGCCCTACGGCCGAAACGTCTCGCCCATGCGCGCGCGGCTGGCAGAAAGCCCCCGGCTTGGGTCATCATGAAGTTTGTTGTCTGTTCGGAACCAAGCCGAGGCAGAAGCGACGCACCGTTGGAACGGGCGCGGCTGCCTCGACGATGAAGGAGCGCCATGAAGCTGCCACTCGAGATCACGTTCCGCAACGTAACTCGAACCGATGAGCTCGAAGAACGCATCAGAGCGAAGGCCGCCAAGCTCGACAAGTTCTTCGACAAGATCACCGGCTGTCGCGTCGTGATCGAATCGCCCCACAACCATCATCAGAAGGGCAATCGCTACCTCGTGCGTATCGAGCTCACGGTGCCCGGTGGTGAGATCGTCGTGAATCGCGACCAGCAGACGCATGACCACGAGGACATGCAGATCGCGTTGCGCGATGCCTTCAGCGCGGCGCAGCGTCAGCTGCAGCAGTACGCGGAGAAGCACAACCCCTCCACCTCGCACGCGAACATGCGCATCAGCGAGGTGTTGCCGAGTTAGTTTTGGTCGCGCCGTCCGGCGCGTCGGGCTCGTCACCGGTCCTTGTGCCGGAAGCGGCGTTTGCCGGGGCCGTAGTCGCTCGCGACTTGGCCCTGGCCGCGCAGTAGCCAGCGGTACGTGACCAGGCCTTCCGCGCCCACCGGGCCGCGGGCGTGGAGCTTGCTCGTGCTGATGCCGACCTCGGCACCGAGGCCGAAGCGGTAGCCGTCTGCGAAGCGCGTGCTCGCGTTGTGGAAGACGCAGGCTGCGTCGACGCGCGCGAGGAACTCTCCGGCCGCGTCCTGATCCTCCGCCACGATCGCTTCGGTGTGGCGCGAGCCGTGCTGCTCGATGTGCGCGAGCGCGGCCGCGAGCCCGTCGACGCGCTTCACCGCGAGCACGAGCGCGCCGAACTCGTGGCCGAAGTCGGCGTCGGTCGCTGCGACGAGCTCGGGATGACGCGCGCGAGTTTCCGCGCACGCACGCAGCTCGACGCCGTGCTCCGCGAGCGTCGCGATCGCGGCATCCATCGCCGCCTCGGCGCCGGGCATCCACAACATCGTCTCGATCGCATTGCACGCCGCGGGGTACGAGTGCTTCGCGTCGAGCGCGATGCGTGCAGCCATGCCGGGGTCGGCGCTCGCGTGCAGGAAGAGGTGACAGATGCCCTCGGCGTGCGCGAGCACGGGGATCTTGCTGCGCGCCTGGATGTGCCGCACGAATGCGGACGAGCCGCGCGCGATCACCATGTCGACGTCGCGATCGAGCCCGATGACGGTGTCGACGGCCGCGCGGTCCTCGAGCAACACGATGGCACCGGGATCGAAGCCTTGCTCGTCGAGCGCGCGCCGCATCAGCTCG
>DASZPU010000013.1:0-20865 GCA_035550195.1 Nannocystaceae bacterium
ACACGCCGACCAGCACGAGCGTGGCGCCGCCGGCCAGCGCCAGTGCGCCGCCGATGCCCATGCCCTTCGCGACCGCGGGGCGGGGAGCGTTCGCGCAGTCGTCCTCGCCGAACTTGCACGGCGCCTTGTTGGCTTCGACGCCCGCGGCGACCACCATCACGAAGCCCGCGAGCGCGGAGACGGCTCCCGCCGCGATCATCGTCGAGCTGCGGCGCTCGAGCTTGTCGCGGCGCTCGAGCTCCTTGGTGTCGGTGGGCGGCTCGACGTCGACGCGGATCTTCGCGCGCTCGCCCTCGGCCAGCGACACGACGCGCTTGATCTGCCGACCGCCGCGATCGAAGTGCAGCGTGTACGTGCCGGGCGGCAGCTCGTCGAGCTCGAAGCGACCGTCGTAGTCGGAGGCGATGCCGATCGCTTCGTCGAGGCACGGACACACGGCGGTGATGTTCACGTCGGGCACGCCGACCCCGACTTGTTCCGTGTCGAGCACGACGCCCGCGATGCGTCCCTTCGGCACCGCCGGCGGCACGACGTCACCTTGCGGTGCCGCGGCTTCGGTGCTCGGCTCGGCCACGGGTGCATCGGCCGGCGGTGCATCGGCCGGCGGTGCATCGGCAGGCGGTGTTGCGACGCTCGGGGCCTCGAGCGGCGCCGCGATGCTCGTCGGTGCTTCGGCGGTCGGTGGCGTCGCGCCCTTGGGCCGCTGCACCGGCACGGGCTCGCTCGCAAAGGCCGCGCCCGGCCACGCGATCGACAACGCTGCGATCCATCCGACGATCCGCACGCCCATTGGGAAAAGCGTAGCAGCGGAATCGGCCGCCGTCCCACGCGAAGGGACCATCGCCGATCAACGCCGCGGGAACAGCCGCGTGGGCTCTTCGTCGCAGTCCCAGCGGCCGAGCGCCACCTCGAGCGGGTCGCGCTCGATCGGCTGCACATGCAGCGGCGGTACGTGCACGAGCGTGCGATCGACCTCGTCGACCGGCTCGATCGCCTCGGGCTCCGCGACCACCGGGGCGACTTCGTAGTGCTCCACGACCTCGTCGAGATCGTAGGGGTCGACCGCGTCGGGCGGCGAGGTCGCGTCGCAGACCTCGATCGCGTCGCGCAGATCGATCGGCTCGGTGTGCCCGACCGCATCGGGCAGCGTGATCGCAGCCTGCGGGATCGGGGCGATCACCGTGCGCTCGACGACGACGCGCTGCACCGCGATGCCGCGCGGCGCGGGCTCGATCACGGTGCGCTCCTCGACCAGCAACGGCGGCGGCACGGACTCCTCGAGCCTCGGCATTCGCGGCGGAGGTGCGACCGTGGTGCGCTCGGCCGGCAGCGGCGGATTCGTGCGCGGTGCTTCGACCTCGCACACGCGCCGGCACAGCTCCGCCCACTCTTCGCTCATGTCGCTGGTGAAGGCCCAGCGCCGCAGCCCGTCGATCGCCGCGCGAGCGTTCGGCGTGCGCTGCTCGGGATCGGGTGCGAGCAATCCCTCGAGCACGCGCTCGAGCTCGCCGGGGATCCGACGCGACAACGGTGGGCGCTTGCCGGTGAGCACGAGCGGCAGGATGCGCATCGTGGGCTGGTCGCCGCGGAACGTTCGCGCATCGAGCAGCTCGTGCAGCACTGCACCGGCGGCGAACAGATCGATCCGCGGATCGCGATGCTGCCCCGCGATGTGCTCCGGCGCCATGTAGCGCGGCTTCCCGTAGATCTCGCCGATGCTCTGGTGCATCGAGATGCTCGGTGCGAGGTGCGAGACGCCCCAGTCGGCGAGCTTCACCTCGCCGGCGTGGCTGATGAGCACGTTGTGCGGCGAGATGTCGCGATGCACGACGCCGAGCGGATAGCCGGCGTCGCTGCGCACGCGATGCGCGTACGACAGCGCCTTGAGCACCTGCAGCACGATGTGCACCGCGAGCTGCATGCGCAGTCGCTCGTCGCACACGGCCGCGAGCGCGGGCTCGAGTCGCAACAAGCTCGCGCCGTCGACGTGCTCCATCACGACGAAGCAGGTGTCGTCGGTCTCGCCGTGATCGAGCACGCGCACGATGTTGGCGTGCTGCAGCAGCATGCCGACCTCGGCCTCGCGTCGGAACAAGCGCCGCGTCTTCGGATCGCGTCCGCGTTCGGGCTTGGCGACCTTGATCGCTGCGGTGCGCGTCGGCTCGCCGGGCACGCGACGCATGCCCAGCCAGACTTCGGCCATCCCACCCGCGCCGAGACGCGAGATCAGCTCGTAACCGCCGAGTTGCTCGCCCACGGCCCCATCTCATGATGCAGCCAGCGCGGCGAATGGGTGTAGTTTTCTTTCGTAGGCAGTGATCGTGTGGTCAAGCTCGCGTGGATTTCCTTTTGCAGGGACTGCGTCCCTACGCTCCCGACTTCGTCGACCCGGTGCGGGTCGACGAAGTCACTCGCTACCCTCGGCCGCAAGAGCGGCCGCCCCCGCCGTGCGGGGGTTGCTCGAGCGAGCTGTCCGCCTCTGGCGGGCACCTCGCTCGGCAATTCTTCGTGGTGACTCCGCACGCCTTCTCGTGCGTGAACCGTTTCGCTCGGACGCGCACGCGCTCTCGCTACTGCGCCTTCGGTGCTTGCGGGGTCATCTCGAGGTCCATCGGTTTGCCGTCGCGGGTGATGCCGACGCCGATCGTCTCGTTGGGCTTCATCTCCGCGAACGCGGCCATGTAGTCGTCGAGGTTGTGCACCGCACGGGTGCCGATGCGCACGATGACGTCGCCCTTGCGCATGCCGGCCTTCTCGGCGGCACCACCGGTGCGCACGCCCGACAGACGCACGCCGTCGACCTTCGCGCCGTAGTCGGGGATCGTGCCGAGCGAGACCTTGAAGCCGCCGCCGCGCGCCATCGCCGGACGTGCGACTGCGACGTAGTCGGGCACGAGCGTCTTCGCTTCGAGCTCGGTCGCGATCGCGAGCGCGAAACCACCGACCTTCGCCGCGCCGTCGAACTCGATCTTCGCGAGGTCGTCGCTGGGCTTGTGATAGTCCTCGTGCGGCCCGGTGAAGAAGTGCAGCACGGGGATCTCGGCCTCGTAGAAGCTGCCGTGATCGCTGGGCCCATAGCCATCGTCGGTGGTCTTCACGACGAGCTCGTGCTTGTTCGCGTCGATCAACGCCGGCCACGCCTTCGACGTGCCCGCGCCCGCGACGATCAGCCCATCGGGCCCCAGCCGACCGACCATGTCGAAGTTGATCATCGCGGCGATCTTCTTGCGGTCCGCTTCGGCGAGCGACTGCACGTAGAACTTCGATCCGAGCAGGCCCATCTCCTCGGCACCGAACGCGATGCAGGTGACGTCGAACGGCCGCTTGCTCGCGTCGAGCTTCGCGAGCGACTTGCACAGCTCGAGCATCACCGCGGTGCCCGACGCGTTGTCGTCGGCACCGTTGTGGATCGCCTGCTCGCCGGGCGCGAGCGAGCTGTCGGTGCCGTGGCCGAGATGATCCATGTGCGCGCCGATGACGAGCACGCGATCACTCTTGCCCGAGCCCTTCACCGTGCCCGCGACGTTCGCAGTACCGAGCACCACGCGCTCGACCGGCGTCTGCAGCGTGGCCGGACGCTTGCTCTTCGCGCCGTTCTTCACGCCTGCAGTCGTCGGATCGGTGCCCTTGTCCTTGCCGGTGAACGCGTGCAGGAGCGCACCGCTGCCCGCGGTGCCGACGAACACCGCAGGCACGCCGAGATCGGCGGCCTCGCCATGGTTGGGGAACGACGCGGCCGCGGGATCCCAGAGGATGAAACCCGCCGCGCCGTGATCGCGCGCAGCGATCGCCTTGCTCGCGGCACGCTTCTCCGCCTGACCGAGATGCGGATCGTCGGGACCACCCGCGAGCGCGACCACGATCGCGCCCTTCACTTTCTTCTCGAGCTTCGCGTAGTCGCCGGTGCCCTTGCCACCGCGCGGGATGCCGTAGCCGACGTACACGAGCGGCGCGACGACGGGACCCTTCACGCTCGTGTCGGAGGAGAACGGCACGATCGCGTGGGGCACGAGCACGCCCGACACGTCGAGCACGACCTCGCCACCGGCCTTCACGCGCACACCGTCGGTGACGGGAAAGCGCTGGCGATACCCGTCGGCGAACGCGGGCTTCAAGCCCGCATCCTTCATCGCGGTCTCGACGTAGCTCTGCACGCGGCCATCCGCCTCGGTGCCGGGCGCCCGGCCCTCTTGCGCATCGTCGGCCAGGAACGCGACGTGCTTGCGCAGCGCCGCCGCATCGAGCACCGGCCCACCACCCTTCGGTGCGCTGGTGGTCTGCGTGTTCCCACCATTTGCACCCGGCGTGCTGGTCTGCGTCGTGTCCTTCTTCGGCGCGCACGCGAGCGCGACGACGAACGTGAGAGCGAGAGACTTCGTGCGCATCGGCGCCGAGCGTACGCGGCCCCGAGCCGGGGTGGTAGGCTCGCGCCGTGATTCGTCTGCGCACTCGTTGGTCCGCGCTCGTTGCCGTGCTCGCGTGCGGTTGTGGCGACGACGGAGCGGCGGCTCCCGGCACCAGCAGCGACGACGGCGTGGGCGAGACCACGACGACGTCCGCGCCGACGACCTCGTCTGCGGACGGCTCCTCGTCGACCGACGGCAGCGAGAGCACGACCACCGACGGCGGCGACGATGCCGACGCGCGTGCACGCTACTGCGGTGCGCAGGCCGAAGCGATCGAGGCGCGCATCGACGCTGCGCTCGCGGCGATGTCGGTGGCCGACAAGGTCGCGATGATGCACGGCGCGTCGCTCTTCGTGGAGGACGGACTGTGGCGCGTCGACGGCAACGAGGCCCAGGGCTTGCCCGGCTTCCACATGCTCGACGGGCCGCGCGGCGTCAGCTCCGTCACCGGTGGCACCGCGACCGTGTTTCCGGTGGGCATGCTGCGCGGCGCGACCTGGGATCCGATGCTCGAGCGCGAGCTCGGAGCCGCGGTCGCACGCGAGATCCGCTCGTACGGCGGCGACGTCGTGCTCGCGCCCACGCTCAACATCCTGCGCCACCCGCGTTGGGGTCGCGCGCAAGAAACCTACGGCGAAGACACCGTCCATCTCGGTGCGATGGGCGTCGGCTTCATCGAAGGCGCGCAATCGGAGCGTGTGATCGCCACCGCGAAGCACTACGCCGCGAACAGCATCGAGGACACGCGCTTCGTCGTCGACGTCACGCTGGACGAGCGATCGCTGCGCGAGATCTATCTGCCGCACTTCCGGCGCGCGGTGGTCGACGCGAACGTCGGCTCCATGATGAGTGCGTACAACCTCGTCGACGGGCTGCACTGCGACGTCAACCCGCACCTGTTGCGCGACATCCTCGGCGACGACTGGCGCTTCCAGGGCTTCGTCATGTCCGACTGGGTGCAGGGCACGCACGGCGACGTCGAGGCGGTGCGCGCAGGGCTCGACGTCGAGATGCCCAACGGCGCCCACTTTGCCGGGCTCGCGTCCGCGGTCGCCGACGGTGCGCTCGAAGAGTCGGAGCTCGACGAGTCGCTGCGCGGCACGTTGCGTGCGCAGCTGTGCTTCGCGCTCGACACCGATCCCGCGGTACCCGATCCGACGCAGCGCGAGACCGCCGAGCACCTCGAGCTGGCGGAGCGCGTCGCGGAGCGCGGCATCGTGCTCTTGCGCAACGAAGGCGTGCTCCCGCTCGATCGCGCGACGCTCGGCGAGATCGTCGTCGCCGGTGCGCTCGCCGACGTCGAGAACATCGGCGACGACGGCAGCAGCGCCGTCGAGCCCGCCGATGTCGTCACCGCGCTCGAGGGTCTGGTCGATCGCGCCGGCGCCGTCACGATCACGCCGGTGCTCGCGGACGTGCTCGCACCCGCGGACGAAGCCACGATCATGGGCGCGGATGTCGTCGTCGTCGTGCTCGGTCTCACCGCCGACGACGAAGGCGAAGGTCTGATCGCCGCGGGCGATCGCGAGTCGCTCGCCGTGCCCGCGGCGCAGCTCGAGCTGTTGCAGTCGATCGTCGCGATCGGCACGCCCACGATCGTCGTGCTCGAAGGCGGCGGCCCGCTGCTCACCAGCGCGTGGATCGACGACACCGCCGCGGTGCTGATGGCCTGGTACCCCGGGCAGCAAGGCGGCTTCGCGATCGCCGACATCCTCTTCGGCGACGCCGAGCCCAGCGGACGCTTGCCCGCGTCGTTCCCGGTCGCGGAAGCCGACCTGCCCGAGTTCGACAACGTGTCGGAGTCGGTCGAGTACGGCTACCTGCACGGCTACCGCTGGCTCGACGCCAACGCCACCGCGCCCGCGTTCCCGTTCGGCTTCGGGCTCGCCTACACCACGTTCGCATACGACGCGATCACGCTCGACGCGGAGTCGATCGACGCGAGCGGAACGATCACCGCCACGATCGACGTCAGCAACACCGGTATGCGCAGCGGCATCGCAACGGTACAGCTCTACGTCGCGATGCCGGCGTCGTCGTTCATGCGCGCCCCGAAGGATCTCCGCGGCTTCGCACAGATCGAGCTCGCCGCCGGCGAGAGCAGCACCGTCGCGATTCCGATCGCGGCCGCGGATCTCGCGGTGTGGGACACCGACGCGGGCGCGTGGACCGTGGAGCCCGGCGCGTACGAGATCCAAATCGGTGCCGACGCGGCCACGCTGCCACTTTCCGCCGGGTTTACGATCGAGTGACGTAGCAGACCGCGACACCGCGACAGCGCTGCCGTGGTGCGCAGGATCCAGCGCGCGACAACTCGTGATCGCGACCGCTGGGCGCGGGCCGCACCGCGAATGCGGGGGATCGTGGCGCGTCGATCGGAGCGTGAAGACGAGCTTGCGTTGGATGTTCGGAGCCGCGCTGGTGGTCGGTCTACCGCTCGTCGGTGCCGGCCTCGCACGCGCCGGCTACGACATCGATCATCTCCCGGCGTTGCGCGAGACCGGTCCGGTCACCGTCGTGCTGCATCGCGACGGCGGTCAAGCGATCGCCGGCAAGGACGATCCCCGCAGGCTGCACTCGGGCGTCGTCGCGCGCCAGGGCCTCGACTGGCTCGACGTGCCCGCGTTCGCCGGTGACGACGCGGAGTGGAACGAGCTCGTCGCGTGCGTGCAAGAAGAGTACGCCGACGTCGCGATCGAGATCGTCGACCAGGCGCCCGCACGCGGCGACTACATCCTCGCGATGGTGGGCGGCAGCCCCGACATGTTCGGCTTCGACGAGACCGTGCACGGCATCGCGCCGTGGAACGGCCGCGTGATCGGCAACGCGGTGCTCTTCGTCTTCAACTCGCCAGACACGCCGACGCGCAAGCAGTGCGAAGTAGCCGCGCACGAGATCGGCCACGCGCTCGGCCTCGATCACAGCCGCGACTGCTCGGACACGATGAGCTACGAGTCGTGCGGCCCCAAGGAGTTCCGCGACGAGCCCGCGCCCTGCGGCGAGTGGGACGATCGCACCTGCGGCAGCGGTCGTGCGACCCAGAGCTCCGCGAGCGAGCTCGTGCGCCGCGTCGGCCGACGCGACCAAGCGATCGCCCGCGGCCCGCTCTCGTTCCAGTTCGTCGATGCGCTGTGAGCTACTCGAGCTCGAGGTCGGTGGCGAGCGCGGCGACCTGCTGCTGGTTGGTGTTGCCGTAGCCGAGCTCGCCACGCGGGCTGTCGCCCCAACAACGCACGCCGCCGTCATACGTGACGAGGCAGTGCGACCAGTTGCCGGCCGCGACGTCGACCACCGGCTCGTCGATACCGAGGTCGCCGGCCTGCTCGGGCGTCTCGTCGTCGCCGATGTATCCGAACGGGATGTCGTAGCCGTGACGGATGCCCCAGCAGCGCAGCTCGCCGCTCGTTCCGATCGCGCAGTTCGGATCGATGTGCCCGGCGAGACGAATCGCAGTCATGCCGAGATCGACGTCGTCGACCTCCGCGATCGTGTCGGCGAGCCCGAGGTCGCCGGTCGATCCGGTCGCGAGCCCGCCGTACATGCCCTGCCCGACGCACCGCACGTTGCCGCTGCCGAGCAGCACGCACGTGGTGTTCGCACCGGTGAGGACGTCGAGCACCGGCTCGCCGACGGGCACGTCGCCGAGCATCGCCGGCGTCTCGTTGTCGCCGACGAAGCCGGTGTCGTAGCCGAAGCCGAGGCGGCCATTCTGGGAGCTACCCCAGCAGCGCAGCCCGCCAC
This sequence comes from Nannocystaceae bacterium, assembly GCA_035550195.1. Lineage (GTDB taxonomy): Bacteria > Myxococcota_A > Polyangia > Nannocystales > Nannocystaceae > Xiheibacterium. The sequence goes on from DASZPU010000013.1 coordinate 8,148, forward strand.
CATCGAGGATCGCACACGTGTGATCCTGCGCGGCGCGAAGCGCAACGACGGGAGCACCGACGTCGACGAGTGCTTCGGGCACCGACGGTGACTCGTCGTCGCCGATCACCTGGAAGTCGGCGGACTGGTGGCCGTAGCCGGGCGTGCCGGTCGCGCGATAGCCCCAGCAACGCACGGTGTTGTCCATCATCAACGCGCAGGTGTGATCCGAACCGACCACGACGTCGAGCACGGGACCACCGAGGTCGATGTCACCCATGTCCGCAGGGGTCTCGTCGTCGCCGATGGTCACCGAGTTGCTGAGGTCGCCGATGCCGTAGCCGAGCTGGCCCCACGATGCGGTACCCCAACAGCGGAGCGTGTTGCCTTCGATGATCGCACACGTGATGAGCCCACCGGCCGCGAGCGCGAGCACGTTGCCACCGACGTCGACATCGCCCGCATCCGCGGGCGTCTCGTCGTCGCCGATGTTCTCGAAGTGCTCGTAGCCCAGGCTGCCGTACTGGTTGAAGCCCCAACAGCGCACGTTACCCGCGGGCAGTCGTGCGCACGTGTGGGCGATGCCGTTCGTGACGATCGTGGTGGTACAGCGGCGGCTGCACAACGAGGTCACGCCGTTCTCGTCGCCGTCGTCGCACTGCTCGAACGAGCTCGCATGCAGATAGCCGTCGCCGCACACGTTGCGCCGGCACTCGTTGGTGCACGTGCTCGTGCCGTCGCCGTTCGCGGCCGCATCGTCGCACTGCTCGGTGAGCGTCGCGAGATAGCCGTCGCCGCACACGTTCTCCGCACACGCGGTCGTGCACGTCGTGATGCCGTTGCCGTTCTCGACCCCGTCGTCGCAGCCCTCGGTGCCCTCGCGCACTCCGTCGCCGCACTCGGCGAGGATGCAGTCGCTCGGGCACTCGTCGAAGTTCTCGTGGTTGCCGTCGTCGCAGGTCTCGCCGAACGCGGCCTGCTGCACGATGCCGTCGCCGCAGCCCGGCGTGATGCACGACGTGGTGCACTCGTCGGTCTCGTCGTCGTTGCCGTCGTCGCACACCTCGCCCGGGTCGAGCACACCGTTGCCGCACTCGAAGGTCGCGCCCTCGCTCGACTCGTCCGCGGAGCTCGACGCCTCCGCCTCGCTCGACTCGTCCGCGGAGCTCGACGCGTCGACGTTACCGCTCGTGTCCGTGCTCGGCGGCGTGCCCGTGGTCTCCGCGCTGCCGCTGCTCTCGCTCTCGTCGGTCGCAGGAGTGGTTTCGTCGCCACAGGCGACGAGGACGAGCGCGAAACCGAGGCCGAGGGCGGCGGAACGTTGCATGCCGGAGCTGAGTGATCCGCGGCGACGTTTCGATCCGCGGCGGGGCACGGATCGTCGGGATCACGGCCGCGGCGGCCCTGCGGGCGGCGCTGCGGCCGAACCGCGCGCGAGCAGCTCGCGGTAGAAGCGATCGAAGACGTGCGCCCCGAGCTGGAGGCCCTGGTCGATGAAGTAGCGCGCGCGTCGCTCGTCCCAGCCGGGCTCGACCACCGCGAAGAACTCCTCGGCGTGACGCTCGTCGATCTCCTCGTGCAGCTTGTAGTGCACCAAGCGCTCGCCTTCGACCCATCCGCGTGCGACGACTGCGCGGCCGATGGTCGCCGAGATGCCGGCGAACGCGTGCTCGATGATGCCCATGCACGCGATGCCGACCTCGAGCTCGTCGAGCAAGCACGCGGTGGTGAGCACGGAGTTGAACGCGCGCACCGCGGGCCACAGCGCCATCGCGTCGAGCTGTTCGGGCACGCAGCCGATCGTGCGCAAGAACTGCTGGAACGTGTTGTGGTGGAAGCCCTGCTCGCGGAACTCGCCGTGCTCTTCGACGAGGTTGTGCAGGATGTCGACGCGCGCGTGCGGATCGGGGATGCGCCCGACCAGCGCGGCCATCGGTCGCGAGAAGAACGTCACCGCGAAGAAGAACTGCTCCTGCGTGCGCTGGAAGACCGACAGCGGCATCGTGCCGTCTTCGAGCGCGACCAGGTAGGGGTTCGCGGCGATGTTCGTGCGCGCGAGGATCTCGCTCGCCGCTGCAGTGACGCGTGGTGCTCGGTTCGTGGTCATCAGATCGCCGCCGTGTCGACGAGCCAGTCGCAGTCGTGCGGAAGGCCGGTGCCCCAGATCGTCGCGGGTGCGCGTACGATAGCGCCGTCGCCGAGGCGATCGCACACCGCGTGTGCAGCCGCGGGCGGGAACGCGACGAACAGCGCCGCGAAGCCCTCGGCGGCCGCGACCGCGCACGCGTGGCGCACGAGCTCGCTCGCGGAATCGACGTCGTCGTACGCGAGCTCGCCCAGATGCGCGCTCACGAGCTCGGTGTCGTCGTCCGCGAAGAGCCGCTTGCCGCACCGGGTATCGTCGAGGCGACCCGATGCGCCGCGCGTCGCGACGATGCGCGGTGCGACGAGTGAGCGCGCGCCGGGATCTGCGAGCGCCAGCGCGAACGCGGGCCGCGGCGACGCGACGGTGGTGCTGGACGAGCGCGACCCGGGCCGCGCCGGGATCCGCAACACCACGATCTGCGCGAGCGGCTCGAAGCGCGGGATGCCGAGCCGCCCGGTGTAGCGCCCGGGCGTGACCGCGGTGCCGTCCATCACCACCGCGAATGCGGCGCGCGCCCACGGCTCGGCCCATGCACGCGCGGCGCGGACGAGCTCGAACAACGCACGTCCACCGCGCGCGGCCGGATCGACCTTGAGGTCGCCGACGTAGAGCACGTCGTGCAGCGATCCATCCGGTGCGCGCAGTCGTGCGCGCGCCGTGCCGAGCGTGCCGAGCACTTCGTCACCGTCGCGCGCGACGAAGCACGCGGCGTCGCCGATCGCTCGGAAAAAGCGCGGATAGTCGTCGCCGTGATCGATGCGAAACCAGCGGCCCGGCCCGAGCGGATAGCGGAACTGACGCTCGAACGCGCCGAGCGCAGCGGCCAGCGCCGGGTCGGGCGGCGCCGAGAGCCGCTGCACGATCATCTGCGCCGCCCGAGGTGGAGCTCGCGGTAGAAGAAGCTGCGATCGCGCGCGAGCATGTCGTCGGTGGGCAACCACTCGAACGCGGGGCCGAGCGCACGCACGTCGATCGTCGAGTTGAGCTGGCGGACGAACACGAGCCCATCGGGCCGCAGTGCATCCGCCGCGAGCGCGAGCGTGCGCGCAGCCGCCTGCGGTGCGAGCCAGTCGAGCGCATTCGACAGGTGCACGAAGTCGAACGCGCCGCCGTGCAGTGCGTCGTCCACGAACGCGCGGCGCAGTCGGATCGCCGGCGGCGTGGCGCTGCGCCGCGCATCGAGCCACGGCGCGGCGTTTCCGGGTGGGTCCTCGCCGTGCAGCAGCTGCGAGAGCCACGGATTGTCGTGCGCGTCGGGCCGCGACTGCGCATCGCGGATGCGCGCCGCGAAGTGCCGCGCGAAGGGCTCGCGCGGGTTCGACGTGGCGGATTCGCCGAAGAGCCGCACGAGGTTCGGCAGTGCGAAGACGCGATCGAGCGCGGTGTCGAGCTCGTCGAACGCCAGCGCCTCGCGCAACGCCGCGAACAAGCGCTCGTAACGCCCGGCGTGATCGGGCCCGTGCTGCGCGACGAAGTCGAACGGACCGAGCGCGTCGTGGGGCTCACCGATCTCGTCGAGTGCGACGCGAAGCCACGCCCGTCGCTCTTCCATGCTCATCGGCGCGTGTCCGAAGCACGCGCGACGACGCGCCGGCGGATCGGCGAGCGCGGCCAGCTTGAGCCGCGTGAGCACGAGCTGCGCGGGGTTCGGATCGACGAGGTCGAGCGATGCGAGGTACGGCGAGCACGACAGCAACGCCGCCGTGCAACCACCCGACGCGATGACGAGCGCGCGCACACCCTCGGGCAAGCGTGCGATGACCTCGACGTCGAGCAGCGGATCCTCGCGCACCTGTGCGAACGCGATCGGCAAGGCCGCGGCGTCGTCGAGCCAGCTCATGACGCGCACACGCCGAAGGCCTCGAGCTGCGCGCGGAGATCGTCGGGAATGGGCAGCTTGCGCCGGAAGCCCGCGCTCGCGGGATCGAGATCCATCAGCGCGACGACGGTGCGCCCGGTCGCGCGCAGATCGCCGTCGCCGCCGGGCCCGACGACACGATAGTCGAGCGTGAGCGAGCTGCGTCCGATCGCCGCGAGCCGCAGCTCCACCGACACCGTCTCGCCGAAGCGCGTGGGCTTGGTGAAGTCGGCCTCGGTGTGCACCGACGGAAACCCGATCTTGCGCTGCACGATGACCTGGTCGTACGGCAGGCCGAGCCGCTCGCCGAACCACGTCTCCATCGCCTGGTGGAACAGCTCGAAGAAGCGCGGAAAATAGACGATGCCCGCGGGATCGCAGTGCCCCCAGCCGATCGCCACCGGCAACGCATGCACGCCCGACATCGATGCGAGGCAAAGTGTATGCTCCGCCCATGTCGCTCGTCGAGTACGAGAACCTCGAAGGCATCGCCCGGCTCACGCTCAACGCGCCGCCGGCCAACACCTACTCCTACGAGATGATGCAGGCGCTCGACGCCGCGATCCTGCGCGCGCGCTTCGACGCGAACGTGCACGCGATCGTCATCCGTGGCGCCGGCGAGAAGTTCTTCTGCGCCGGAGCCGACATCGCGATGCTCAAGGGCGCCGACCCGTACTTCAAGTACAACTTCTGCCTGCACGCGAACGAGACGTTGTTGCGGCTCGAGCAGACGCCGAAGCTCGTGATCGCGGCGATCAGCGGTCACTGCGTCGGCGGTGGCCTCGAGATCGCGCTCGCGGCCGACCTCCGCGTCGCGCGGCGCGGCGCGGGCAAGTGTGGTCTGCCGGAGGTGAAGCTCGGGGTGCTGCCCGGCACCGGTGGTACCCAACGACTCGTGCGCGTCGTCGGCAAGAGCCGCGCGATCCAGCTCATGGCCAGCGGCGACACCTTCGACTTCGAGCGCGCGCAGGAGCTCGGCATCATCGATCAGGTGTGGGACGACGGCGATGCCACCGCGTTCCATGCCCACGTGATCGAGTGGGTCCGGGGCTTCGTACCGCCGCGCGCTCCGTCGCGTGCGGTCGGGTTCATCAAGCGCGCCTGCCAGAGCGGCGCGGAGATCGGCATCCACGAAGGCCTCGCGCTCGAGCGCGAGCTGCAGCAGCGGTTGTTCGAAGGCGACGACGCCGGCGAAGGCATCGCCGCGTACCTCGAGAAGCGCACGCCGGAGTTCCGCGGGCGATGACGACACGCCGCGCCTGCGTGCTCGTCCTGCTCGCGCTCACGTCGTGCAAGGCCGACGGCGAGCACGGCACTGCGGCCGACACCAGCAGCGCGGCGGAGCACGAAGGCGGCGCCACGTCGAGCGGCACCACGACGAGCACCGCCGCCACCAGCGACACGAGCACGAGCAACGTCGACACCACCGGCGACGGCAATGCGTGCAACGACTCCGCCGAAGCGCTCGCCGATTGCGTCGAGGCCGAGCGCTACGCCGACGATCTCGAGTTCGTCACCGGCGTGCGCAACCCGGCGTCGGCGCACTGGCAGGAAGTGCAGGATCTGTGCGCCGATCGGCTCACCGAGCTCGGCTACACCGTGCAGCTCTTCGACTACGGCACCGGCATCGACGTGCTCGGCCGCAGAGAAGGCGCGAGCCTGCCCGACGAGATCGTGATGGTCGGCGCGCACTACGACCATCTGCCCGATTGCAACGGCGCCGACGACAACGCCACCGGCGTCGCGGCCACCCTCGAGGTCGCGCGCATGCTCGCGATGGCCGAGCTGCAGCGCAGCGTCGTCATCGCGTGTTGGGACGAAGAAGAAGACGGGCTGGTGGGCTCGCGTGCATTCGCGACGTCGGCCGCCGCGGATGGACTCGACATCGCCACCTACATCAACTTCGACATGATCGGTTTCTACACCGAGGAGCCCGACAGCCAGATGGTGCCGGCGGGGCTCGACATCGCGTTCCCGGAGCAGTACGCCGACGTCGAGGCCGACATGTTCCGCGGCGACTTCATCGCGGTCGTGCCCAACCAGAGTGCGCTCGCGACGGCGACCGACTTCGCCGCACAAGGCGAGCGCGTCGGGCTGCGTTCGGTCGTGATCGACTTGCCCGCAGGCACCGAGAACGCGGACGTGTTCGCCGACCTGCGTCGCTCCGATCACGCGGCGTTCTGGGAGCAAGGGTTCCCGGCGATGATGGTGTCCGACACCGGAGAGCTCCGTAACGATCACTATCACTGCACGAATGGTCCGGACGAGATTGCCGATCTCGACCAAGACTTCGCAGTCGGGGTCACGCGCGCGGCGGTCGGCGCCGCCGCGCTGGCGGCAGGCCTGTGACGGTCGTATGCTGATGGACGATGCGGGCGAACGCGTTTCATTGGTTGGTCGCGCTCGGTTCGTTGTCGGTCGCGGGTTGTCCCACGCCTGCGGAAGGCACCGGTGACGACACCACGTCGGGCAGCGGCGGCATCACCTTGACCGGTGCGAGCGCGACGACGACTGCGACGACGTCGGCGACCGCCACCACGATGAGCTCCGACTCGATGTCGTCGAGCACGATGGACGACACCAGCGCGTCCACCAGCAGCAGCTCGGCGGACTCGAGCGGCACGGATCCCGACGGCTCGACCACCGATCCCACCGCGAACGATCCGAACAACCCGGTCGACTGTGGCGGGGCGATCTACGCGTGCGGCGACGGCATGGACAACGACATGGACGGCCAGGTCGACCTGCAGGATCCCGAGTGCACCGGGCCGTGCGACGACGACGAGGAGACGTTCCAGACCGGGATCCCCGGCGACAACATGGACTGCAAACAGGATTGCTTCTTCGACGGCAACAGCGGCCAGGGTGACGACGGCTGTCTGTGGAATCTGAAGTGCGATCCCGAGAACCCCGGCGCGAACATCAACTGCGAGTACACCGGCGGGCAGAACTGCAACAACCAACCGCCGCACCAGAGCGAGGACTGCATCATGTTCTGCGAGCAGTTCGTGCCGCCCGGCTGCGACTGCTTCGGCTGCTGCACCGTCTGCGACGACGCCGGCATGTGCACCGACATCTTCCTCAACTCGGGCCCCGACTGCGCGCTCGACAATCTCGACGCGTGCGAGAGCTGCACGTCGCAGATCGACGACTGCGGCACACCGTGCGTGCCCGAGGAGTGCCAGATCTGCTTCGGCGAGACCGAGCCGCCCGAAGGCTGCGGCGACAACATGTGTCCGATGGATCTGCAGCCCTGCGACGCCGACCATCCCGAAGACTGCCCGACCGACTTCTTCTGCTACCTCGGCTGCTGCTACCCGCCTCCGCCGGGCTAGTTTTGGTCGCGCCCTCCGGCGCTCTTCCTGGCGCGCGCAGTCGTGCTCGCTGTCCGCCGTGGCAAAGCCACGTCGGGCTCGGGATGCGCTGGCGGCCTCAGCACGACGACGCGGTCGTCGATCGTCACCATTGCGTCGCAGCGGCCGCTTCCGTCGTGAGGTACGCAACGGCCGTGGTCGTCGAGACGGAGGTTGATTGCATCGCTTCCGCGCTAGTCTGCAATCGCTTGGCTACGCGGGTGCGCACCTGACCGACTACGCTCGTGAGATTCGTTCGGCGCTGCCGCCGGAGGTGTTCGCCTTGGCCCGCTCGCGCGTCGCGTGGCTGCCCGTGCACCTCGCGGTGGTGGTCGGCGCGACCTTCGTGATCAGCGAGGGCATCGGCGGCTGGTGGCTGCCCCTCCTGCTCGCACCGATCATCGGCCTGTCGTTCGCCGCGCTGGCCATGCTCGGTCACGAGATCCTGCACGGCGCGGTGTTGCGCGGCCGCACCGCGATCCAGGTGACCGGCTGGATCTGCTTCCTGCCGTTCGTGGTGTCGCCGCGGCTGTGGGTCGCCTGGCACAACCGCACGCACCACAAGCACACGATGCGCTCGGGCGTCGATCCCGACGCGTTTCCCACGCTCGCCGAGTACCGCAAGAGTCGCGGTCTCCGCGTCGTCACGGACTGGTTCTCGCTCGGGCGGCGCAACCCGCTCGGGCTCTTGTCGCTGCTGTTCGGCTTCACCGTGCAGAGCGCCCACATCCTCGTCGCCGCGCGCAAGACGGTCGGTCTGTCCCGCGCACATCACCTCGAAGCGATCGCTCAGACGTCGCTCGGCATCGCGATCTGGATCGCGATCGCGATCTGGCTGGGGCCGCTCGGCTTCCTCTTCGCGTACGGCCTGCCGCTGGTCGTCGCGAACGTGATCGTGATGTCGTACATCCTCACGAATCACAGCCTGAGCCCGCTGACCCACGGCAACGATCCGCTGCTCAACTCGCTCACGGTCACCACGCCGCGTTGGTACGCGTTCCTCACGCTGAGCTTCGGCCTGCATGTCGAGCACCACCTGTTGCCCGGCATGAGCAGCCGCCACGCGTGGCGCGTGCGCGAGGTGTTGCTCGCGCGTTGGCCCCACGCGTACCAGTCGATGCCGCTCGGTCGCGCACTCTTGTCGCTGCTCCGCACCGCTCGCGTCTACCGCGACGCGACGACGCTGCATGATCCGTGGTCGGGCCGCGAGTGGCCGACGCTCGGCGCAGCGCCGCCGCCCGGCGAGTAGCTCAGGTGTCCTTGCCGACGGTGGGCCGATGCTCGCCGACCCACGCGATCTCCACGCGGCCGTCGGGCAGCACGTCGTAGTAGATCTGCAAGCAGCGCTGGGGGTTCACCGAGCCGCCCAGCGTCACATGGCGCGCGAACAGCTTGCGTTGGCCGTCGGTGCTCGTCCACGTGCGCTGCGCACCGAACTTCGCGATGGTGGAAGGGCTGTCCTTCGGCTTCCACTCCGCGCTGTGACCGAGCGCCTTGATGAGCGTCTCGGCGAACGTGCCGTCGTGGTGCCCGAACATCGCGAGCACGACGAGCACGCGGAACACCTTCTCGGCGTCGCGATACACCGAGTCGAGCGCGGACGCGTGCGCGCTGTTCAGGAACACCAGCTTGTCGCCGAACAACGACTTCGCGAGCTCGACCGCGTCGGACGCATCTTCGAGCTGCGTCGCGCCTTCGGCGAGCTCGTCGCGCTGTTGCTCCGCGCGCCGCAACGCTTGCTTCGCAGCGACGAGCTCGTTGCGCGTGGCCTCGAGATCCCGCTCGAGCTCGGCCGCGAGCTCGAGCGCGGCCGTGATGTCGCCGGCGAGCGTGGTCCACGTGTTCTTCGGTGACGACGAGGGGCGCGCTTCGGCCCGCGGCGGTGCGACCGGCTCGTTCGCGACCGCGGGCTCGTCGGCCGATCGCGCTTCGACCACCGCGACCTCGCCGTCGGTGGTCGGCGCAGGCTCGACGATGTGCAGCTCGACCGGCGCTGCTTCGGCGCTCGCCGCTTCGGGTGCTTGCTCGCGTGCGGCGACCGGCGGCGCGGTGCTCTCGGCCGCGGCCGCTTCGACTTTGTCGACGCGCTTCGGTGCGGTGACGCGTGCAACCGGAGCTTTCGTCGGAGTGCGATTCGGCGCCGGCGCGGGTCGTGCGGGCGGCGGGCTCGGTGCACGCGGCGGACGAGCCGGCGTCGGTGCGGCCTGCTCCGGCTCGCGCATCCATGCGCGCGGATCCTCGTCCTCCGTCATCATCTCGCAGAACGTGCCCGCGACTTGCTCGGTGCGCGAGCGCTCCGGCAATCCGTTCAAGCGCACCGGCAAGAGCAGCGTGTGCCCGTAGGGATCGTCGCCCGGTACGATGCCCGGCCACAGGATGCGAACGCCGCCGTTGTAGCAGCCGAACTTCTCGCTGAAGCCGGCGTCGAGCAGCTCCTCGCGCAGCCGATGCGACGTGCGCACGGCATCGAGCAGGTACACCGGGCACATGCCCGCGAGTCGACGTGCGAGCTCGGCCCCGTCGACGATCGGTCCGCGCGTCGCGTTGTCGACCGAGATGAGCACGAGAGGCTCGCGCCGCGCGGGCGAGCATGCGTGCGCGACGAGCCGCGCGACCTCGTCCTCGTTGACACGCACCGGATTGGGGCCGCCGAGCTCCGCAGCATCCGCGCGCTCGTCGGCGAGCAGTCGCAGCACGACCTCGGGTGCATCCGCGGAAGGATTCAGGCGATAGCTGCCGCCGTCGCGCACCACCATGTGCTCGACGCGGATCGCATCGCCTTCGTCGGCGAGTCGCACGACGCTGGTGCGGAGGATCGCGCCGGGCTCGGGAATCGCGATCTTCAGGAACACGCCCGCGATGTCGTCGGGCTGCAGCTTCGCGGGCATGCCTGCGGTGATGCGAGCGTCGCGGAGCTCGGCGAAGCGTTCGACGCCCAGTGCCCACTCTGCGTGCAGTAGGGCGAGATCTTCGAGGTCGCCGCCGGCTATTCGCAGCCGTGAGCGGTGGGCGATTCGCACGACCGCATCATGACACATCGGCCGCGCGCGCGGGCACGTTCGCGTTCACGGGCGCGCTTGGCCCGCGGGCCGTCGCGCTTGCGGATGCTCGTTGTACCAAACCTCCAAAGACTCCTGCGTGATCTCGACCTCGAGATCCTCGTCCTGGACGATGCACTGACACCCGAGCCGACTGTACGGGCGGACGTCGAAGCCCATGTCGAGCCGATCCTCTTCCTTGTCGGTCATCTCTTCGAGGCTGTCGCCGCCTTTGCGGATGTAGCAGTGGCACGACGAGCACGCACACACGCCACCGCATGCGCTGCCCATCTTCACGCCGTGCTCCTCGGCGATTTCGAGCAGATCCTCGGAGCCGGCCGGTACCTCGACGACCGTGCGCGTGCCCTCGGGATCGGTGAAGGTGATCTTCGGCATTACTCCGTCTCCGTCAGCTCCGCGCCGTGGCTGCCGCGGCGGCGATCGAGCTCGGCTTCGTCGGCGAGCGTGCGCTCGATCTCGGCGAGGCTCTTGCCCTCCATCCCGGCCTGCAGCGCCCGCTCCATGCGGCGGCGCGCAAAAGGTTCGCTCTGGGCCTCGAGCCGCTCGCGCACCGCGGTGACCATCTTCGCGCTCTGACCGCTCGGATTCGCCATCGCGCGCTCGGCTTGCTCGAGCGCGGCCTCGATCGCGGTGCGCTCGTCGGTCGCGAGCAGGCCCGGTACGTCGCCGACGTCGGTGAGTGCCGTGCGGACCGCGAGCACGACGCGACCGAGCTCCACGCGCGCTTCTGCGAGATTGCGCGCCTCGAAGTCGGCGTCGGCGTGATCGAGGCTCTCGATCACCAGCGCATCGACCTCGGCCTCGGACAGACCATGCGTGGGCTTGACCTCGACCGACTGCTTCACGCCGGTCATCAGCTCGCGCGCGGTGACGGTGAGCAGCGCATCGGCGTCGAGCTGGAAGGTGATCTCGATGCGCGCCATCGACGGTGGCAGGCGCGGGATGCCCTTCAGCTCGAAGCGCGCGAGGCTCTTGCAGTCGGTCGCGAGCTCGCGTTCACCCTGCACGACGTGCACGACCATGCCGGTCTGTTGCTCGCTGTAGTTGGTGAACACCTGACGGGCGGCGATCGGGATCGTGGCGTTGCGCGGGATGATCTTCTCGACGATGCCGCCCATCGTCTCGAGCCCGAGCGAGAGCGGCACGACGTCGAGCAGCGTGACGCCTTCGCGCGCGCTGCCCGAGAGCACGTCGGCTTGGATCGCGGCACCATAGGCCACCACCAGATCCGGATCGATGTCGGCGAGCGGCTCGCGCTTGAAGAGCTGCGCGACGATGCGGCGCACCAACGGCACACGCGTGGAGCCGCCGACCAGCACGACGCCGTCGAGCTCGTCGGCGCGCACGCCCGCATCCGCCAGCGCGCGACGGCACGGGGCCAGCGTGCGGCGAGCGATCGGATCCATCACCGCCTCGGCCGCGGCGCGTTCGAGCACGAACCGCGACAGGCCGGCGCGCGCGAGCTCGACCTCCACCGCATCGCGCTGCGACAGGGCTTCCTTCGCGCGGCGTGCCGCATGCAGTGCTTCGGCGCGCACGTGCGCGTCGCCGCGATCCGCCTTCGTCTGCGCGAGCAGGTGCTCGGCGAGCGCGCGATCGAAGTCGTCACCGCCCAGCGCAGAGTCGCCGCCGGTCGCGAGCACCTGGAATACACCTTCGTGCAGGCGCAGGATGCTGACGTCGAACGTGCCACCGCCGAGATCGAAGATCGCGAACAACCCCTTGTCGCCGCGATCGAGCCCGTAGGCGAGCGCGGCCGCGGTGGGCTCCGCGAGCAACCGATAGACCTCGAGCCCGGCGATGCGCCCGGCGTCCTTGGTGGCCTGACGCTGCGCGTCGTCGAAGTACGCCGGCACGGTGATCACCGCGCCGTCGATCGGAGCACCCAGCTCGGCCTCGGCGCGCGCGCGCAACACCGCGAGGATCTGCGCGGAGACCTCGACCGCGGTGACGGGGCGCCCGCGTCCGACCTCGAAGCGCACGAGCTCGTCGTCGGCGAGGCGATACGGATGCGCGAAGCCGATGTCCGCACGACCGCGGCCCATGAAGCGCTTCACGCTCGAGATCACGCGATCGGGGTGCTCGAGCTCGCGGGCGCGCGCCGCTGCGCCGACGCGCGGCGGCTCGGCCGTGAAATCGACCACCGACGGCAGCAACACCCTGCCCTCCGGATCCGCGAGCACGCGCGGGGCCACGCCGTCCGGCGCGATCGCGACGAGGCTGTGCGTGGTCCCGAGATCGATGCCGATGCCGAGCCCCGGTGCCCGCGGCTTCGCGCGCGCGTGCGTGGGCTCTTCGATCTGGAAGAGCGCACCGGTGTCGT
>DASZPU010000014.1:0-6657 GCA_035550195.1 Nannocystaceae bacterium
CTCTTGCCTCCGCCGTTCGCCGACGACGGCTCGTCGGGGCGCACCGGCCAGCACCGCAAGCGCGGCCGCCGTCGTCGCAAGTGAAGCGTCCGAGACCGGGACACGCTTCGCTGCGGTCGGCCCGCGAGCATCGCTGGCCGCGCGCCCGGGGCGACCGTACGAAGTGGACGTGGTGCTCGCGAAGGCGTTGCCGGCCGAAGCCGGTGTCCCCGGTCCGGCCGCGTGGCTCGATCTGCGCGATGCCGCATCGGCCGTGCGGCTCGCGGTGCAGATGCTCAACGGTCCGCTCGCGCCGTGGAACGAGCCCGACGAGAGCCGCGTGCGCGAGGTGATGGGCGCGCTCGATCAAGCCACCAAGAAGCTCTGTCAGCTCGTGACCACGCTGCAGCCGTCCGCGAACGATCGTCCGCTCGCGATCGTGCCGCGCGTCGATCCGATCGAGATCGCGCCCGTCGAGCCGCCCCCCGAGCCGATCGCGAGCACGACCGAGCCCAAGCCGAGCCGCGTGCGCGCGCGCGTGCCCAAGCGCCCGGACGCGCCACCGGCGACCGATGTCGACGCGCTGCTGCATCAGCTCGAGCTCACCGTGCTCACGCGCTCCGATCCGCCGGTGCTGCTGTCGGTGCAGGCGAAGCCCGGCCTCGTCGCAGCGATCGATCCCTCGACCTTGTTGCAGCTGCTGCTACGGCTCGTCGAAGACGCGGCCGCGCTCGGCCCCGCGCCCGACACCACCGTCACCTTGCGCGCGTGGCTCGACCCGATCGAAGAGCTCGGCGACGAGATGGAGATCGTGGTCGAGGTGCGCCCCGATCCGCGCGCGCCCGCAGCCGGCCACGCGTGGCTCGACGGGGCGCTCGCGCCACCGCCGGGCGCCGCGTTGGGCTCGCGTGTGCACGGCGGCCAGCACTGTGCACGACTGCGTGTACCGACCCGCGCGCCCGCATAGCCCGCCGCTATACTCGCGGGCGTGAGCGGTACCCTCGACGACTTCGCGCGCGTGCGTGCGCACGTGCTGGCGCGCGGTCGCACGTGGGGACGCATCGACGTCGCCGCCGACGGCACGGTGTCGATCACGAAGAAGCGCGCACACGTCGTGCTGCTCGATGCCCAGACCGCGTGGCCGCCCGAGCACTACGACGTGCTCATCGCGGTCGCGCCCGCGGAGCTGCTCGGCGAAGCGCTCGCACGCCTGCGTACGCCGCGGGTGGTGGTGTTGCCGTTGCCCGCGACCACGCTGATGGTCGAGCGCGTCGTCGGCGAGTCGCTGCGCTCGGCCACCGCGTACGACCGCGCCAACATGGCCGATCGCCTGCTCGAGATCGGCACCGCGCTGGCCGGCGAGCGCGAGGCCGATCGCGTGCTCGCGCTGATCCTCGAGCACGCGCGCGAGCTCACCAACGCCGATGCCGGCTCGATCTATCTCGTCGAAGGTGATCGCGAGCGCCTGGTCTTCAAGGTCGCGCACAACGAGTCGGTGCAGGCCGATCTCTCCGAGTTCTCGATCCCGGTGAACCCGCAGTCGATCGTCGGCAGTGCGGTCTTGCGCGGCACGTGCGTACGCGTCGACGATCTCTACGCCGACGCCGATCCCCACGCCACGATGCCGCCGTGGTCGCACGATCGCAGCTTCGACAAGCGCTTCGGCTACCAGACGCGCTCGATGATCACGACCCCGATGATCACGCCCGACGGTCGCGTCGTCGGCGTCATCCAGCTCATCAACGCGCGCCGCGACAAGGGCAAGCTCGAGACCATCCAAGACTTCGCGATGCGGGTCGAGCCGTTCACCGAAGAGGACGAGAAGCTGTGCTCGGCGCTCGCGGCCCAGGGCGCGGTCGCGCTGGACAACGCGCGGCTGTACGCCGAGATCCAGGCGCTCTTCGAGGGCTTCGTGCGCGCGAGCGTGCTGGCGATCGAGCAGCGCGATCCGACCACGAGCGGGCACAGTCAGCGCGTCGCCGATCTCACCGTCGCGCTCGCGAGCGCGGCCGATCGCGCCGACAGCGGGCCGTACCGCGACATCGCGTACTCGCGCGAGCAGCTGCGCGAGATCCAGTACGCCGGTCTCTTGCACGACTTCGGCAAGGTCGGCGTGCGCGAGGAAGTGCTGGTGAAGGCGAAGAAGCTGTATCCGCACCAGCTCGATCTGGTGGTGTCGCGCTTCGATCACATGCGCACGGTGCTGAAGCTGCGGCTGTTGGAGCAGCAGCTCGCGCGCGCGAAGCAGGGACTCGCCGACGACGCCGATCTGCTCGCCGCGCATGCCGAGCAGCTCGCGAGGCTCGACGCGGCGATCGCTGCGGTCACCACCGCGAACGAGCCCAGCATCTTGCCGCAAGCGGTGAGCTCGCAGCTGCCCGGGCTCGCGGAGCTCGCGTTCGCGAACACCAGCGGCGAGCTCGTGCATCCGATCGGACGCGGCGAGCTGCTCGCGCTGGGGGTGCGCCGTGGCAGCCTCACGCCCTCCGAGCGCGACGAGATCCAGCAGCACGTCACGCACACCTACAACTTCCTCGTGCAGATCCCGTGGGGGCGGCACTTGCAGGGCGTGCCCGACATCGCCGGCAAGCACCACGAGTACCTCGACGGCAGCGGCTATCCTTCGCACGTGGCCGCCGCCGGGATTCCATTGCAGGCGCGCATGATGACGGTGTCCGACATCTTCGACGCGCTCACCGCTTCGGATCGGCCGTACAAGCGCGCGGTGCCGATTCCGCAGGCGCTCGAGATCCTGCGCGGCGAGGCCACCGTGGGGAAGGTCGATCACGAGGTGCTCGACCTGTTCATCGGCGCGAAGATCCACGAGTCGATCGGAGCACCGCGCACATGAGCGTCGCAGTGCGAGTCGATCGCGCCGTGCGTGCGAGCGTCGACGGTGATACGCGACGACTGCTCGCACGCGTGGCGAGACGCGCGGCCCATCGACTGGGCTTCTCGGCGAACGAGATCGCCGGGCTCGGGCTGCGCATCGTCGACGACGCCGTCATCACCGAGCTGTGCGGCGATCATCTCGGCGACGCGCACGTGACCGACGTGCTGTCGTTTCCCGCGATCGACGACCTCTTCGATGCGAGCGCAGGAGACATCGCGATCGACTGGCAGCAGGTGCAGCGGCAGGCCTTCGGCGGGCCGCGGGCGTGGGCCGACGAGGCCGCACAGCTGCTCGTGCACGGCCTCGCACACCTCGCAGGTCACGATCACGACGAGCCGGTCGCGGCCCAGCGCATGCTCGCCGCGGAGCGCCTCGCCGCGCGTGCAGCCGGCATCGCGCCGCCACGACGACCCTACGGAGGTGCGCGATGGATCCGGTGATCGTGGTGCACGGCGGAGCCGGGCGCGTCGCGCCCGAGCACGTGGAAGCGGCGCAGGCCGGCGTGCGCGCGGCCGCGGAAGCAGGGCGTGCCGTGCTCCTCGCCGGCGGCGATGCGATCGCGGCCGTCATCGCCGCGGTGCGCGTGCTCGAGGACGAGCCCAACTTCAACGCGGGGCGCGGCGCGTGCTTCAACTTCGATGGCATCGTCGAGGTCGACGCGGGGATCATGCGCGGCCGCGATCGCGGCGTCGGTGCGATCGCGGCGGTGCCCGAGCTCGGCGATGCGATCACCGTCGCGCACGCGGTGCTCGAGCACTCGCCGCATTGCTTGCTGTCCGGCGCAGGCGCGGTGCGCTTCGCGAAGGCGCACGGCGTCGGCAATTTCGGTCGCGACGCGGTGTGGACCGCGAAGGCGCAGGCGCGCTGGGAAGCGGCGCGCGCCGGTCGACAACGTGCCGACGGTCAGGCCGACACCGTCGGTGCGATCGCGATCGATGAGAACGGTGAGCTCGCGTCGGCGTGCTCGACCGGTGGCACGCTGCTCAAGCACCCCGGTCGCGTCGGCGACTCGCCGGTGCCGGGCGCGGGCTACTGGGCGCAGACGGGGCTCGGCGCTGCGTGTGCGACGGGCACCGGCGAGGCGATCCTCCGCACCGCCGCATGTCATGCCGCGATGGCGCGCGTCGCCGCGGGCATGGACCCCGAGGCCGCGGCGCGGGCCGCCTGCGACGACGCCGTGTCGCTCGGGCCCGAGCTCACCTGCGGCCTCATCGTGCTCGACGCGCAGGGCCGCATCGGCGTCGCGCACCGCAGCGAGCACATGAGCCACGCGTGGGCCAAGGGCGCTGCACCCGTGCACGCCGCGCTGTCCATCGGTTGATCGCTTGCTCGCGGACCGCTGCGGTCGATATAAGGCAGACGTGCGTGCATCGAGCCTCGTCGTGGGCGCAGCGCTGTCGTGCGCGCTGGCTCGCCCCGTCGCGGCCGCCGATCCACCGCGCACCTCGCAGGTCGTCGATGCGCAGGGCCAACCGGTCGCGGAGATCGTCGAGCGCAAAGGCGAGCGCACCACGTTGACGGTGCCGCCGGGTCGCTATCGCGTGGTCGCGAGCGACGGCAGCGCGCGCGACGTGACGGTCGGCGACGACGGTGTGCTCGCGGTCGGCACCGCCGCGGAACCGACGCGCGCCGCAGCGCCGAGCGACGATGCCGGTGGCGTCCCCGCACCCCGCGACACCACGCGCGCCGGCTCGGCGCCGCCCGACGAGCCCGCGAAGAAGCCCCGCAAGGATCGCAGCAAGCACCGCCGCTGGGGCGCGCCGTTGGCCGCGACGTTCCTGCCTGGCAGCGGTCACGCGATCGCCGGCCGCCCCGGCGCGGGCTTCGGCATCTTCGCAGGCGCAGCCGCGCTCACCTTCGCCGCGATCGCGACCGGCATCGGCGGTGATCCGCGCGAAGGCACGACGCTCGGCGATCCCAAGCGCTCCGCGTCGCGCGAAGTGCTGCGCACCGGCGGCTTCGTGCTCGCCACCGATGCGCTCGCGCTCCTGTGGCTGGGGCAGATCGCCGACGCATGGGTTCAGGCCACCGGCAAGCGCGTCCGCGGTCGCACGCAGCACGCGGTGGCGGTATCGCTGCAACGCGCGAGCGCGGTCGGCATGCGCCCCGGCGAGCCTGCGATCGCGCGCTACGACGACTTCTCGCTCGCCGTGCTCGGCCAGGTGATCCCGCGACTGTGGCTCGGCCTCGCCGATCTCACCGTGCACACCGGCGGCAGCGGCCGACCGGTCACGCTGCAGGTCGGCGCGCGCGTGGCCGGCCGCGTGCTCGAGCGCGATCGCGTCTGGCTGGTGCTCGCGGGCGGTGCGATCCTGCAAGGCACGCGCGCACGCTCGACGCTGCCGCCGATCGGCGACGCGCCGGCCGAGCGCGAGCGCGGTCGCTTCGGCGCCACGGTCTACGGCCAGATCGAAGCGCGCATCTTCGTGCTCGATCGACTCTCGCTCGACATCGCACCGCGCTTGTCGGTGCCGCTGGCGACCCGCTACTACGGCCACGACCGGGCGATCCCCCGCTGGGCCCCGACCTTGGAGCTCGTTGCGGGACCGGAGGTGTACTTCTGATGCGTCGCATGCTCGCAGCGCTGCTCGTCACGAGCGCGTGCGTGTTCGGTTGGCGCGGCGAAGCGGCGATCGACGGCGCGCACGACCTCCGCGGCGTGCAGACCGTGCACATCGAGCTGCCGAGCACGCCGCTGTCGGTCGTCACCTGCGATCCCGAGGTGTTGCAGGGCTGCCCCGAGCAGCTGCGCTGGCGCGGTCGCGTGCTCGCGACCGGCGGCAGCGAGGCCGACGCGAAGAAGCACGCGGAGCAGCCCGCGTTGGTGTTCGAGCGCGACGGCGAGCTCGCGCAGTTGCGCGCCGACATCCCGCTGGTCGTGCGCGGGCTCGTCGAGCTCGAGCTCGAGGCGATCGAGCTGCCCTCCGATCGCGATCTCGAGCTCGTCACCGATCGCGGCGACGTCGAGGTGCTGGGCTCGCGCGCAGCGATCAGCGTGCGCACCGAGATCGGCGACGTGACCATCGATGGCGGCGACGCGGGTGTGGCGGTGCTCGTGGACGACGGCGAGGTGGAGATCGCGAGCCGCGGCGACGTCGACGTGCACGTCGATCGCGGTGCGGTCACCGTCGTGCAGCTCGGCGATCCGCGACGCGTCGACATCACGACCGGCAACGGCGGCGTGCGGATCGAGCTCGCGAGCGCAGCCGACCTCGACCTCGACGTGAAGGCGCAGGGGCAGATCCAGGTGCGCACCGACGCGATCGTCGCGCTCGCCGAAGGTCGGCTGCAGCGACGCACCGGAACCGGGGCGATCTCGATCTACGTAGATGCGGGTGGGCCGGTCGACATCGTGCAGCGCTAGTCGGGAACCTCGACCCACGCGCGCGCGACTCCTCGCATGGACCTGCATGCGGAGGGTGGGCGCAGCGTTGGTTCTCGCGACGGCCTGTGGCTCGCCCACCGGTGCGCGTGAAGGTCCCGGTTGGCAGACCGGTCCGGTCAGCGGCGGCGGTCAGGAGGGCTCCGCGGAGACGCTCGACGTCGATCCGATCGACACCACCGAAGAGAGCGGGCCGGTCGTCGAGGAAGAGGAAGGCGAGGGCGGCGACGAGGGCTTCGACTGCGACGGCGAGGACGCGCAGGAGTGCATGTGTCCCGACGCGCCCGGCACCGGCATCCAGTTCTGCGAGGACGGGATGTGGGGCCACTGCATGTGCGAAGGCGACAGCACCGGTGTCGCCGACGACGGCACGAGCGGAGCGGCGGGCGAGAGCTCGGGCGAC
>DASZPU010000015.1:0-31920 GCA_035550195.1 Nannocystaceae bacterium
GGTCGAGGCCGCGCCCGCGTTCGTTCCGCCGCCCGAGCCTGCGCCGATCGCAGTGGAGCCGGCCGCACCGCCGCCTCCTGCACCGCCCGTCGCCGACGATCCATCGATCAGCGGCAGCGAGTTCGCTCGCTACCTCACCCAGGCGAAGCAGGATGGATCGCTGCGCACCGCCGCACCGAGCGAAGCACCGCGTCCCGCGGCAACGCCGAGCAACGGCGCAGCGCGCCCGAGCAACGGTGCGCCGCGTCCGACCAACGGCGCGGCGCGTCCGCCCAACGGTGCCAGCGCGCCCGCGCCGATCAAACCATCGCTCCCCGAGCCGCCGGCGATCGCCGACGATCCGTTCGGTGCATGGGAGCATCTCGTCGCACGCATCCGCGAGCTCGACGAGTACGCATCCGCAGTGCTGCGCGCGGTCGGTCTCGTCGAGCTCACCGATGCCGGCGTGCGCATCGCCGCATCGCGCCACAACTTCGCGCACCAAGAGCTGTTGCCGAGCAGCGATCTGCGCGCGCGCATCGAAGCCAGCGCGCTCGCGATCCGCGGCGCACCGCTGTCGATCGAGCTGATCGACGGCGAGCCCAGCCTGCCCGAGTGCCCGAGCATCGAGCTCGTCGATCGCAAGCGACGCGAGGAGCTGCGCGCCGCGGTCGAGGCCGAGGCGCAGGCGCATCCGGCGATCGCGGCGCTCGTGCGCGACTTCGATGCGCGCATCGCTGCGACGCGCCCGCTGCGAGATCCTTGATCGGCCGGCGGCCGGCCCCGCGAGCGGGTATGCTGCGCCGACCATGCCCGAGATCGATCTCGCCGAGCTCATGCGCCAGGCCCAGCAGATGCAGGAGACCATGGCGCACCTGCAGCGCGCACTCGACGAGCAGATCGTCGAAGGCAGCTCCGGCGCAGGCATGGTGAAGGTGAAGGCGACGGGCAGTCAGCGCATCGTCGGGATCGAGATCGATCCGTCGGCGCTGCAAGAGGATCGCGACATGGTCCAGGATCTGCTCGTCGCCGCGGTCAACAACGCGCTCGAACGCGCGCGCGAGCTGGCGCAGTCGCGCATGTCGTCGATGATCCCGCCGGGCATGATTCCGCCCGGTACGATCCCCGGGCTGTGAGCACGCCGGCCGATCCACTGCAGCGACTCGCTGCTCTGCTCGCGCGACTGCCGGGCATCGGCGAGAAGTCGGCGATGCGACTCGCACTCTCGCTCGTGCGCGCGGATGCGGACTACGTGCGCGCGCTCGCCGAAGCGGTCGGCTCGGTGCACGAGACGCTGAAGCTGTGTGGCAAGTGCTGCGACCTCACGCCCACCGAGCTGTGCTCGCGCTGCGAAGATGCGCGCCGAGATCACACGACGATCTGCGTCGTCGCTCAGCCACAAGATCGGATGGCCATCGAGCGCAGCGGCGTGTACCGTGGGCTCTACCACGTGCTGCACGGCGTGCTCGACCCGCTCGGTGGCGTCGGCCCGGCGGACCTGCGCGTGGACGCGCTCTTGCGTCGACTCCAGACGCCGGTGCCCCCGGACCCCGCGGTCGCCGAGATCATCGTGGCCACGAGCCCCAACGTCGAAGGCGATGCGACGGCGTTGTACTTGTCGCGGCTGATCGCGCCGCTCGGCGTCAAGGTCACGCGGATCGCGTCGGGCGTTGCCGTCGGTGGCGAGCTCGAGTACGCCGACGTGACCACCTTGCATCGTGCGCTCGAAGACCGCCGCAGTCTCTGAGGTTCCCTCCACGGGCCGAAGCGCCGGGATAGGCCGCTCTGCCGGGTTTTCCGGCGTGGACTTGCCGAAACGAGTTTGCTAGGTTCGCTCGGCGTCCCGACCCCCGAGGAGTCCGCTTTCGCAATGCTCACGCCCCAACTCGTGATGTACGAGGACGAGGTTCGGCGGATCCAATCCGTGGCCGATCGCCTGCAGCAGGACTCGCGCTCGCGCGCGATCCTCGTGGTGGACAAGAACGGGCAGCTCATCGCGGCCTCCGGTTCCGCTGCCGAGCTCGACACGACTTCGCTGAGCTCGCTCGTCGCCGGCAACGTCGCCGCGACCGGCGGCATCGCGAAGCTGATCGAAGAAGACGAGTTCACCGGTCAGTTCCACGAAGGCAAGGGCATCAGCGTCCACATCAGCATCGTGGGGCGCCGCGTGATCCTGGTCGTGCTGTTCGACAAGAACACCACACACGGTCTCGTGCGACTGCGCGTGAAGAAGGCCAGCACCGAGCTCGAGGCCGTCCTCGAAGACGTGGCGAAGAAGGCTCAGACGCCCCAGCAGAACGTGTTCGCGGAAATCACCGACGCCGACATCGACAACCTCTTCAACGACTGAGGCTCGGCCGGCGAACCGCGATGTCCTTCATCAACTACAGCTCGCGCGAGATCAACTGCAAGCTGGTCTATTACGGCCCGGGTCTGTGCGGCAAGACCACGAACTTGCAGTACATCTACAACAAGACCAAGCCCGACGCGAAGGGCAAGATGATCTCGCTCGCGACCGAGACCGAGCGCACCTTGTTCTTCGACTTCTTGCCGCTGTCGCTCGGCGAGATCCGTGGCTTCCGTACGCGCTTCCACCTCTACACGGTGCCCGGCCAGGTGTTCTACGACGCCAGCCGCAAGCTCATCTTGAAGGGTGTCGACGGCGTGTGCTTCGTGGCCGACTCGCAGATGGAGCGCATGGAGGCCAACATCGAGAGCCTCGAGAACCTGCGCGACAACCTCACCGAGCAGGGCTACGACCTCGACAAGCTTCCCTACGTCGTGCAGTACAACAAGCGCGACTTGCCGAGCGTGGTGCCGGTCGAAGAGCTCGCGGAAGTCTTGAACCCGACCAAGGTGCCGGAGTTCGAGGCGGTGGCGACGACCGGCGTCGGCGTGTTCGACACGCTCAAGGCGCTGGCGAAGCAAGTGCTCACCGAGCTGCGCAAGGGCGGCTGACTTCGGTCAGCTCTTGTTGTCGCCGAGCAGATCGTCCCACCCGGATTCGTCGACCGCCGGTGCAGCGGGCGTAGTGCTCGCAGCCACCGACGGCGCTTGCACGACCGGCGGCGCCGCGGCGGTCTTCGGCGCGGGCGCCTCGGGCAGAGGCGGCGGCAGGAACGTCGGCGTGGGCGCAGCTGCAGCGGCACGCCGCTTCGCGGCTTCTTCTTCTGCACGAAGCTTCGCGGCTTCTTCGTCCGCGCGACGCTTCGCGGCTGCGACTTCCGCTTCCGCGGCGAGGCGGAGCTTCTCGGCTTCGGCTTCGGCCGCGCGAAGCTGCTTCTGCGCCTCGGCCTCGGCGGCGGCGCGATGCAGCGCGGCCTCTTCTTCGGCGCGACGCTTCGCCGCTTCGGCGGCCGCGCGCTGCGTCTCGGCTTCGGCCTCGAGCTCGGCGCGACGCTTCGCTTCGTCCGCCTCCGCACGACGCTTCGCCTCGTCCGCACGACGCTTCGCTTCGTCCTCGTCCGCACGACGCTTCGCCGCCTCTGCGTCCGCGCGACGCTTCGCCGCGTCCGCGTCCGCGCGCTCGTCGACACGCACCACCGGCAACGTCGTCTGCTCGCCGGTCTCCGTCGCGCTCACGTCGTCCGCGTCGTCGTCGTCGTCCGCCGCTGCGATCGCGGCCTCGGCCGACGAATCCGCCGCAGCCTCGCTCGACGCGGCCGCCTCCGCCTTCGCAGCGCGCCGCTTCTCCCGACGCTCCTTGCGACGATCCTTGCGATCTTTCTTCGACGCCTTCGCGCTCCCGGGCTCTGCGGCCGCACGCTCGGCCGCGCTCGGACCCGCGGCCGCCCGCGCCTTGCGTTGACGCTTCTCCGCCGCCTCCATCACAGGGCGCAGAGCCTTGCGCGCGCGCTTGACCAACTCGGTCGCGATCTCGTCGTCGGCGATGCCGTCGGCCTTTTCCGCCGCCTCGAGCAGCGCCAATCCTTCATTGCCGTCGTCGGTGCGTGCATAGGCGAGCGCGAGCCCGGCCAACACGCGCGGATGTCCACCGAGTTGCTCGCGCGCCGCTTCGAGCTGCGTTCGCGCTGCCGAGGCGCGCCCGCTCTCCTCGAGCAGCGCGAGCCCGAGATCGACGCGATCACGCGGGCTGAGCAGCTCGCCCTTCTCCAGCGTCTGCAACAGCGGCCGCGCCTCTTTGCGATCGCCCGCCATCATCAATGCGTGCGCCTGCGCGCTCACCAGCGCCGGCAAGCCCGGCACGCCGAGGATCCGCGATGCATCGAAGAACGACTTCGCCGCCGCACGCCCGTTGCCGAGCACGAGATTCAAACGGCCACGCTGCAGCGCGACCCAACCATGCGAAGCGAACAGCACCACGAGCCGTTGCGTGTCGAGGCTCGCGAGCAACCTGCTCGCACGACGACGATCCGCCTCGCCGATCGCACGTCCGATCGCTTCGAGCCGACTGTCCATCAGCGGTTGGATGAACAAGAGCGCGAGCACACCGGTCGCGACGAAGATCAGCCGCGTCGTCAGATCCGGCACCGCGAGCGCGAGCCCGAGGAACAACGACGC
This sequence comes from Nannocystaceae bacterium, assembly GCA_035550195.1. Classification (GTDB taxonomy): domain Bacteria; phylum Myxococcota_A; class Polyangia; order Nannocystales; family Nannocystaceae; genus Xiheibacterium. The sequence continues at coordinate 4,501 of DASZPU010000015.1, forward strand.
GAAGCCGAAGCGCAGCGCGCGGCCGGGCCACGGTCGGCTACCCCTGGACCACACCGCCCGCTCGACCTCGACGTCGAGCAGATCGGCGCGACGCTGCACTGCCTGCACCGCGCGACCGATAGCGGGTTTATGTCGATATCGCAAGCGATCGCCGCCAGATCGGGGGTTTCACGCGCATCTCCGCGGAGCCGAAGATCGCGCCCTCGGCCCGCGAGCGGCCCGTCAGCCCCCCTCGCCCGCGCTGCTATGCTTCGCGCGTGGTCCACCCTGCGACCGAAGTCGCCCAGCTCATCGAGCGTCGCGAAGTGTTGGCGTACGAGCAACGTCTCGCGCGCGTCGCCTACGCGTACGGCGTCGATCTACGCCGATCCGCGTGGCTGGCCGCGTCGACGCTCGGCGATCCGATCATGCGCTCCGTCGATCGCGGATGGAACGCGCTGGTCGCCGACCTCTCGGGCTCGATCCTGCAGGATCCGTCGCGGGGCGCCCCGCTGCCGGTCATGGAGGAGCTGGCGCGACTCGTGCGACTCCTGCGAGCGCCGCTACCCACGTTGCGCGTGCTGGTGCGCGGCATCGCCAAGGCGAGCTGGCCGATCGTCACGCCGCTCGGCACCACGAAGGGCGCGATCCACTGGCTCGTGATCGACGCCGAGCGGTTGATGGCGTTGCCGGCCCACGAGCGCACGTTCTTGCTCGGTGCGGCGCTCGGCGATCTGCAGTGCGATCACGGGCCGATCGTCGCGTCGCATCTCATGGCGTATCGCAACGAACGCGGGCTCGGGCTCGTGCGCACGCTGCTCAAGCCGTGGTCGAAGGTCGGCGTGTTCTCGGCCGATCGCGCGGGGCTCATCGCGTGCACGCAGCTCGACGCGACGCTCGCGGCGATGCGCGCCCACGCGCACGACGACGTGCCGTGGATGCCTCCGCGTCCCGCGATCGCGCTGCGCGAGCAAGCACTGCAGGACTTCGATCGCTCGGCGGTCATGGTGCGCGTGCGCTTGTTGATGCAGCGGCAGCCGGAGTTCTCGCTGCGCAGCTTGAGGCGGCCGCGCAACCCGGAGGCGGAAGCCGCCGCCGAAGCACCGCCCGGCGACGACGTGGATCCCGACGCGACCGAGCGCGATGGCGAGGGCGACGTCGATGCGGCGCGACCCGAGGTCGCTGCGCCCGATGGCGGCGATCCGTATCGCAACGAAGCGCCCGCCGCGAAGCCGCCGACATCCGACGAAGACGAAGAGCTCGCGCGCGCGCTGGTCGGCGCATGGTCGCTGGCGCGCTGCGATCAACGACTCACCCGCAGGTTGGGGTTGCTGTGAACGACACCGAACTCGATCGCATGGCGACACGGCTCTCCGAGATCGCCGGCGAGCTCGGCCTCGATGCGCTGGGCGGCACGATCCACCGCGACACCGTGCGCCGCGTCGATCACAACGTGGTCCGCGTGCTCGTGCTCGGCGAGATCAAGCAGGGCAAGAGCTCCATCATCAATGCGTTGCTCGGACGCGACGTGCTGCCGATGGGCGTCACGCCCACGACCGGCGCGACCGTCATCGTGCGCAGTGGCGAGCCGGCCGGCACGTGGGCGCTCGCCGACGACGGCAGCACCGGCGAAGCGCTCGATCGCGACACCTTCGTCGCGCGCGCGAAGGGCTCGCGCACCGGCGACGACGCCCCCACCGAGCGATTGCTGCTGCAGGTCGATCCCGGCGTGCTGCCGCCCGGGCTCGAGCTGCTCGACACGCCCGGCATCAACGACATCGCGAACTGGCGCGCGACGATCAGCCGCGGTGAGCTGCCGAGCGCGGATGCACTGATCCTCGTGCTCGACGCGACGCAGCTGCTCAACCGCGCCGAGCTGCAGTTCCTGCGCGATGCACTGGCCGCGGTCGGTGGTCTGCGCGACAGCGGCGCGCGATTGCTGCTCGCGATCAACCGCATCGATCTCGTCGCCGCCGAGGATCGCCCCTTGTTGCGCAAGTACCTCGATCGCGAGCTCGCTGCGCTGGCCGGCGCGATCGAGCCGCGCGACGTGTTCGAGACCGAGGCCCGCGGGGCTCTGCGCGAGCCCGAGGCCGATCGTCACGGCATCCACGAGGTGAAGCGGTTGCGTGGGGTGCTCGACGAGCTCGCGGCGGCACGGCACGACATCTTGCCGCTGCGCGCACGCGCGAGCTTGCGCCGCTACGCCGCGCTGCTCGGTCACAACGCGGCGATCGCCGCCCATGCGCTGTCGCTCGAGCAAGAGGCGCTGCGTCGCGAGATCCGCACGCTCGAGGCCGAGTGGGCCGAGCACGAGCTCGACATGACCGCAGTGCGCACGCAGATGTCGAGCGCGCGCGAGCGCTTGCTCGCCGCGAGCGACGAGCGACTCGGCGCGTTCCGATCGCACCTGCAGAGCAGCACCGTCGCGGCGATCGGCACCGCGAGCCAGCGCGTGCTCGCGAGCTTCCTGCCGGGCGCGCTGCACGATGCGTTCCTCGGCTTCGCGGGGCAGGAGAGCGAACGGCTGCACAGCGAGCTCGAAGAGCTCACGCGCCAAGCCATTCACACGCACTCCGAGCAGGTGCAGCGGCGACTGTTCGCGGCCGCGATGCGGCTGGGCTTCCGCGGACCCACGATCTATCTGGATCCGCCGTCGGTGGTGCTCGAGGCCGGGCTCGTCGCGATCGGCCTCGTCGGCACCGCGGTGATGTACTTCGGCAATGTCGTCGCGGGCATGCTGATGACGATCGCGGGACCGCTCGCGACCGTGGTGCTGCGCGAGCGATCGCTGCGCGACGCGAGAGAGCGTGCACGCGCCGAGCTGCCGGGTGCGCTCGATCGTGCGAGCTCGGCGTTGCGCGATGCGCTCGTGAAGGTCGTCGACGGTCACGTCGCTGCGCTCGACGAGCACCTCGTGCTCGCGAACCGGGCGATCGGCGAGCAGCTCAGCGCAGTGCTCAAGCGCGCGCAGTCGGTGCTCACCGTGGACGATGCGCCTTCGACCACGGAGCTCGTCGCGGGCCGCCGCACGCGCGCGCAGGCGCGGCTGCACGAGCTCGAGGCCGAGCTCGGCGCGATCGAGCGAGCGCTCGGCGACGCCGAACCGAGCGACGCGGCCTGAATCGCCGCCGCAGATCCGGTTTGCTCGTCGGCGCACCGCGACGTGCGGTTCCGGTAGACTGCCGACGCGATGAACGAGCCGCCGCAGTCCGGACGTCGACGCTCGGTCGGTGATGCCATCGGTGGATTCGCGCGGCGCGTCGGCGAGCTCATCGGCGAGGTCGCAGGTCAGCTCCCCGACGGCTTGCGCGAAGGCCTCGATCGCGCGCGATCGTTGCGACTCGCAGGCGCGGCCGATCAAGCGCTCGGCGTGTTGCGTGCGCTGCCCGATCCGTTGCCGGCGCATCCACTCACGCGCTTTTCCGTCGGGCTGTGTCACGTGCACGAGGGCCTGCGCGGTGCGAAGCCGTTGCGCGCGCTCGCGGAGATCATCCTGGAGATCGGCGAAGAGCTCGGCCCCGGTGCCGCACAGCTGCTGCGCGCGGCGCATGCCGCCTTCGAAGGTCGACACGAAGCCGCGCTCGACGATCTGCGTCGTGCCGCCCGCGACAGCGCGCGCGTCATCGAAGGCGACGAGGCCGAGGTCCGCTTCCTCGTCCACCTGCTCGCCGCGCTCTCGCATCAAGCGCTCGGCAACGAGGACCGCACGCTGCGCGAGCTGCAGAAGGCGCGCGCGAAGCTCCCGGCCGAAGCCGGTGCGTATCTGCGTCAGCTCGTGCTCGTGCGCGGCGTGGAGCACCTGCTCGCGGCGGGTCTGCTCGACGACGCCGAGACCTGGGTTCGCGAGGCGCTCGCGAACGATGCCGACGATCGCGAGGCCATCGAGCTGCTCGCGCGCGTGCTCGCCAGCCGCGGCGATCGTCAAGCTGCGCTCGCGCAGCTGCAGCGCATCGACGACGATCCGCGCTTCGATCGCACGCGCTTGTTCGTCGAGCTCACGGTCGGCGATGCGACGCAGACCGACGTGCGCGCGCTCGCGTTGCGCGTGCTGCAGTCGGCGCCCGACGATCCGCAGCTGCGGCGGTTGTGGGCGCTCGCCGAGCTGCGCCGTGCGGCAGCCGAGCCCGATCGCGTGCTCGAAGACGGGATCCGGCGCGAGCTGATCGAAGCACTCGCACGCGCAGCCGAGGCGGCGCCGAAGGGCGCACGCGATCGCCAGCTCCACGAGCTCGCCCACGCGGCGCTACGGCTCGAGCACTTCAGCGACTCGGTGCGTCAGCTCGTGCTCACGCGTCTGCGTGCCGACGAAGGCACGGCGTCCGAAGAGCTCCGGCTCGTGCGCGCACGACTGCGGCTCGCGGCCCGCGACGCGCAGGATGCCGCCGGTGATTTCGTGCCGGGTGCACCGCCGCGATTCCGGGCCGATCCCGACATTGCGGGCGCGTGGGGGCCCGATCCGATGAGCCCGGTGCGCGACGACGACACGCGCACGAGCCTGCTCGCGGCCCAGCGATCGCTCGCCGCCGCCGAGCTGTGTCTGTTGAAGGAGGATTCCGGCGCCGCGCAGGATCTGCTCGTCGAAGCGCTGGTCGAGTGGCCCGCGTTGCCGCGCGCACGCGAGCTGCTCGCGGATCTCGTGCACGCGAACACCGGCGCGCGCCTCGAGGATCTGCTCGGTGCCGCGACCGAGCTGCTGGCCGCGGTGCCGAACCGCGTGCTCGGCATCTCGCTCGAAGGCGTGCAGCATGCGCTCGCGGCCGTGATCGCTGCGCGCGAGCGCCTCGCACGGCCGCTCACGATCGCGATCATGGGCGAGTTCTCGGCGGGCAAGAGCACGTTCGTGAACGCGTTGCTCGGCGAGCCGGTCGCACCGATGGGCGTGCTGCCTACGACGACGACGATCAACGTGTTCCGCCGGGGGCCGAGTGGTGGCGGGCGCGTGCACTACCGCGACGGCCACCTCGAGACGCTCGCGGCCGACGAGGTGCAGAAGTTCCTGCACGGGCTCGACACGGTCGAGGCCGCGAAGATCCGTCACGTCGAGATCGAGCGCACCGGCGCGCGCATGGGCGATGCCGCGGTCGTCGACACGCCGGGGCTGAACGCGCTCGATGCATTCCACGAACAAGTCGCGCGCGGCTTCATCGACGAAGCCGACGCCGTGGTGTGGCTGTTCTCCGCGACGCGCAGCGGTGCAGCGTCGGAGGTCGGCATGCTCGCGAGCCTGCGCGCCGGCGGGCGACAGGTGCTCGGCGTGCTCAACAAGGTCGACACGCTCGATCCCGCCGAACAAAAGGAGCTCGCGGAGTATCTGCGCGAGCAACTCGGCGAAGTGCTCGTCGAGGTCGTTCCGGTGCGCGCCCGCGAGGCGCTCGAGCACCGCATGGGCAAGAAGTCCGGCGATGATCCGTTCGCCGAGGTCGAGCGCGCGCTCGAGCAACGCTTCCTGCAGCGCGCGCGCGAGCTCAAGCGCGAGCTGACGCAACGCCGGCTCGGTGAGGCGATCGCGTCGGCGCGACAGGCCGTGCTCGACGCGATCGAAGCGCTCGACGAGCGCGCGAAGAAACCCGCCGAGGATCGCGGGCGCGCGAGCGCACCGATCCTGCTCGCGCGCTTCGCCGATCTGCTGCACGCGGGCGTGCTCGAGGTCGACGACGTGCTCGTGCGCGAAGGCCTGTCGCTCGGAGTGCTGCGCACCGGCAAGGGCGTCGTGAAGGGCCCGCTCGATCCCCAGGACGCCGCGTATCTCGCGGCGTGTTTCCGAGACGCCGCGCTCGCGGCGTTGCAGCGCGCGCTCGTCGAGATCGCGCGCGACGACGCGACCGCGAGCGAGCTGCTGGATCGCGAGCTGGTCGCGTGGGCACAAGGTCACCTCGAAGGTCTCGTGAGCGCGGGCTTCTTGACGCGCGCGATCGCAGAACGCGGGGCGAAGATCGTCGAAGGCGAAGGTGCGGCGCGCGAGGCCTTCCGCGAGGCGCTCGTGCCGTTGGCGACCGCTTGGTCCACGCATGCGCGGTCGTTGGTGCGTCCGCTCGAGCGCGCGCGTGCGCGTTCGAGTCGACTCGGTCGCAGCGCGCCGCAAGCCGAAGCGATGCGCCTGCGCGCGACGGTGCTCGCGTCGCTCGACGCGCTCGCACACGCCGTGACGGAGGTGCAGACGTGAAGCGCACCAAGCCGAAGAGCGACGGCACGCTGCTGCCCGAAGCACGCGCACCGAAGGTCGACGACAACCGCCGCACGTTCGGCGTCGACGAAGCCGGACGCGGACCGATCATCGGACCGATGGCGATCGCCGTCGTCGCGCTCGACAAGCGCGGCGCCGCGGCGTTGCGGCGCGCGGGCGTGGCCGACAGCAAGAGCTTCGGCTTCGGTGCCGATGCCTGCGCGAAGCGGGCCGAGCTCGCCGACAAAGTGCGCGCGCGCGCGATCGCGTGGGGCATGCGTCTCGTCGACGTCGAAGAGATCGATCTCTACACGCGCCGTGGTCAGCTCAACGCACTCGAACGACGGGTCGCCTGCGAGATCCTGCGCGAGCTCGCGTGTGCGGCGGACGAGCGCATCGTCTGCGACGGCGCCCTGCTCTTCTCACCGTTGCGCGTGTTGTTCCCGTCGCTGCGCGCCGTCGACAACGGCGAGTCGGCGCACGTGAGCGTCGCGGCCGCGTCGATCGTGGCAAAGGACGCGCGCGACAAAGCGTTCGCGCAGATCGCCGCGCGCTACGAGCCCGACTTCGGCCCGATCACCGGCGGCGGCTACATCAACGCGGCGACGCGCCGCTTCCTCGATGCCTATCGCGCGCGTCACAACGATCTCCCGCCCGAGGCGCGCAAGAGCTGGGGCGCACCGAAGCTCGAGGACACGCTGCCGCTGTTCGATCCCGCAAAGCCTGCGCCCACCGAGCAGCTCGACTGAGCTACTCGCCGAACGGATCGAGCGCCGCCTGGTCGGACTCCATCGCGTTGTCGGTCTGCGGCGGTGCAGCCTTGGGCTTCTTCGCTGCCCTCGCTGCGTTGCTCGACCCACTGCTGCCGCCCCGCGGACGGTTCTCGTCGATCCACGTGGCGATCTCGGGATCGAGGTCGCGCGCCTGCTTGTACGCGGCGTCGGCGGCCGAGCGACGACCATTCGCGGCCTCGCACAACCCGAGCCCCGCATACGCGCGTGCTTTCACCCGCGTGTCCATGTCGTCGAGCGCGAGCGTGTACTCGCTCTTCGCGGTACCGCAGTCGTTCTTCTGCCGCGCTCGATCGCCGCGCACGATGATGTCCCAACGCGGCGTCGCGTCCCCGTCGACGACGCGCTCGGCTTCGATCGCGTCGGCCGGCTTCTGCTTCGCGAGGTCGCCCTCGGCTTGCTCGTCGGCGCGACCGAGGTCGCCCTTCGTTTCGGCGACCGGCGCTTCTTCCTTCGGCGCGATCGCAGGAGCAGCTTGCGGCACTGCGGTAGTCGGCGGCGTGCTCGGGCTGCCCGGCGCGGCGATGCCCGCAGCCGACTCGGGCGGCGGCGGAGGCTCCTCGCTCTTCGCCCGATCTTCGGCGGCACGCGTCTCGCTCACGACCTTCGCACCGCCGCGCGCTTGATCGTTCTTCGCGATCTCCTGTGCTGCGCCGCTGACCGGTGCATCGGCCGACTTGTCGTCGCGCTCGACGATCAAGAGCACGAGCGCCGCAGTGGTCGCGAGCGCGACACCGGGCAACAGCAACGCGCGACGCATCCGCGTCCACAAGCTCGGCGGCGCGGGCACGATCGGGTCGGGCGTGACGACCGGCACTTCGGCGGCCGCACGCGCTTCGGCGAGCACGTTGTCGAGCAGGCCACGCGGCACCTCGACCATCGGCATCGCGGCGCGGCTGAGCGCGAGGATCTGGCGATAGTCCGTGAGCCGCCGTCGCACCGCGATCGACGGCTCGTCGTGCACGTCGGCGAGCTCGAGCGTTTCGAGCGCGTCCTCCATGCGATCGAGCTCGACCGGCGAGAACTCGGCGGGATCAGCCATGGACGAGGCCCCCCTTGTCCCCGACCGCCATCGCGGCTTCGGCGTAGTCGGCCTCGAGATCGGCGAGATCGGTGCGCAGCTTCTCGAGCGCGTACCGCATGCGCGACTTCACGGTGTTCTCGGGCGCACCGACGGCTTCACCGATCTCGCGGAACGACAGCCCCGCGATCTGTCGCATGAGGAACACTTCGCGCTGATCGTCGGGCAGCTCGTCGATCGCGATCGCGAGTCGCTCGCGCAAGCGCGGTGCATCGGCGCCTTCGTCGGTCGGCACCTGATCGGCCGGCATCGACGCGAGCATCGTGCGGCCTTCTTCCGCAGGACGACCGCGACGCGGTGCATCGAGCGACTCGTGCTCGCGGAATCGTGCGCGTCGACTCTCGTCGACGGAGAGGTTGCGCGCGATCGTGTAGACCCAGGTGGTGAACTTCGCCGATCGCTTGTAGCGATCCTTCGAACGGATCACGCGAACGAGAACCTCTTGCAGCAACTCTTCGGCGCGCGCGACGTTGTGCACGCTTCGCAGCAAGTAGTTGTAGATGCCGCGACTGTGACGCGCGACGAGGATCTCGAACGCGGGCGCGTCCCCCATGCGGAACGCGTCCATCAGCAGCTCGTCGCTGCGCGCGTCGTTGGACTCGTCGGACATCGGATCCGCTAGACCGCGGCTCCACGCGGCGGTTCCGCGCGACCACGAGCCAGTGCGAGTGTGCGACGCCGAGCGCAGCGGCGGCAACCTCGGGCCGTGCTGCAGTTCGTGCGTGTGGAGCTCCATCGCGTGTCCACGGCGTTTGGGCCGTGGATTGCGAACGCGGCAGGGGCATCGATCGGTCTGCGCATGGACGATCGCCGTCCGCGCCGGCCGAGCAGGGTCGGTCGACGTGGCGGCCCGCGGGGCGGCGGGGGCTCTCTTGCCACGGTCCCAGGGCCGCCGGGGTTCCCGTCAGAAGAATGACGTTGGAGGTTTGACGCTCGCGGTCCTGCGCCCGACGTCCCATTGACGGACGGGTGGGTCAAAGCGCCAGGACGCTGACAGGCTCGGGACGAGCGCCCGAGATTGCCAAGAGATCCACTTTGGATCTCCGCACGCTCTTGTCTGGCATGGCCACTGCACTTAGAGGGGTCGCTCCCGTCGGGAGCCCTGCAACGGAAACGGAACGAACGACGACCCTGCGACTCCGTTCGAGCGTGTTCTCCCCCGGCCGCGCTCGGCCAAGACGAAGCCGCCCAACCCCGAACCCCGCCCTCTGCGGGGTTCGGTCGTTTAAGGGCTCCGACCGCTCGGACTTCGTACGGCGGTCGACGGCACGCGACCAGTCCCTCGCGATCGTTCACCGAACGTGGCCGCGCGGTCGCGCTTGGTCGACCGGGCAGAAGACGCCGCCGCGGCCGGCGTGCACGAACCCGCGCAGGACCGCGCCGCAGCGCGGGCACGCTTCGCCGGCGCGGCCGTAGACGCGCAGCTCGTCCTGGTTGTGGCCGACTTCGCCGCTCACGTCGCGGAAGTCGCGAAGCGTGGTGCCGCCGTTGTCGATCGCTTGGCGCATGACCTCGCGCAACGCGATCGCGAGGCGATCCCATGCGCTCGGCAACAAGCGATGCGCACCGACGAGTGGATGCACGCCCGCGCGATGACAGGCTTCGATCGCGTAGATGTTGCCGACGCCGGCGACGACGCTCTGATCGAGCAACACGTCGCGCAGTGCTCGGTGGCTCTCGTCGACGCGCGTACGCAAGAGCTCGCCATCGAATCCGGCGTCGATCGGCTCGGGCCCGAGCGCGACGAGTGGATGGCTCTGCCACAGCTCGTCGAGCGTCGCGACGCGCAGACCACCGAAGCGCCGCGGATCGACGAGCCGCACCTCGCGATCGTCGGCGAAGCGCAGCACGAAGTGCGTGTGTGGAGCACGATCCTGCGTGGGCTTCGCGAGCCCGAAGTGGCCGCTCATACCGAGGTGCACGACGAGGCCGAGCGGTGTCGCGTCGTCGCGATCGAAGCGCCACACGATGTACTTGCCGCGGCGATCGACGGTGGTCGGACGCGCGCCGACGAGCGCGCGCAGGTTCTCCTTGCGCCACGCGGCGCCGACCTTGAGCGGCGACTTCGAGCGGTACAGCTCGACGACCGGCGCGCGCAGGCGTGCGCGCTGCAGGCCGCGACGCACCGATTCGACCTCGGGCAGCTCAGGCATGCGTCGATCCTTCTTCGCGCGCGCGTTGCAGCGCGGCGAACTGCTCGACCGCGAGCTTCTCGGGGCGCACGCCGGGATCGATGCCCGCGGCTTCGCACCAACGCAACACCGACGGGCGATCGGCCAGCACGGACAACGCATTCGCGATCGTCTTGCGGCGCTGTTGGAACGCGGCGCGCACGAGCGCACGAAACGCCCGCACGTCGCCGACCTCGCCGCGCACGGCGGGCAACGGGCGCAGACGGATCACCGCGGAGTCGACCTTCGGCGGCGGAAGGAACGCGCCGGGCGGCACCGCGGTGATCCACTCGAGCGCGCGGCCGTGACCGAGCACGACGCTGAGCCCGCCGTAGGTGCGCGAGCCCGGCGGCGCGACGATGCGCTGCGCGACTTCCTTCTGAACCATCACGATCCAGTCGCCGGTGCGCGCGTCCGCTTCGAGCAGCGCGAACAACAAGGGGCCGGTGAGGTGATACGGCAGGTTGCCGACGATCGCGGGTCGCGGATGCGCTTCGTCGGATGCGCTCGCGTAGTCGAACGTGACCGCGTCGGCTTCGAACAGGCGCACCGTATCGCCGAGCTCGGCGCGCAGCACCGTGCAGAGATCGCGATCGCGTTCGATCGCCCACACCTCTGCACCGGTCGCGACGAGATGGGCGGTGAGCGTACCGACGCCCGCACCGATCTCGACGACGCGCACGCCTGGCGCTGCGCCGCTGGCCGCGACGATCGCCGCGTGCACGTGCGGCGCGACCAGGAAGTTCTGCCCCCAGCTCTTGCGCGCCCACAGACCGTGGCGCTTCAGCACTTGGCCGGGCGACTCGATCATGGCACCCGCATGCGGAGATCGTCGATCGCGAGCGAGGTGTGGAGCTCGACCGAGGGCGACAGTCCGGCGGCGACGCGCGCTGCCGCAGCCGCGCCGATCATCGCGGCATTGTCTCCGCAGTAGCGGATCGGCGGCACGACCACCGCGAAGCCATCGTCCTGGCCCGCTTGCTCGGCCGCCGCACGCAGGCCGCGGTTCGCCGCGACGCCACCGACGACGTGCAGCCGCGCGAGCTTGCTCTTCGCGACCGCGCGTCTGGCCTTGCGCACGAGCACGTCGACGATCGCAGCTCGATACGACGCGCACAGATCGCAGAGCTCTGCGCGCGACTGCGGTTGTCCGTGCTTCTCGAGCCGCACGAGCAACGCGGTCTTCAGGCCCGAGAACGAGAACTCGAAGTTGTCGTGCTCGGCCATGCCGCGCGGGAACGCGAATGCCTTCGGGTTGCCGTCCTGCGCGAGGCGATCGATCACCGGGCCGCCGGGATAGCCGAGCCCGAGCAGCTTGCTGGCCTTGTCGAACGCTTCTCCCGCCGCGTCGTCCCGCGTCGCGCCCAGCACCCGATACCGGCCCAGACCTTCGACGACGACGAGCTCGGTGTGACCGCCGGACACGAGCAACGCGACATGCGGCTGGAACGGCACCGACTCGCGCTGCGCATCGCCGAGGCAGGCCGAGAAGAGATGTCCTTCCATGTGGTGCACGCCGAAGAGCGGCAGATTGGTGCCGAGCGCGAGGCCGCGGGCCGCTTGCACGCCGACGAGCAACGCACCGACGAGGCCCGGGCCTTCAGTGACGGCGAGCGCGTCGAGATCGTGGAGATCGGTGATGCCGGCTTCGGCGAGCGCGACCTCGATCACCGGTGCGATCGCACCGAGATGATGTCGGCTCGCGAGCTCGGGCACGACCCCGCCGAAGCGGCCGTGCACCTCGATCTGCGTGCGCACGACGCTGCTACGCACCTGTAGATCGTCGACCACGGCGCACGCGGTCTCGTCGCACGAGCTCTCGATGGCGAGCACGCGTGGCACGAGTTCACTCGGGCGCGGTGAGCTTGCCTTCGAGCCGCTGCAGCTGCCGGCGCACGCTCTGCGCGTAGAGCCCGGTGGGCGCGAGCTCGAGGTACTTGCGATAGGCATCGGCGGCGGGCTGCAGCTCGCCGCGCTCTTGCTCGATCACACCGATGGCGAGCTGCGCGTCCGCGAATGCAGGATCGACCTCGGCGGCGGTGCGCGCGGCGAGCAACGCATCGTCGAGCTTCTTGTCCTCGATGTAGAGGCTGGAGCGCAGCATCAACGCGCGCACTTGCTTGGGATCGCGCGCGAGCACGTCGTCGATGCGCGCGCGTGCTTCGGCGGCGTCGCCCTGCTTGTAGAGCCGCTCGGCTTCGGTGACGCGCGCGGCCACATCGGGCGTGCGCGGCAGCTCGGCGGGCGTGATGACCGTGGTCTGCTTGTCCTCGGGCACGCGCTTGCTGGGCAGCGCGCCCGCGCTCTTGGGCGCCTTGCCGACTGCGGTCGGTGCGATCGGCGGCGCATCGGGACCGCCGGTGAGCCCGACCGCGAAGCCCGCGAACGCGAACACCAGGATCGCGGCCGCGACGAGCCCGTAGGGTCGGCGATCGCTCTCTTCGGCGACGGCTTCTTCGCGCTGCGGTCGCTCGACGCGACCATCGGGCAACGACTCTTCGGCGGGTCGAGTGACGCGCACGCCGATGCCGTCGGTCTCGACGATCTCCTCGGGCGAGCCCAACGTGCCCGCGAGCTGCACGGGACGATCTTCGTCGTCGAACACCTCGCGCTCCTGCGGCGAGGACGTCGGCAGCGCGGAGGTGTCGTGCTGCGTCTCGAGCTCGAGCGTCTGCGGCTCTTCGATCGTCGGCGGATCGAGCCCGAGCTCCGCGTTGATGCGGCTCTCCAGCCCACCGTCACCGGCGAAGCGCGGCAGCCGAGCCGGCTCGGGCTCGGGATCGTCGGACATGTCGAACACGCCGCTCGCAGCGGCCCGCGGCACACCGACCGGCGGGCTCACCTGCCCCGGCATCGGCGGGATGCGATTGCGCATCGAGCTGCTCGACGCCGCGTCGACCTCGACCGCGTCGCCTTCCGCGAGCGACTCGAAGCTGTCCTCGTCCTCGCCGAGTCGCGCGGTGTCGCCGATCGCGTCGATCTCGTCCGAATCGGGGACGAGCGGCATCATGTCGCTCGACGTCAGCGGATGCACCTCGCCGAGATCGACCTCGTCGCTCGGATCGTGGGTGCGATCGCCGAGCGCGTCTTCTTCGTCGTCGAAGACGTCGGGCGCACCTTGATCGATCGCTTGCAGCTTCAGCCGCAGCGCGGAGAAGACGTCGACCGCGGGCGCGAGCGGTGGTGGCGGCACGACGCTGCTCGTGCGCGCGTCGATGGTCGCGTCGTCGGGGATGCCGGCGACGATCGCATCGTCGAGATCGTCGTCGCTCGAGCCGAGCGCGGGGAACGGCGCGGGATAGCTGGGCGGCGGCGGTACCTCGAGATCGGTCGCGAGCGCGTGCTCGGCGGGGCGTGGCTTCTCGGCGCGCGCTTGCTCGCGCGGCGCGGCGGGGGCGTCCCAGGCTTCGAGCGCGATGGTTCCGCCGCCCTCGGTCGGTGCGCGCTCGAGCGGGCCGTGCGAGAGCGTCAGCAATCCTTCGAAGTACGCGGTGGAGATCGACGTGAGCACGTCGAGATCGTCTTGGCCGCTGTCGTCGACGACATCGAGGATCGAGCGACGACCGTCGAAGCGACGGATCACCGCCACCTGCTCGGGCGGCAGATCGTTGCGGCGCTCCTCGAGCGCAGAGCTGTTGACTGCGAGCACGGAGCCGAGCGGCGGGAGCTGCTCCATCAAGCGGCCCCACTCGTCGACGCGGCGCATGCCTTCCATGAGCAGCACCTGCGTGCTCTCGTCGATCGCGGCGCTGCGATTGATGGTCTTGAACTCGACCTCGAAGTCGCCGTCGCCGAGGCCGAGCAGGCGATAGATCGCGCTGCTGCCCTGCAAGCGTCCGAGCTCGGCGTCGATCACCGCGCCGTCGCGGAACCATACGGTGGCGTTGCCGAACTCGGTGCCGAAGTGGATGACGCCGCTCTTGCGGCTGATCTCGATCGTCTGCAGCAGATCGACGACCGCCATGTCGGCGAGCCGTCCGGTGAACTTCGTGCGCGTGTCCTTGCGCTCGAGCCGTTCGTGCTGCTTGCGCTGCAGCAGCATCGACACGCGCGTCGTGATCTCCTTGACGTAGATCGGCTTGGTCAAATAGTCGTCGACGCCGAGCTCGAGACCGCGAACCTTCTGCTCGATCGATTTGTCGCCGGTGAGGAAGATGAACGGGATCGTGCGCCAGCGTGGATTGCTCTTCAGCGCGGTGCACAACGCGAAGCCGTCTTGCGCCGGCAGCTGCGTGTCCGAGATGATGAGATCGGGCTCGGCGTGCTCGACGAACTCGAGCGCTTCTTCGGTGCTCTCCGCAGCCGTGATGCTGAAGCCCGCCTTGCGCAGGCTCACCTCGAGGACCCGCCGGTTGCGGACGTCGCTGTCGACGATCAAGAGGTTCTGACGGGCCATGGAGCACCCGAACGCGCGCTGAACCCCGCCCTGTGCCGGGTGCGCTGGCGATCGAACGTGTCGTTCATCGTTCGGGCGCCTTGGGGGGAACGGCCGCGCGCGTCGGCTGCCGGCACGATAGCAACCCGCGATGCGCTGCGGCAAGGCGCGACGCGGGCGTGGCGGTGCGCGCAGCGCTCGACTATCGTGCCGGCACGATGAGCGACGATGCGACCGGGTGGCGGCAGCGGGTTCGCGCGGCTTGGTTCTCGGTCGCGCTCGGCATCGCTTGCGTGGTCGCGTTCGTCGCGACGCTCGGGACCTGCGTCGCGACGAGCGATGCACCGGGCTCGGTGATCGTGGAGTCGTTCCTAGGCCTGTCGCGCTGCAAGAGCACGCTCGAGGGCTTCGGCGCGCTGTCGGTCGCACGTGTGTGGGTCGACGGCGAGTGGTGGCGCGTCGCGACGACTGGGCTTCTGCACGGCGGATGGCTGCACCTGATACTGAACGTTTGGAGCCTGTGGTCCGTGGGCGAGTGGTGCGAGCGCGCGTGGGGTGCAGGGCGCACCGCGGCGTTGTTCGTGCTCGGCTCGGTCGCGGGCGCGCTCGCATCGATGGCGTGGGCGCAGGCGACGATGGTGGTCGGTGCGTCGGCGGGGGTGCTCGCGATCGCGGGTGCGGTGCTGATGGGGCGGATGTTCGGTCCCGCCGAGACGCAGGAGCGGCTCCAACCGGTGAGCCCGTTCGCGTTGATCTTCACGCTCGTGCTGATGTTCGCGATCGGCTGGGTCGTTCCGGTGATCGCACAAGCGGGGCATGTCGGAGGGTTTGCAGCGGGAGTCGGCGCGACGTGGGCGGCGATGCAGCGGGGCTGGATGCGGCTCGCGGTGACCATCGTGTTGGTGCTCGCGCTGCACGAGCTCGCTCAGATCGCGGGGCGGCCCGAGGGTCGACCGCGGTACCACGAGTTCGTGGCGTACCGCGAGCTCGACCGCGGCGACACCGAGGCCGCTGTCGCGGCGCTCGAGGTGGCGATGCGAGGGAAGCCCGAGGATCCCGAGTCGCTCAACGCGATCGCGTACGCGCTGTCGCTGGCGGGCGCGCACCTCGACGAGGCGGACGCGATGGTGGCCGAGGCGCTTGCGGCCGCGCCGAAGAACGCCAGCTACCTCGACACGCAGGGCTGGATCGCGTGCCGCCGCGGCGACGCCGAGGCGGGCGAGGCGCTGATCCGGCAGGCCCAAGAGATCGCGGGCTCCGAGGTCTCCTGGGAGATCGAGGAGCACCTGAAGACGTGCGCCGCCGCGAGTGTTTCACGTGAAACACTGCCCGACGCCGCGCCGGCTGAGTGACGGCCTCCGGGCCTTCGGGGGCAGGTCCGCGGGCAGCTTCGCCTGACCGGCCAGAGCATCGCCCGCTCCGGCACGGCGTCGCGGTTTGGCCGTGCCCGGCACACCGCAGTTTGTCGGTGGCAGCAGCCGAGCTTCACGGGCACGCCGGACCGCTGGATCCCGTGTCGGCTCGAGGTCGTTCCCGCGATCGAGCCGCCCCCGCCCTGGCTTCGCAGAGGACACCGGCGAGCGGAGGCGTCTGACGAGCTTCGTCCGCCGCGCGGGTTCAGTGGGTGAGGGGCGTCGGAGCCGAGCCGAGCGCTCCGGGCTGTCGTTCCGTGGGGCCCGGATCGACCCGCTCGAACCAGCGATTCGGCGGGGGTTGTTTCACGTGGAACACACCACGATTGGCGTCCGATAGCCGAGAATCTTCGAGCGGCCCCAGACCACCTCACGCGCGGGGCGGGCCTGCGTCGACGGCGAGTGCTCCGGCCGCTCGTGCGCGATCACCACTCCACCGTCCATCACCAGCTTCTCCCCAAGCACCAGCCATGAATCGACGTCCATGACCGCGCGAGCGCTCGCGATCGAAATCGCGGCAATATCAGCCGAAATTACCTGTTTGCCGACGCTTTCAGTCCACGTTTTTTCGTCGATTCTCGACCGGATCACCGACCCGGAGCGCCCGATCGTCGCGAGCGCGAGCTCGAGGAACGCGGCCCGTCGTTGGCGCGGCTCGGCCAGCACCACGCGGCACTCGGTCGTCGCCGCGATCACCAGTCCCGGCAGTCCCGCGCCGCTGCCGACGTCGAGCCACGTGGTGTCGCGGGTCATCGGCTGCAGGCCCGCTGCACACGAGACGGTCGCGAGCCCGTCTGCCACGTGGCCGATCATCGCCACGTCGTCGTGCGCGCCGACCAGGTTGATCGCCGGCGCGTACGCCCGCCACAGGCGCACGAGCTCGAGCAGGCGCTCGATCCCATCGGCGTCGGCCGCCACGTCGAGCTCGGCGGCGATCTCTTCGAGCTGCGCGCGCATGTGCAGAGCATCCCTGCCGCGATGAGTCCTCGCAACTGCGAGGTGCACGGGTATTCTTCGCGCCGCCCGACGCATGGCGATCGAACGCCGCATCGCAGACCGCCTCGACGCGCTCGCCCGCGATGGGCTCGCACGCCGTGCTCCTGCCATCGAGCGCCGCGACGGCGTCCGCTACCTGCTCGACGGCTTCCCGGTCGTCGGTCTGTGCAGCAACGACTATCTCGGCCTCACCGAGCGCGGCGTGCTCGATGCGATCGAGCCGGGCGCGGCCGGTGCGGGCGGCTCGCGGCTGATCTGTGGCGATCTCGCGGAGCATCGCGCGCTCGAGCGCACGCTCGCGCAGCTCGTCGGCTACGACGACGCGGTGCTCTTCCCGAGCGGGTTCCAGCTCAACGTCGGTGTGCTGCCGTCGCTCATCGAGCGCGGCGACGTCGTCGACAGCGATGCGCTCAACCACGCGAGCCTCATCGACGGCCTCCGACTCGCGCGCGCCGAGCTGCGCATCCTTCCCCATCGCGAAGCACCGCGCCGCGACATCCGCCTCGCCGACGACGCGGCGCACTGGTGGGTCACCGAGTCCACGTTTTCGATGGACGGCGACCACGTGGACCTCGCTGCGCTCGCCCGCCATCACGACGAGGGCGGCGCGAGCTACGTCGACGAGGCGCACGCGTTCGGTCTGCATCGCGGCGGGCTCGGCCTGCTCGGCCATCACAACGTGCGTGCCACTGCGCTCGTCTGCACGCTGGGCAAGGCCTACGGCTGTGCCGGCGCCTTCGTGGCCGCGAGCGCGACGGTGTGCTCGTGGATTCGCACGCGCGCACGCAGCTTCGTCTACTCCACCGGCGCGAGCCCGTTGCTGGTCGCACGCATCGCGCGTGCCGTCGAGCTCGTTGCCGGCGCGGTCGGTGACGAGCGACGCGAGCGACTGTGGTCGAACGCGCATCACCTCGCGTCGCGCATCGGTGCCCGCGACGACTCACCGATCTTCCCGGTCGTCGTCGGCAGCAACGCGCTCGCACTCGAGCTCGCGCATGCGTTGCGTGATCGCGGTTGGCACGTGCAGCCGATCCGTCCGCCCACCGTGCCCGACGCGACCGCACGCCTGCGCATCACCGTCTCCGCTGCGCACGAGCCCGCGATGATCGACGCATTCGCCGACGATCTGCTCGCGTTGCTCGATCAGCACGGATGCGCGCCGGATTCGTCGCGATGAGCCCTCCGCGGCTCGCGTTGGTCGGCACCGACACGGCCGTCGGAAAGACCACCGTCGCGTGTGCACTGCTCGCGCAAGCATCCGCAGCGGGCGTGCGCGTGCTGCCGTTCAAGCCCGCACAGAGCGGGAACGATCGCCCCTCCGATGCGCAGCGGCTGCTCGCTGCGCTGACGAACGACGACGCGCTCGACGAAGCCGCGATCGCACCACTGCGCTACGAGCTCCCGCTCGCGCCCGGCATCGCCGACGATCCCACGCGCTTCACCACCGCGAGCGCGGTCGATCTCCCACCGCTCCACCGCTGCGTCGATGCGCTCGACGTGCTCGTCGCGCGCACGCGCCCCGACCTCGTGCTCGTCGAGCCCGCCGGCGGTCTCTGGGTGCCGATGCCGGGCGGCAGCTGGCAGCCACAGTGGCTGCGCGCGCTCGCGACCCACACGATCGTGATCGGCCGCGCGGGTCTCGGTGCGATCAATGCCGCGCTCCTCACCATCGATGCACTGCGCGCGCTCGACCTCGCACCGCTCGCATTCATCCTGTGCGAGACGACGCCGCGCGATCCGTCCAACGATGCGAACGCCGACGTCATCGCGCGTGCGCGATCGCTGCCGCACCTCGGCACGATCCCACACGACGGTGCTCCGCCGCCGCTCTTCGCACCGCTCTTCGCGATGCTGTGATCACTTGCCGATGCAGAAGCGCTCGAACACCCGCGCGAGCACGGCCTCGCCGACCGGACCGGTCGCGCTACGCCCACGGATCTCCGCGAGTCGATCGTGCGCCGCCGCGACATGGAACGCGACCAGCTCGAGCGCACCGAGCCCGAGCTGCAGTCGCGCGCGATCGAGCTCCTGCACCGCCAGCACCGCGCGCTCGCGGTGACGCGCGAGCCCGATCCACGCGCCCTCGATCGCGGCATCGAAGCGCGCGCGTAGCTTCGCGCGCAGCTCCTCGACGCCTTCACCCGCACGCGGCCCCATCACCGTGACGCCGTGCCAGCTCGACCTTCGCGCGCCGCGATCGCGCTTGCTCTCGACGAGCTCGACCGCGACGCCGAGCGCCGGGCGATCGCTCGCCGGCGCGTCCGCGGCCTCGAGCCACACCACCACGTCCGCGCCTTCGATCTGCTCGCGCGAGCGCTCGATGCCCGCGCGCTCGATCGCATCGCCGACGTCGCGCAGGCCCGCGGTATCGACCGCGACGCACGCGTGTCGACCGATCACGAGCTCGGCTTCGACGTAGTCACGCGTGGTCCCGGGCGAGGGCGCAACGATCGCGCGCGCGCGCCCGAGCAGCGCGTTGAACAGCGAGCTCTTGCCGGCGTTGGGCGGGCCCGCGAGCACGATCCGCGGCCGCGCACGCGCACGCTCGCCCGCGGCGAAGCGCAGCACCCAACGCGCGAGCACACCCGAGTGCACCGCGATCGCATCCGACCACCTTCGCAGATCCACCGGCGCGACGTCCTCGGGAAAATCGAGCTGCGCCTCGATCTCCGCGCGCAGATCCAACAACGCCGCGAGCAACCCATCGACCTCGCGCCCCAGCTCGCCGCTCGCGAGCCGTCGCGCTTGCTCGAGCGCCGCCTCGGTCTGCGCGCCGATGATCGCCGCGATGCCCTCGGCCTCGTCGAGCGACAATCTGCCGTGCTCGAACGCGCGTCGCGTGAAGTCGCCGGCCCCCGCCGCGATCGCACCGCGCGACAGGCAAGCGCGCACGACCGACTCCACGTTGCGTCGACCCGCGTGCACGTGCAGCTCGACGACATCCTCGCCGGTGAACGAGCGCGGCCCCGGCATCGCCACGACCAGCACCGCCTCGCCGATCGACAGCTCGCGCAGCACCAGCTTGCGCACCGGCCCGAGCTCGACGCCGAGCTTGCGCGCGATCGCAAACGCATCCGGCCCCGACAGCCGCACGATCGCGACGCCGCCATCGGGCGTGCCCGTCGCGACTCCGACCAGCGTCGTCCGTGCCGTCACGGACCCGAGCTTACCGCTATGCGCGCGCGTTCTTCTCGCCGCGCTCGCGGAACACCACCACGTGGCGCTTGCGGCCCTCGCCCTCGGACTCGGTCGCGAGCCCTTCGATGCCGAGGATCGTCATGTGCACGACGCGGCGCTCCATCGCGCTCATCGGCTCGAAGTGATAGGCCTCGCCGGTGTCGAGCACGCGCGCGGCGGCACTCTGTGCGAGCTGACGCAGCGTCTTCTCGCGTCGCGTGCGATAGCCGGCGACGTCGAGCGTGATGCGCATGCGCTCGATGTCCTCGGCCTGCAGCACGCGCAACGTCAGGTACTGCAACGCATCGAGCGTCGCGCCGTGACGACCGATCAGCAACCCGCCGTCTTCGGGCGTCGTGTTGAGATCGCAGTGCAACCCGTCTTCCTCGATGTCGATGTCCACCTCGACCTCGACGCCGAGCAGACCGAGCACGCTCTCGAGGAACGAGCGCACCACCGGTACCGCTTTCGCGTAGCTCTCGCGATCGGCGACAGGTGCCTTCGGCTCGGATGAAGTCTTGGTGCTCGACGTTGGCGCTTCCGTCATGGCTCGTCTCCTGCCGTATCAGCGACGGCGAATCTCTCGAGAGCGCCTCACGCCGGCTTCCCCGCGGCGGGCTGCTCCTTGCCTCCGACGCCGACCTGGATGGCCGTCTGCACGATCGAAAGCAAGATGTTCGCGAAAATATAGACGGCGAGACCGGAGGGCAAGAACAGCATGAACAGCGTGAACATGATGGGCATCAGCCACCGCATCATCTTCGCCTGCGCCTCGTCCATGGTGTTCGGCATCATCCGGTTCTGCACGATCATCAGCCCGCCCAGCGCGAGCGGCAGGATGTAGAACGGATCCTGCTGGGTGAGATCGGGCAGCCACAAGAACTTCTGGTGCACGAGCTCGACCGCTGCGGAGAGCATCGAGTAGAGCGCGAACCAGATCGGCAGCTGCACCAGCGTGGGCAGGCAGCCCGCGAGCGGGTTGACCCCCGAGCGCGCGAACAGAGCCTGCATCTCCTGGCCTTGCTTGACGCGATCGTCGGCGTACTTCGCCCGGATCTTCTGCATCTCCGGGTTGATCGCGCGCATGCGCTTCATCGAGCTCATCTGCTTGAGCGTGAGCGGCAGCGTGATGAGCTTGACCACCACGGTGAGCAGCACGATCGAGATGCCCCAGCTGTGCGTGACCGCGAAGAACCAGCGCAGCATGCCGAGCAGCATGCGACCCAACCACTCCGACACGCCGCCGAAGAAACCCCAGTCGATCGCTTGATCGATGTCGAGGCCCTTCACCTGCACCGCCGAGTAGGACTGCAGGCGCTCGAGCTCCTTCGCGCCGAGGTAGAGCCCGTACTCGTAGGTCTGCGACGCGCCCGGCTCGAGCGACACGACCGCGCCGGAGATCCGGTTCTGCACGAAGCCGCCGCCCTCGGCAAGGCGGATCTCGCAGTCGGTCGCGGGCTGCGTCGCGATCACGAAGAAGCCGAAGTACTTGTTGTCGACGCCGCCCCACGTGATGGGACCGGTGTAGTGGATCGGGCCGTCTTCGACGTCGCTCGCGTCTTCGTACTCGAGGTCTTCGCCGGTGCGGCACAAGCCGCGCGCGATGTCGTAGCGGCTGTCGACCACGCCGACGCGCGTGCCGATGTGGATGCGATGCGCCTTCGCAGCCTTGCTGCGGTTGGTGACGGTGACGACGAGCTTCGCTTCGTAGCCTTCACCGAGCTCGAAGCGCTCGGTGACGTCGACCTCGTTGTCGCGATGGCCGAGCGTCACGTGGCGCGGGCCTTCGTCGCGGAGCTCGAACGTGGTGCTCTTGGGCAGCTTCACGTCGCTCTCTTCGTCGGCGAAGCTGACCTCGAGCGTGGGCGAGCCGCCGAGGCGCAGCGCGTCGGTGCCGGTGAGCTCCTTCTCGAACTGCGGCGAGAGCAGCTGGATCCCCGCGACGATGCCGCCCTTCGCCGGCGAGCGATTGACGATGCGCACCGCGACGAGCTCGTTGCGGAGCTCGCGTTCCTCGGAGTCGACGTGCTCGCCCGACGGCGCGGGCTCTTCCTCTTCTTCGACCTTCGCGTCCGGCGACTTGGCTTCGCGCTTCGCTTCCTTGCCGTCGCTCGTCTCGGTCGCGACCGCTTGCTCGGTCTCCGGCGGCGGCTCCGGCTTCGGCATCAGCCAATCGAAGAGCACGAAGATGAGGGCGCACAGCGCCAGCGCGATCAGGGTTCTTTGCTGGAAGCTCATGGACACGCGCTCCGTGGCGGCACCGCGGCGGCGATCGCCGGCTTCGCGACCACTTCGGGCACCGGGTCATGCCCGCCGGGATGAAAAGGATGGCAGCGTGCGATGCGACGCATCGCGAGCCACGAGCCGCGCACGATGCCGTGCTTGTCGAGCGCTTCGATCGCGTACGTCGAGCAACCGGGATGGAAGCGGCAGCGCGGCCCGAGCCACGGACGCACGATCAATTGATACGCGCGCAGGAATCCGATCATCGCGCGTCGGAACGCGCGCGCGAGCCACGATCGATTCACGCGAGATCTCCCGCGCGACGCAAGCGTGCCGAGAGCTGCAGCATGTCCGCGTACACCTCTGCGTAGCTGCCCGTCGCTGCGCTGCGCTTCGCGACCCACACCATGTCGAGGCCGGGCGCGAAGGCGCGTCGCTCACGGCGAAACGCTTCGCGAACCCAGCGTCGGATGCGATTACGGATCACTGCGATCCCGACCTTGCGCGTGACGGTGACACCCAGACGCGCTGCCGGCAATTCGGAGGGGGTGGGGTTGCGCACGACGAAGACGAGGAAGTGTCGCACGTGGTGCTTGGTCCCCTGACCCTGCACGCGCAAGAAGTCGAGCCGGCGCCTCAATCGCAGCGCGGGCGGTAGCCCTTGCGCGCGCACGCATCACTTGTGGCCGATGGCCACGGTCAAGCGCTTGCGTCCACGCTTGCGTCGTGCGGCGAGCACCTTGCGACCATTCTTGGTGGCCATGCGAGCACGGAAGCCGTGGGTTCGCTTGCGGCGAAGGTTGTGGGGCTGATACGTGCGCTTCATGGCTCTTCGGCTTCGGGGCGCGATCGATAGCAGCGCGCTTCGCAGGTCGTCAACCGGCCTCGTCGTGATCGCACGCAGCATCCTCCGTGCGCACCCGGTTCCGGTGTTCAGACTGCGCCGCGGAAGGCGGCGGCGGGACCGTCGGCGACGCCGGGCTTGGCATGGCAGCGCCGCACGGTCATGCGCTGCTTTGACACGTCGGCGCAGATCGGCTCGGCAAGCGGACTTCGTCCATCGCGTCGGCGCAAGTCCGCTTGGCGTGTGGGCAGTACCGAGGTGCCCGGACGGCGGTTCCAATTCGCTCGTGATCCTCGATGGATCGACCCGGCCGATCGGCCGTGATGCCGCGCCCCGAACGCCGGAGGTCGAAGGAGCGAGATCGAAGATCAATGATCCCGACCGCTTCGAACACTGCTCTCGATGCGTGGTTGCGACGCCAGCGTGACGTGAGTAGAAGGCAACCCCCTCGCCGGGGCACCCCTCCGGCAGGTTGATCGCGCAGCTCCCGCAGCACCAACGTCGGCCCTCGGGCCGGCGGGCGAATCGGTCCGTCCGGCCCGAAACGTCAGCACCGATCCCAGGGCGTGGGCCCCTCGGCCCTCCCATCTCCCGTCCTTCGTGACCGGAGATCCCGCCCCACCAAACTCGGCCCCAGGGCCGAACGGGCCCGGTGACGAGCTGTGGATGGCAGCCCTTTGCAACTCGGAGATCTCCCCTGATCACCGCCACTTCACGCGAAATCCACAGCGTCCCCGAGCTTGTGGATGGGAGGCCCATGACGGACATCTGGTCGGAGGCGCTGGCAGGACTGCGCCCGCGCCTGGGCGCCGAAACCTACGAGCTGTGGCTGCGCCCGCTGGTGGCGATCGGCCATGACGCCAATGTGCTGCGCTTGCGCGCACCGAGCCTCTTCATGAAGGAGTGGTTCGAGAACCACTACCGCGACGCGGTGCTGCAGGAGATCTACACCCGCACCGCGGAGCGCTTCGCGATCGAGGTCGAGGTCGCCGAGGAAGGCGCGCCGTTGCCGGAGCCGAGCACGCCCGCGCGGGTGCTCGAGAGCGCAGTGCCCGAGCCGGCGCGGCGACCGACCTCGACGCCAGTCGGGCTGTCCGAGCGCTACCGCTTCGGCACCTTCATCAAGGGCGCGAGCAACGAGCTCGCGGCTTCAGCGGCGAGCGCCGTCGCGGAGGAGCCGGGCAAGCGCTTCAACCCGCTCTTCATTTATGGAGGCGTCGGGCTCGGCAAGACGCACCTGCTCCACGCGGTGGGGCACGCGATGTACGAGGCGAAGCCCGGCATCCGCATCGTCTATCTGTCGGCCGAGCGCTTCATGAACGAGTTCATCTCGGCGGTGCGCTTCAACGAGTGCGACGCGTTCCGCAAGCGCTACCGCGAAGACTGCGACGCGCTCTTGATCGACGACATCCAGTTCATCGCGGGTCGCGATCGCACGATGGACGAGTTCTTCCACGTGTTCAACGCGCTGTACGAGTCCGGCAAGCAGATCATGGTCACGGCCGATCGCACGCCTTCGGACATGCAGGGCATGGAAGAGCGCATCACGTCGCGGCTCAACTGGGGGCTCGTCGCGGACATCAAGCCGCCCGATCTCGAGACGCGCGTCGCGATCCTGCGCCAGAAGGCGGAGGACGAGCGCATCGCGATCACCAACGAGGTCACCGTCTATCTCGCGACGCTCGTGCGCAGCAACGTGCGCGAGCTCGAAGGCGCGCTCGTGCGCGTGTCGACGTTCGCGGCGCTGAAGGGCGTGCCGATCAGTCAGGACTTCGTACGCGACGTCCTCGGCGACACCGCGGCGCCACGCGTCGCGCAACAGATCACCGTCGAGGCCGTGCAGAAGGCGGTCGCCGGCTACTTCTCCGTGCGCATCACCGATCTCAAGGGCCAGCGTCGCCACAAGGGCGTCGCACGGCCGCGGATGATCGCGATGTACCTGAGCCGCGAGCTGACCGGATCGAGCTTCCCCGAGATCGGTCTGCGCTTCGGCGGCAAGGATCACTCCACCGTCATCAACGCCTGCCGTCGCATGGCCGAGATGCAGACCACCGACCACGAGCTCGCCACCATCATCGAGACGCTTCGCCAACAACTCGTCGGGCCGAACAGCTAGCGATCGATCCGGTTCGCGGATCTCGACACCTCCCGTGCGCGCTTCGTCGAGGAGCGCGAAGGATCGTCGCGCCCGCGTCACGCTGTGGATGGTCTGCGAACAACCCCGTGGACGATTCTGTGGACCCCGACCGACGCTCCGCCATCCACCGCCGACCCGCCGTTCTCCCCAGCCGCGAGCACAGTCCGTCCCCCGAAATTCACGAGTGATCTCCAAGTTATATTACAGTTACCCACCTTTCCACACCCCTAAGACTACGACGGTATTTTAATTCTCTCTTTTAGATCACTCTCGCGGCTGCCAGCCCGAAAGACCCGCCATGGAGTTGGAGATCGATCAAGCACGCTTTCTGTCCGCGCTCGCGCTCGCGCAGACCGTGGCCGACAAGCGCAGCACCATGCCGGTGTTGGCGAACGTGCTGTTGCGTGCGACCAGCGATGGGCATCTGGTCTGCGCCGCGACCGACATGATGATCGCGCTCACCGAGACGATGCCTGCGCTCGTGAAGTCGACCGGTAGCGTCACCGTCGGTGGCAAGCATCTGCACGGTGTCGTGCGCACGTTGCCGTCCGGCAGCATTCGGCTCAAGGGCCTCGACAACCACTGGGTGCAGATCAACGCGGGTCGCAGCGAGTTCAAGCTCATGGGCATGCCCGAGAGCGACTTCCCCGAGCTACCCGAGGCGGGCAAGGGCAAAAAGACGCTGGCGTTCACCGAAGTACCGGGGCACGTGCTCGCGGATCTCATCGGCAAGACGCAGTTCTCGGTGTCCACCGACGAAGCGCGCGTGAACTTGAACGGCGTGCTCTTCGAGAGCGATGGCAACAGCGCGACGATGGTGTCGACCGATGGTCATCGGCTCACGCGCTACGCCGCGCGCTTGCCCGGTCCGAAGCTCGACAAGGGCATCATCATCCCGCGCAAGGGCATGCTCGAGATCCGCCGCATGCTCGATCGCGTGCAAGGTGACGTCGGCATCGCAGTCGGTGAGCAGCACTTGTTCCTGCGCGCCGACGAGCTCGCGATGTCCGTGAAGCTCAACAACGTGCAGTTCCCGCCGTACAAGGCGGTCATCCCCACGAGCCACCAGCGTCGCGTCACGGTCGCGCGCGAGGAGCTCGTCGGTGCGCTGCGCCGGGCCGAGGTGATGGCGCCCGAGAAGACCGCCACGGTGCGTCTGCAGCTCGCCAAGGGCAAGCTCGAGCTCACCGCCGACAACCCCGATCTCGGTGTCGCGCACCAAGAGCTGCCGATCGACTACGACGGCGAGTCGCTCACCGCAGGCTTCAACGCGCACTACCTCATCGAGATCCTCGACGCGATCGACGGGCCCGAGGTCGCGCTCGAGTTCCAAGGCGAGCTCGACCCGTGCGTGATCAAGCCGGTCGACGGCCCCGATCTGCTCGGCGTCGTCATGCCGATGCGGATCTGAATGCTGCTGCGCGAGCTCGAGCTGGTCGAGTTCCGCAACTTCGCCGGTGCCACGCTCGAGCTCGGTGAGCACTTCACGGTGCTCTCCGGTCACAACGGCGCGGGCAAGACCAACGTGCTCGAGGCGATCTGGCTCTTGAGCACGCTGCGATCGTTTCGCACCAACGATCTCGGCGCGCTGGTGCGACGCGAAGCCAGCAGCGCGGTGATTCGTGCACGTGGCATCGACGAGCGCCTCGATCTCCCGAGCACGCTCGCGGTCCAGCTGCAGCGCTCGGGCACGGGCGCGCGTCGTACTGCACAAGCCGACGACAAGCTCGTACGCAGCGCGACCGACTTCTACGGTCGCCTGCGAGCGGTGCTGTTCACACCCGAGGATCTCGCGGTGCTGCGCGAGAGCCCGGCACAGCGGCGCCAGCTCATCGATCGCATGCTCTTCGCCCGCGAGCGCGCGCACATCGTCGACGTGCAGGCCTACGAGCGACTCATCCGCTCGCGCAACCATGTCTTGCGCAACGAGAACCTCGCGCAGGTCGAGCGCGACGCGATGCTCGACACCTACGAAGCGCAGCTCGCCGAGATCGGTGCACGCATCTGGACGCGGCGTGCCGAGCTGCTCGCGCTCTTGTTGCCGGGCGTGCACAAGGGCTTCGCGGAG
>DASZPU010000016.1:0-4608 GCA_035550195.1 Nannocystaceae bacterium
GGATGGCGCGGGCCGACCGTCGCACGACCGATCGTCAACGCGCGCTCGAGCTGTGCACGCGCGTCGTCGTCGCGACGTGCCAGCCGAGCCGACCACCCGCGATTGGTGGCGATCGCCGCGACGAGCGGCGTCTGCTCGCCCTGCGCCGCGATCGCGATCGCCTCCGCGCGCGCGAGCAACAGCTCCGCCTCCGCGGCGTCGCCGGTGTCGAGCTTCACCAGCGCGAGGTTGTTGAGCACGGCCGCGACATCGGGATGCGACGGCCCGCGCACCGACTCGACCAATGCGAGCAGCCGATTCCAGGTCGAGAACGCGTCGCGCGGACGACCGAGCATGCGCTCTGCGGTGCCGAGCGCCATCCACAACGCGCGACGATCGAGCTCCGCCAAGCCGTCGTCGTCTGCGAGCGCGGCGAGCCTGCGTTCGGCTTGGTCGGCATCGCCGTGCGCGAGCGCGAGCCGGCCCTTCACGATCTCTGCGCGACGCTCGATCTCGCGGCGCGCGTCGGGCTCGGTCATGCGATCGATGAACGCGTCGAAGTAGGCCATGTGCAGCTCGGCCTCGGCGATGCGATCCTCGAGCAGCGCGCTGTCGGCCTGATCGAGCATGAGATAGACCGCGGCGTCGTCGTGGCCGTCCAGGACCGCGAAGCGCACGGCGTCCTTGCGCAGCTCGGCTGCCTTCGCGCCGTTGCCCGCATCGAGCTCGAGATCCGCGAGCACCGCCAGCGCACGCGAGCGCACGCCCGGTAGATCCTGCGCCTCGGCCAGCGCGATCGCGGCCTCGGCGGGCACGCGCGCGTCGGTGCGACCGAGCAGCTGTCGCGTCAACGCGCGCTCGACCAGCTCGACCGCCTCCGCCCACGCACGATCCTGCTCCGTGCTCGAGCGACTCGACTTCGTTGCATGACGGTTGGTGAGCTTCGCGAGGTACTCGACATCGTCACACGAGGTCAGCGCGGGCAATCGCGTCTCGATGGCGTC
Organism: Nannocystaceae bacterium; assembly: GCA_035550195.1. Lineage (GTDB taxonomy): Bacteria > Myxococcota_A > Polyangia > Nannocystales > Nannocystaceae > Xiheibacterium. The sequence continues at coordinate 984 of DASZPU010000016.1, forward strand.
GGCGTCGATCATCGACGCATCGCCGCCGTCGCCGAGCTCGCTCGACAAGCCGACGAAGCGACTCCCGACGCGATCGAGGCACGCCATGCGCAGCGCGAGCGCTTGATCGGATTGCTCGCCGTGCACGCGCGACGCCTCGCACACCTCGCGGCGTTTGTTGGCCCAGCCGCCAGCGTAGCGATCGAGCGCGCCGACCACCGCATCGCCGCGATCGGCCAACGCGGTGCGCACCGCTTCGCGACCGTCGTCGGACCACAGCGTCGCGATGTCGCCGGCGTCCTCGCAGGGCTGCTCGGCGACCGCTTCTGCGGCCGAGAAGCCCACCGCGAGCGCGCCGACGCCGAGCGCGACCGCGGCGGCGAAGCGCGCCCGACGACGACGCGCGTGCAGCAACGCTTCGAGCTCGTGCCGCAGCGCTTCGATCGAGGGATGCCGTCGGCCTGGCTCCGGATCGAGCCCGCGCAGCACGAGCTCGAGCAGCGCCGCCGGCACGTCGCCGGTGTGCTCGGGCAGATCGATGTCGCCGCCGCGCACCGCGAGCGACAGCGCTTCGATGTTCACGCCTTTGAACGGACGCCGACCGAAGAGCGCCTCGAACAGCGCGACGCAGAACGCGAACTGATCCGCGGCCGGCCCGATGTCGAGCCCGTCGAACTGCTCCGGCGCCATGTATGCCGGCGTGCCCGCGATCGTCGGTGTCGCGCTCTTCTCGGTCGATCGCCGTGCGCCGGACGGCAACGTGGTGCGCGGCGGCTCGCGTGAGTAGGCCAGCCCGAAGTCGGCGATGCGCGGGCGTCCGTCGCTGCCGACCAGCACGTTGTCGGGCTTGAAGTCGCGATGCACGATGCCGACCGCGTGCGCGGCCGCGAGCCCGCGCGCCATCTCGACGAACATCTCGACGACTTCGCGCCAGCCGCGACGCTCGCGACGCATCCAGCCCGCGAGCGTGGAGCCGTCGACGAACTCCATCGCGAGGAACACACGCCCGTCGTGCACGCCGACGTCGTAGATCGTGACGATGTTGGGATGGTTCAGCGTCGCAGCGGCGCGCGCCTCTTGCTCGAGTCGAGTGCGCGCGTCCTCCGGCTCGCCGAAGCGCGACTCGTCGACGAGCTTGATCGCGACCTTGCGGTCGAGCCGCGGATCCCAGGCCGCGTACACGACCCCCATGCCGCCTTTGCCGGCGCGCTCGATGAGCGCGAAACGACCGACGCATGTCGGCGCAGGCGCGGCCGGGAGCAGATCACCGTCGTCGCGCGTGACGACCCGGAGCGGCGCGACGTCGAGCGTCGTCGGTGGTCCGGGCGAGTGCATGATGCTCAGCTACAGGAGCATTCGAAGGCGGTGTCGACTTCGACGTCGATCTCGACGGCGACGAGATCCTTGTCGCAGTGACCGAGCGGGTTGACCTTGCCGAGCCCGTGCTTCGTGTCGCTGGGCATCGCGTCGCCCGACCACCCGAGCTCGAGCCGCGCGCAACCTTCGTCGCACTCGCGCGACGCCTCCGAGCGATGGAAGCTCGACAGCGCGTTCGCGGCGAGGTCGCGCTCGATGTGCCTGCTCGCCTCGGAGAGCCACTGCTCGTTCGGGTACGGATCGGGTCCCCACGGCGGCTCGCAACCCTTCCATGTGAAGGACTGATCGGAGCTCGTGGTCTTGAACTGCACCGTTTGTCCCTCGCGCAGCTCGACGCTCGGCTCGGAGTCCGGAGCATCGCAAGCCGCGAAAGCGAGGAGCAGCGGGGCGATCACGCGCAGCACGGTGGGGCGGTGGGTGGCGCTCATGGGCCTGACCGATGCCGGCGCTGGCCGATGTGACGGCGACTTTCGTGATGGCCGCTGCGGTCGCCACACCAAGCAACGAGAACGGCCACCGTTCGCGTTCACAGGTGCACACGATGTAGGCGAGAAAAATCCAACGATGTCGTGCGCGAGCGGGCTGGCGCGGCCGCTGCTCTGGGGACCACGCATGACGAACTCGACGCGCCTCCTCTCGCTCACGTGGCTCGCACTCTCGGTCGCCGCTTGTGCCGACGTCTCCTCCTCCAACGCGACCGACATGGGCATGGGCGAGTCGGGCGACGACGGGATCGATCTGAGCGCAGGCGCGGACGCAGACGATGGCGACGGTGCGGACGAAGGCGCGTCGGCGGACGGCGGTGCGGACGACGGCATGGACGACGGCGGCGCGGGTGAAGAGGGTGGCGCAGTCGATTGCGGTGGCGACCTCGTGATGGCCGATCTCGCGATGCCGAAGGTGATGCTCGTGCTCGACAAGAGCGGCAGCATGGCGAGCGAAGAGTGGGACGACGACGGTGATGCGGCGACGCCGGAGGTGACGCGCTGGCACAGCCTGCACGGCATCGTCGCGGATCTCGTGAACGCGCGCGGCAACGTGCTCGAGCTCGGCGCGGCGCTGTTTCCGGCCCAAGGCGCGGATCACCGCGGCGACTTCGACGAGGCCTGCATGGTCGCGGATGCGGCCGAGGTCGCGATCGCGGCGGACAACGGTGCTGCGATCCTCGCGGCGATGCCGGCTGCGGACGCCGAGGTGCGCGGTGGCACGCCGACGCGCGAAGGCCTGCTCAATGCGATCGAGGCGCTCACCGGCATGTCCGACGATGCGCCGCGCGCGATGATCCTCGTGACCGACGGTGCGGCCAACTGCGTGCAGGGTGCGGATCCGTTCAACTCGCAGTACGACGACGAGCTCGCGCTCGCCGTGGGCTCGGCGTTTGTCGACAACGGCATCCCGACCTACGTCATCGGCGTCGACATCCGTGACGAGCGCGACGACATGACCGGTCGCAACGTGCACGACGAGCTCGGTGCGGTCGCGATCGCGGGCGGCACGGCGCGTGCGGGCGAGGTGCCGTTCTACGACGCTGCGTCCGCGGTCGCGCTGCGCGACGCGCTCGATGTGGTCGCCGATCGCGTGTCGTGCACGGTGCAGCTGCCCGACGCGGCCACCGATCCGTCGCGCGCGACGCTCGACATCGCCGGCATCGAGCAGGCGCGCGTCGACTCGTGCGAGGACGGCGACGGCTGGCGCTGGGTGTCGACCGCGGCGCCGTTCTCGACCATCGAGCTGTGCGGTGCGACCTGCGACGCGTTCGCGAGCGCGGGCAAGCTCGAGACCCACTACGCGTGCTTGCCGGTCGGCTGATTTGCTAGAGTCCGCGCCGATGCGAGCACGTGCAGCATGGCTCTTCGTCGCGATCACGGCGTGCGGTGGCAACGGCGAGCCGTCGGATGGCGGCACGAGCACGGGCTCGACGACGACCGAGACCACGACGTCGTCGAGCACGAGCGGCTCGTCGAGCAGCGAGTCGGAGGGCGGCTTCATCGACACGAGCAGCAGCAGCGGCGCGGACTCGGGCACCACCGGTCCGGCCTGCAGCGAGCGCGACATGTGCATGTCGCTCGGTGATTGCGAGCTCGGCGAGTGCGTCGATTGCATGTGCGTGTTCGACTACGGCCCATGCGCAGGTGGCGAGTGCACGTGCTTCGTGCCGAGCGTCGCGGTGTGCATCGAAGGTGGTTGCTTCTGCACGCTGCCGTGCAACGTGGGCGAGCCCGATCCGTGTCCGACGACACCGTCGGGCACGTCCGCACCGGTGTGCGCG
>DASZPU010000017.1:0-8576 GCA_035550195.1 Nannocystaceae bacterium
ATCTCGTGCAGGAGATGTCGACCGCGAAGCCCAACTACTTCCTCAACGTGCCGGCGGTGCTCGAGCGCATCCGCAACGGCGTCGGAAACAAGCTGAAGGAGCGCGGTGGCATCGCGCTGTCGTTGTACGAGCGTGGTCAAGCGGCGTATCGCAACCAGCTCGCGGGCACGGCCGGCCTCGTCGATCGCATCGCGCTCGGGCTCGCACGCAAGGTGGTGTTCTCGAAGATCAAGCAGACGATCGGCGAGAATCTCGAGTTCCTCATCTCCGGCTCCGCGCCGCTGTCCGAGGAGACGCAGCGGTGGTTCCAGATGATCGGCATCGCGGTGTACCAGGCCTACGGGCTCACCGAGACCACCGGCATCGTGTCGCTCGACGAGCCCGATCGCACCGTGCCCGGTCGCGTCGGCATCGCGTTGCCCGGCGTCGAAGCGAAGATCACCGAGGACGGCGAGCTCGTCGTGCGCGGGCCCAACATCTTCAAGGGGTATTGGCGCAAGGACGACGAGACCGCGAAGGTGTTGGAAGGCGAGTGGTTCCACACCGGCGATCAGGTCGACATCCAGGACGGCAACCTCAAGATCATCGGGCGGATCAAGAACCTCATCGTGCCGGAGTCGGGACACAACATCGCGCCCGAGCCGCTCGAAGAGAAGTTCATGGCGGCGTGTCCCGCCGCGACGCAGTGCATGGTGGTCGGACACGCGCGGCCGTTCGTCGCGATCGTGCTGCCCGGTGCACCGCCGGCCGCGGAGGTCGATCGCGCGCTCGAGCAGATCAACGCCGACTTGCCGGCGTATCGCCGCATTCGTCGGGCGATCTTCGTCGACGAGGCGTTCAGCATCGACAACGGCCTGCTCACCGCGAATCAGAAGCTGCGTCGCGCGGTCATCGAGAACCACTTCAAGCCGCAGATCGACGCGGCCTACGATGCGGTTCGGGCCGAGCGTGCGACCGCGAGCGCGGGCTCCTGAGCGGCTTCGCGCGCGTCGCTGCGCATTGGAACGCACGCGCCGAGCACGGTCTCAGCGCGGGGGCCTCGTGCCATGCGAACGCGCGCGTTGTTGACGATCTGGTTGGCCTTGGGCGGTTTCGCCTGCAACGACGACATCAGCATCGGCAGCGGCGATGCCAGCGGAACGGCCGACGGAAGCAGTAGCGACGGGCCTACGACGACATCGGCGTCGGGCCAGACCGCGAGCATGAGCGCGAGCATGTCGGAGAGCGCGGATGGTTCGTCGTCGCTGAGCGATTCCGCGACGGACTCGGTGAGCGCGACCGACTCTGCGAGCAACACCGACTCTGCGAGCGCGACCGACTCTGCGAGCAACACCGACTCTGCGAGCAACACCGACTCCGCGAGCGCGACGGATTCTGCGAGCGCGACGGACTCCGCGAGCGCGACGGATTCCGCGAGCAACACCGACTCCGCGAGCGCGACCGACTCCGCGAGCGCGAGCGACACGGATTCTGCGACCGGCTCCGCGAGCGACACGGACTCCGCGACGAGTGACTCGCAGAGCGGGGGCACCGGGTCCGCGAGCGACACGGACTCGGCGAGCGGCACGGGCTCTGCGAGCGACTCGCAGAGCGGCGGCACGGGCTCTGCGAGCGACACGGACTCCGCGAGCGGGGGCACGAGCGACTCGCAGAGCGGTGGCACGAGCGACTCGCAGAGCGGCGGAACGAGCGACTCGGCGAGCGGGGGCACGAGCGATTCGCAGAGCGGCGGCAGCGATCCATCGGCGGGCAGTGATTCGCAGAGCGGCAGCGATCCGACGCTGGGCAGCGACTCGCAGAGCGGTGGCTCGACCACCGACACCGACGGAGGCGGCTGCGTCGAGGTCGAGTGCGGCAACCACCTCTACGAGTGCGGCGACTGCGAAGACAACGACGACGACGGCACGATGGACTCCGGTGACGTCGAGTGTGTGAGCCCCTGCGACGACGACGAGAGCTCGTTCGCGACCGGCATCCCCGGCGACAACGTCGACCCGTGCCTCCAGGACTGCTTCTTCGACGGCAACAGCGGCTCGGGCAACGACGGCTGCCTGTGGGACCTCGCGTGCGATCCGGCGAATCCCGGCGCGCCCGAGTGCCCCTACGATCCGATGGCGAACAACTGCCCGGGGCCGCAGCCCGACGAGTGCTACGAGAACTGCGCGGTACCGAACGGCTGCGACTGCTTCGGCTGCTGCGTGATCGACGTGGACGGCGTGCTCTACAACGTTCTCATCGGCTCCGACGGATGCGATGCCGAGAACCCCGATTCGTGCACGGAGTGCACGCCGCAGGAATCGTGCTTCGATCCGTGCGAGCCGGAGAATTGCGAGGTCTGCTTCGGCGAAGTCGCACCGCCGGACGATTGCGGTGAGCCGACCTGCGATGGTGGGCAGGATCCGTGTCTGTCGAACGCCGACTGTGCGGTCGGGTTCTACTGCCAGACGGGTTGCTGCGAAGAGATCACCGGATGACGGACGTTGCCGACGTCGGCAGCGACCGTTAGACTGCGCGCGTGCTGCAGACGAAGACGATCATGGTGGTGGCCCTATTGGGCCTGGTGGCGTGCGACAAGGACACCGCGACGAACGAGCCCCGCGAGGTATCGGGGTACAAGATCGAGCCTGCGTTCTACGCCGAGAACTCGCGCGTGAGCGACAAGGCGCGCGAGAAGTGCAACTTCGAAGCGAAGCTCACCACGCGCGTGGCCGAGGCGATCCAGAGCAAGGGCACCGGCAAGAAGAGCGGTGACGGCAAGACGCTGAAGCTGTCGATCCAGCGGGTGAACGGCGCCGAGGAAGACTGGGAAGGCGACATCACCGTGCTCGTCGAGGGCGTGCTCCACTATCACGAGGCCGACGAGAAGCATCAGTTCGATGCGCACGGCCACGCCGAAGCGGGGCTCGGTGGCATGACCGGTGTGTGCGCGGGTCTCGACGAGATCTCGGGCGAGCTCGCCGATCACATCGTCGAGTGGCTCGCATCGCCGCGCCACGAAGCCGAGATCGGCGACCACCCCACCGCGGGGTACTAGGCCACAGTGCCGCCGAGGCGCACGATCGTCATCAGCGCGCGGAACATCGTGTCGACGTCGGCGCACTCGTAGCGCACCGAGCGAGCGCCGGTGCGCTGCAGCCCCGGGATGATCGCGACCGCGTCGGTGATCGCGGTGTTCATCAGCTCGAGCTCGAGCACCATCGGGAGCGCGAGCGTGTAGGGCCGGAAGCGCTGCGGCTGCGACACGACGCGCTTCGCGGCCTCGCGGATCAGCTCGCGCGCGCGCACCGGATGCAGCGAGCGCGCGGCGACTCGTCCGAGCGCCCACTTCACTTCGACGGTCTCGATGTCGCCGAGCAGCTCGCGACACTGCGCGCACGTCGATGCATCGCCGGTCACGAGCGCGACCGGTGTGCCCGCGGTGCCGGCCACCAACGCGTTGAGCGACGCCTCGTTCATCGTGCGGCCGTCGATGCGCACGTCGTAGACCACGATGCCGCGATAGGTGTGATCGAGGATGGCCGCGCTCGTGCCCGCGCCACCGTGGTAACCCACGAAGAGCGCGAGGTCGAAACGCTCACGACCGGTGAGCCCTTCGGCCATGCTGTAGGGCTTGAGCGCGCCGGTCAGCACTTGCACGCGCGGGTCGAGCTGATCGAGCACGAGGTTGCGCATGTCGCCGTGGCTGTCGTTGATGAGCACCTCGGTCGCGCCGGCCTCGAACGCACCGAGCGCGGCCGCGTTCGCTTCCTTCGTCATGAGCTCGCACGCGCTCGCGAACTCGCCGGTGCCGCGGCGCGTCTGGTCGCCGTGCACGATGCCGGCGACACCTTCCATGTCGACCGAGATGTAGACGCGCATCAGCCGAAGACCGCCGACACGTTGCGCAGCGCGGGACCAGCCGAGTCGACGCGGAACTCGATGATCACGGGCACGCCGTCGGGGATCGTCGTGGCTTCGAACGTCATGTTCACGTCGGGGCCGAAGTCGATCACCTGCGAGTCGCCCATCGGCGGATCGGCGAAGTCGAGGCCCTCCGGTGAGCTGTCGGTGATCTCGAGCCCGAACGCGGTGGCGTTGAGCAAGCCCGAGTCCTTCACGTCGACGATGATCTGCGGGTTCGTGCCGGAGAGGCCCTTGACGGAACAGCTCGGCACGCTGAAGTCGAAGACGATCGACGCCTGCGGAAAGCCGGTGCCGGCGATCATGAACGGCGCGTTGTCGGGCATGCAGCGACCATCGTCCGCGCCGGTCGTGGTGTCGGTCGATCCCGCGCTCGGGTCCATGGTGGTGCTGGTGTCCGCGGGGGCGGTGCTCGCTTCGGATCCGGGCGTACCGGAAGAGCTCTCCTGCGTGCCCGACTCGCTGCCCGACCCCGAGCTCATCGTGCTCGCGACCGTGCTCGATGCCGTCGTGCCCTCTTCGTCGTCGCCGCCACAGCCGAGTGCCGTAGCCCCCAACGCGGCCGCCAACACCCACGGATTCATGCGCATGGCCATCATTTGGCCGCTATCTTGGGCGCCTTCGCGCGCGATCGTCAACGATCGTGATTTCCCATGAGACCGAATCTCGCGCGGCGTTACTGAACGCTCCGCAGGGACCCATGGATCGTCGTCGCATACCTCGGCTCTCCGCCCCGATCGCGCTCGTGCTGGCGCTGGGCGGCTGTTACCACGGCACGAGCGCGAGCGGCGACGGCGGCTCCGCGGATGGCGACGGCACCGCGGGATCTGCGGGCACCGCCGACGAATCGGGCGACGAGAGCGGCACCGATACGTCGCCCGAAGGTTGCGGTGAAGACGTGAGCGTGTCGCCGCTGCGTCGGCTCTCCGAAGCGCAGTACCGCAACACGCTGCGCGATCTGTTCGCGCCCGCGGGCATCGACGTCGACAGCGAAGCGGCCTCGGAGCTCGATCGCATCCCCGCCGACGATGCGGGCACGACGTTCGGCATCCTCGATGCGCGCGTGTCCGATCTGCACGCGCATGCGTGGTACCGCCTCGCCGATCGCATGGCGTCCGTGGTGGTCTACGACGACGAGCACCTCGCCGCGCTCGCGGGCGACTGTGCGCTGCAGACCGATCCGGGTGCGGAGTGCATCGACGCGTTCCTCGACGACTTCGGCCTGCGGGTCGTGCGACGCCCGCTCGACGACGAGGAGCGCGCGCACTACCACGATCTCGCCGACCAAGAAGAAGACGGCGTGCACGGATTCCGCGCGATCATCTTCTCGCTGCTCATGACGCCGCAGTTCCTCTACCACGTCGAGGTCGCAGGCGAAGGCGACGACACCAACTTCGCGCTCGACGGGTACTCGATGGCGTCGCGCTTGTCGTTCCACTTCTGGCGCACGATGCCGGATGCGGAGCTGTTCGCCGCGGCTGCCGATGGCTCGATCCTCACCGAGGACGGCTACGCCGCGCAGCTCGATCGCGTGTTCGCCGACCCGCGCACGCAGGACACCGTCGATCGCTTCTACGACGAGTGGTTGCAGCTCGCCTGGCTCACGCAGTGGCCCGAGACGCCGGCGTTCGCGACGTTCGCCGAAGGCACGACGATCGGCGACCCGGACGCCGATCATCTGCTCGCGGCGCAGGCGGAGATCCACGCGATGGTGCGCCACTTCACCTTCGAAGAAGAAGGCACGCTCGGCGATCTCTTCACCACGGATCTCTCGTTCACGCAGTCGCCCCACCTCGCGGCGCTCTACGGCGTCGAGCCGTGGGACGGTGTGTCCGAGCTGCCGCACATGCCCGCGGGTCAACGCGCCGGCATCATGACGCGGCTCTCGTTCCTGCTCACCGGCAACGAGGAGAGCCATCCGGTGCATCGCGGTGCGGCGGTGCGCCGACGCATCATGTGCCAAGAGCTCGCGCCGCCCGATCCGAATGCGTTGCCTCCGGGTGCGCTCGACGAGCCCGAGGTCACCGGCGACGCGACCACGCGCGAGCGCTACGAAGCGAAGACCGCGGATCAGGTCTGCCAAGGTTGTCACACGCAGATCAATCCGATCGGCTTCGTGCTCGAGGGCTACGACGCGCTCGGCCGCTATCGCACCGAGGAACGCATCATCGACGAGCTGACCGGTGAGGTGCTCGCGACGTTGCCGATCGACACGTCGGCGCAGCCGATGCTCGATGGCAGCGACGACGTCATCAGCTCCGGCATCGAGCTCAGCACGCAGGTGGCCCAGAGCGGACAGGTCGAGGCGTGCTTCGCCAAGCAGTACTTCCGCGCGACGTTCGGACGCGAGGACTCCACCGAAGACACCTGCTCGCTCGACCGCATCACGACGATCCTCGTCGAGGGCGGCTCGATGCGCGAAGCGCTTCGCGAGGTCGCGCTCGATTCGATCTTCCGCTCGAGGAGGGTGCAGTGAACATCTCGAAACGATTCCTCGAGACCGGGAAGGGATCCCGGCGCATGTTCCTCCGCAGCGTCAGCGGGCTCGCGCTCGGCATCCCGTTCTTGCCGTCGCTGCTGCCGCGATCGGTGCGCGCGGACGTCGATGGTCAGCCGCGTCGCTTCGTCGCCGTGATGTCGCAGAGCGGACAGATGTGCGCCGACTTCTGGCCGGCGTGGACGCCCGCGGGCTATCAGCTGCGCGACACGATGTACGGCGGCGATCGTTCCGACGGCACCACCGCGCTGCACGAGACGATGCCGGGCACCACTGCGAAGTGGGCACCGCTGTCCGACTTCACCGCGCAGGCGCTCTCGCGCACGATCCCCACCGATCTGCAGCCCTACTACTCGAAGATGTTGCTGCTGCGCGGGCTCGACTACTTGCAGGGCACCAGCCACGGCACCGGTCCGATGCTCGGCAACTATGCCAACTGCGCGTCGGGTGCGGAGTTCGAGACGCGTGGGCTGGCGCAGATGCCCACGATCGATCAGGTGCTCGCGTACTCGGATCGCTTCTACCCGACGCCGCCGCACACGCGATCGCTCGCGCTCGCGACCGGCAGCCCGGGCTCGCTGTCCGACACGAACTACGGCATCGCCGCGGGACCGATCGAGAACATCCCGGCGTATCTCGAGCCGCACGACGTGTGGCAGGATCTGTTCGGCGATTTCATGGATCCGACGATGCCGACGGAGCATCCCAATCGGAAGCTGGTGAACTCGATCTACGACGACTACGCGAAGCTGCGCAACAACAGCCGCTTGTCGGCGGACGATCGCGCCGCGCTCGATCGCCACATGACCTTCCTCGACGGCATCGAGGCCGAGCTCGCGGCCGGGCTCTCTGCGGCGTGCGTGAAGCCCCCCGAGCCGCCGATGTACGGCGTCGGCTATCCGTGGCAGGAGGTCAGCAGCATCGAGAACTTCGAGGCGTGGACCGGCTTGCTCGTCGACATCGCGTGCGCGGCGATCCGCTGCGACATGACCCGCATCGTGACGTTCCAGGCGCAGATGGGCATCACCGACGCGAGCGGCACGAAGGTGAACTCGTATCACAGCAGCGACGACGTCGCGGGTGACTGGCACGACTACGCCCACGATGCGGTCGGCGAGACCGGCGATCACGATCACATCAACAGCTTGAACAGCTGGGTCGCGAGCGCGATCTACCGGCGCTTCCTCGAAGGGCTCGACGTCGAGGAGATCGACGGCAAGACCTTCCTCGACAACAGCATCGCGTACTTCGGCAGCGAGCTGTCGATCGATCACTACGTGCAGACGATGCCGACGATGATCGCGGGCAGTGCCGGCGGTGCGCTCACCACCGGCTACTACGTCGACTACTCGCAGATGGACAACGACTACGCGAACGCAGGCGTGATGCCGTGGGGCGTGCTCATCCCCGGGCTGCCGCACAATCGCTTGCTCGTCACGATCCTGCAGGCGATGGGACTCGAGCCCGCCGACTACGAGCGCGACGGCATCGAAGGCTACGGGCACAACGAGATCTTCTTCGAGCCCTACAACTGGCCGTCGGACGCGTACGTCGCGGGCGACATCGGCAAGCCGTTGCCCGGCATCTGGAACGGCTAGGGCAGCACGACGAGCACCGCGAGGCCGAGCGCGATCGCGAGGCCGAAGAACGCGAGCAACGACATCAGCAGATCGAAGGCGAGATCGCGGCGTCGTCGTGCGCACTCGATCGGCCAGCGTCCGCTGAGATCGGGGCGCGCGGCGAGCGTGTGACGCATGCGGTGATCGAAGGCGGCGGCGAGCGCGAGCAAGACGATCGCGATCGCGAACAGCAGCGGCACGGTGCCGGCGGGGACGTCGGTGACGAGCGCCGCGACGCAGCCGATCCACACCGTGATCGAAGCGACGACGCACGTCGTGCCGAGCGCGATGCCGATGCGTGCGAGCCTGCTCGAGCGGCGCGGTCGCGGCACGTCGTCGTCGACGACGCGGTAGGGGTCGATGACGCGCGCGGCCACGGCAACAGACTACCGGGAACTCCCGCGGGTGGGTGGAGGCGCAGCGGCCGCGTCGTGGAACGGCTAGCATCGCGGCGCAGTCGATGGGGCGATCCGAGGTCACGCGCTACGCGGTCGTCTACGTCGCGCTGTTCCTGCTGATCGGGATCCATCTGCCGTACTGGCCGACGTGGCTCGCGGCGC
>DASZPU010000018.1:0-2020 GCA_035550195.1 Nannocystaceae bacterium
CGGTGCGCTTCGACTTCGGCGCGAGCTTCGGATCGCCGCGCGGCCGGATCGGGCTCGACGACATCGAGCTCGTGCGCCGCGGCAAGGCCGACTAAGAGCCGGCGCGACGCAGCGCCACGGTGGCGCGGTGGATGCGGAAGCAGGTGCCGAACTTGCCGGTCTCCACCAGCTCGATGCGATAGCCGATCTGCTCGAGCTCGTGCCGCACCGCCGACATGCCGACGCCTCTCCCCGCGAGATCGTCGGCGTGCTCGCGGCTCGACAGCCCGTCGGCGAAGATGAGCTCGTCGTCGCGCAGCGCGAGCCCGAGCGCCGTCGCGCGCTTGCGCAGCGCCGCGATGCGCACGCCGCCGCCGTCGTCGCGGATCTCGATCACCGGACCCCCGACATCCTCCTCGCACTGCACCTCGATGCGACCGACGGCGGGCTTGCCCGCGATCGTGCGCTGCTCGGGTAGCTCGATGCCGTGCGCGATCGCGTTGCGCACGATCTGTACGACCGCGGTGCGCAGACCATCGGTGTCGGTGCGATCGATGCGCGCGGTGGCGCCCACGACCACGAGCCGCGCGCGCTTGGCCTCGGCGCTGGCCCAGAACTCGACGGCGTCGCCGAGCCCGGTGACGAGCTCCGCGAAGGGCCGTGCACACAGGCGATCGATGCTGCGCTGCAAACCGGGCAGCGCACGGCCGCGCAGTCGCAACAGCTCGTCGAGATCGCGCGACGACACCGTCACTTGATCGAGCACGTCCGAGCCGAGCGGCGAAGCAGCGACGAGGCGCTCGCGTGCGTGGGCCATGCCGACGCGTGCGGACGCGAGTGCTTCGCCGAGCGCGGCGCGCCAACCGACCGGAACGATCGTGTCGGTGAACACCGCGTCGCGCACCGGCGCGAGCACGTGCTCGGCCTCGATGAGCGCGGACTCCAGCTCGAGCAGACCGAGCGCGCGCGCACCACCACGCACGCCGTGCACGAGCCGCATCAGCTCCTGGATCACGCCGCGGCTCTCGCCATCGGCAGCGACGAGCTGCTCCACGCGCCCGAGCCGAGCGGCGCTGCGCGCTTCGAACTCCACGAACACCTGCACACCGACCGCGAGCATGCGGCGCATCGCCGCGAGCTCGGCGGCATGGCGGTCGCGCATCGAGTCGATCTCGCGCTGGGCTCGGCGCGTCTCGGTCTCGTCGGTCGCGAGCACCATCACCTGACCGATGCGCCCGTCCTCGACGAGCGGCACCAGCTCGACGACCAGCTCGCGCGCTTGCGGGGTGCCGCTCCACAGCTGCAGCTCGCGCGGAGCGAGCTCGACGAGCTGCGCCCAGTCGTCGGGCGACACCTCGAACACGACCGACAGGAACGCTTCGATGGCGTGGTGCTCCGGCGCGCTCTCGGGGATCCCGCGCATGAGCAGCTCACGTACGTCGACGCCCGCGATCGCGCGACCGAACACCTGCGCGCACGATCGCGATGCGCGACCGACCACCCGCAGATCGGGGCCGAAGGTGAAGATGGCCTGACGCATGCCATCGAGCAGGCGCTCGACGTCGGCGTGCGCGCGCGCGAGTCGTTCCTCGCGCTCGTGGATCGCACGGGCCATGTCGTTGAAGGCCGTCCCGAGTCGCCCGACCTCGTCGCGCGACTCGACGACGACCGCGACCGAGTCGCCGCGTCCGACCGCTTCGGCGGCGCGCGCGAGCCGTTGCAACGGATTCAAGACCATCGCGCGCGTCGAGCCCACGAGCCCGATGAGCACGAGGACGCTGAACCCTGCGCACGACAGCAGGATGAGCTCGCGCTGTCGCTCCCAGTCCTGCTCGATCGAGCGCAGCGACAGTCCGATCTCGACCGTTCCGAGCGTCGCGCCGTGCTCGTCGGTGACCGGCGCCGCGAGCCAGAGGTTGTCGTCGTCGCGCGTCGACGCGCGGCCGTCGAGCGCGGGCGCCCGCAGCTCGCGATCACCGAGCGCGGCTGCCGGCGCGTCGCGATCGGCATCGCGCACTTCCATCCACACCAGCTCGCGCTG
>DASZPU010000019.1:0-9342 GCA_035550195.1 Nannocystaceae bacterium
ATTCTCCGCGTACCCATCCGGATCCGGATCCAGACCCGGTCACGAAGCCGGACTCCGATTCCGACCCGGATCCTTGCTCAGCACCGAAGCGCGACTCGCCTCGTCGGTCTGAGGCGAAGCCTCGTTAGTTTTGGTCGCGCCATCCGGCGCTCTTCCTGGTGCGAGCAGTCGTGCTCGCTGTCCGCCGTGGCGAAGCCACGTCGGGCTCGACTCACTCGAGGATCCAGATCGCTTCGGCGCGGGCGCGCACGCGTTCGCGCTGCTTGGCGTACTCGGGCCGTGCGCGCACGCCCGCGAGCACCGGGCAGCGCTCGAGCCAGTCGATGTCCACGAGCGCATCGTCGACCGCGCGTTGGATCATCGCGGACGCGAGCTCGTCGGCGCCCGCGACCGCCATGCCTTCGGCACCGATCTGCGAGATGAGCGAGCGGAAGCGCGGGCTCAGGTTGCCGTGCAGCGCCATGGTGATGAGCTGATCGAGCTGCGGCGGCGGGATCTGTCCGAGGTAGCCGGCGAAGAGCATGTCGAAGAAACGCGCAGCGCCGTCGATGCGCACCGAACGATCGCGCGCTCGGATCACGCGCTCGCGATCGCCACGCCACGCGCCGATGCGCGCGTCCATGCCGACGAGGCCGACCTCCCAGCCGCCGCAACGACGCTGCAGCTGCTCGAGCGCACGATCGGCGGCATCGTGATCGCCCTTCAGCTCGTGGAAGCGCACCTCGTAGACCAGCGATGGCGCGCAGGTCGGATCGAGCTCCGCGGCGAGCTGCAGGTGACGCAGGCCCTCGGCCGCGCGCGCAGCCTCGCACTGCAAGCCGCCGAGCGCTTCGTGGGCGATCGCGAACGTCGGCGCGATCGACAGCGCGGTCGCGAGCTCGCGCGCAGCCACGCCGTAGTCGGCGCGTTGCATCGACAGACGTGCTGCTGCGAGGTGCGATTCGGCGAGCTGCGGTGCCTCGGCGAGCGCGCGCGCGATCGCAGCCTCGGCGGCCTCGCGACGGCTCGCGTCGCCGGTGTTGCTGGGGATGAACCACATGCGCTCGGTCGCGACCGCCTGCGCAGCGATCGCGGGGCGGAAGTCGGGCGCGAGCGCGAGGCAACGTTCGAGCAGACCGACCGCGCCGTCGGGCCCATCGCCGCCGAGCGTGAACGTGCGCATCGCCTTGCGCGCGCGCAGGTAGAATTCGATCGCCTCGGGCGACGCACCCGCGCGGAACGTGTCGGTCTGCAGCTCGGCGCGTAGACCTTCGGCGACGCGCTTCGCGAGGCGATCCTGCAGCTCGAAGACGTCGGCGAGCTTGCCGTCGAAGCGATCGCTCCACGTCTGGAAGCCGGTCTCGACGGTGACGAGCTTCGCGGAGATGCGGATGTTCTCGCCCGCACGCTGGATGACGCCTTCGACCACCGCGTCGACGCCGAGCTCCTTGCCGACCGCGCGCGGGTCGACGTTGCCGGTGAACTTCGCGGTGGCACCGCGCGCCGTGACGCGCAGGCCGCGGGTCATCGACAAGAGATCGATGAGCTCGTCGGTGAGCGCTTCGGCGAGGTACTCCTCGTCGGCGGGGCCGCGGTAGCGAAACGGCAGCACCGCGACACTGCGATCGCCGACCGCGGTGGCGACGTAGGTCGGCGAGCCGCTGGTCGTGCGCGGCGCGTTGCGGGTCTGCATCGTCGCCGACGGCGTCGTGGCGATCGTGGTGGCGCCCGCGAGCGCTGCGAGCTGCTCGGCCAGCGACGCCGCGTCGGGTGGACGCGCGGCGGGATCGACCGCGAGACATGCGAGCACGAGGTCCGCGAGCGGATCATCGAGCGCGACGAGCGTGCGCGGATCGATCGGTGCACGCGTGAGCCGTGCGAGCGCGATCTGCAGCGCACCGTCGCCGGAGAACGGCAGCTTGCCGGTGAGCAGCTCGAAGAGCATCACGCCCAGCGCGTAGACGTCGCTGCGCCCGTCGAGCGCGTCGCCCCGCAGCTGCTCGGGCGACATGTACGCGGGCGTGCCCATCCACGCACCGGCATCGACGGTGAGCCGCACCTCGCCCGAGAGCGCGCACGCGATGCCGAAGTCGGTGATGACGGCGCGGCCGCTCTTGTCCATGAGCACGTTGCCGGGCTTGAGATCGCGATGCACGACGCCGGTGGCGTGGGCAGCCGCGAGCCCACGCGCCACCTCGGCCGCGATCGTGCACGCGCGCGCGGCCGCGAGCCGTTCGCCGCGTGCGAGCAGATCGGCGAGCGACTCACCCGCGACCAGCTCCATCGTGAGGTAGTGCGTGCCTCCGTGCTCGCCGATGTCGAAGATGCGCGCGACGTTCTTGTGGGTGATGCGGCGCGCGAGCCGGACTTCGCGACGGAAGCGCTCGACTGCGTCGCCGCTCGACGAGTGAGCGTCGAGCACCTTGAGCGCGACCTCTTCACCGAGCTCGGTGTCGGCGACCGCGAACACGGAGCCCATGCCGCCGCGCCCGAGCAAGCGCAGCACGAGATAGCGGCTCGCGAAGCGGCTGCCCTCGCGCGGGCGATCGCTGGCGTGGGAGATGCCGGTGGGCGCGAAGCTGCCTTCGTCGCTGCTCACTCGAGCTGCATCATAGCAGCTACATCAACACGCCGTTCTTGTCGGCCTTCGGCATGGGGGGCAGATCACGCTCGCCGAGGCGCTGGCGCAGGTTGATCTCGATCGTCTTCGACAGCGCCGTCAGCGGCAGCGCGGGCCAGAACATGGTGAACGGATCCTCCAGCACGCGGCCGACCTCGCTGATGAGCGTGAAGCCGATGCACACGAGCATCGTGAGCGGAATCGCCGCCCAGCCGACGTCGGCGACGATGCCGAGCGGCATGAGGATCGCGTAGGAGAGGATCAGCCGCGACGCGAGGAAGCCGTAGCCCGGGGGAAACGGCGTCTTCTTGATGCGCTCGCAGCCGCCTTGCACGTCGAGCAAGGTGGCGATGCTGCGATCGAGCGACTGTAGGCGGAAGGTGTCGATGTGCCCTGCATCGGCCAGCTTCACGAGCTCGTGCTCCTGGCGGTGTAACAGCGCGTGGTTGAGATTCGACTCGCCTTCGAGCGACGCGCGCTCGTCTTCGTCGAGGAACGCGTTCACATCCTTGTCGGCGAGCGGGTTCTCGAGGCGCATCGCGCAGCGCAGCGCATGCACGTACGCGATGTGGCGACGCACGAGCGCGTGCTTCGACGCGCGCTCGGGATCGCCTTCGCCTTTGCTGTCGACGAAGGTGAGCACCTGCGTCGTGAAGTGGCGCGAGGTGTTCACGAGCTGCCCCCACAAGCGCCGCGCTTCCCACCAACGATCGTAGGCGGAGTTGGTGCGGAACGAGACGAAGATGCCGATCGCACCGCCGAGCACACCGAGCGGCAGCGTGGTGACCTCGAACCACTTCCAACCGAGGATACGATCGGTCGCGACGATGACGCTCGCGATCACGCCGTACGCGATGAGCGACCGCCACTGCCACGAGAGCAGACCGAGGACCGAGCCGCGATAGTCGACGAACATGGGGCGCGAAAGGTTGCCCCGCACCACGCCGCGGAGCAAGCCCGCCGATCGACCGGGTCAACCGGTCTGCACGTAGACGTCGAACTCCATGCCGGTCCAGGTGACCACATCGAGGTCGCCGTCGCCGGTGAAATCGCCGACCGCGAGCTGGATGATCGGTTGCGCGGTGGAGACGGTCATGACGCAGTCGATCACGTCCGAGGTGGCCGTCACGGAAGCCCCGTGCGCGACCACGAATTGGTTCTCCGCACCTGCTGCGATGAGGTCGTCGTGGCCGTCGTCGTCGAGGTCGGCTCTGGCCGCGACGCTCGTGCCCCCGATCCACCAGCTCTTGCGATCGACGAAGTCGGTCACGGTGCTCTGCCAGCTGGTGAGCACGGTGGTGCCGACGCTGGTGTGCAACGCGACCACGTCGTCGGGCGGGACGCCGTCGAAGTTGCCCACGGCGAGCAAGCGTTGGTAGGTGCCTGCACTCTCCTCGTAGAGTTGGTACGGATTGAAGACGCCCTCGAGCAGCGCGAGCTCGAGGTTCTGATGCAGCACCACGTCGCGCAGCATGTCGCCGTCGAGCGAGCCCATCGCGATCGCGGTCGGCGTGTAGCCGAGCGGCACCGAGGGACCGAAGCCGCCACCTCCGAGGCCCTGCAGCCACAGCAGACCGTCGACGTCGTCCGCGACGATCAAGTCGCTGATCGAGTCGCCGTCGGTATCGCCCAACGCCATCGCCGAGATCGCGGGCATGTCGGCGATGTAGACCGGCGTGAACGACACCATCGGATCGTGCACCAGCATGCGCAGCCCACCGTTCAGGCGATCGCCGACGAGCACGTCGTCGTCCATGTCGCCGTCGAGGTCTGCGACGACGAGGCTCGCGGCTTCGACGTCCGAGTCGATCTCGGTCAGCGAGAAATCGTACGCGCGTAGCAGCTGCACGCGGCTGCCCTCGCCCACCACGACGTCGCGCTGCGCATCGCCGTCCGCGTCGATGAACGCGAGCGCGCGCACGTCTTCGCCTCCGGGGATCGGGATCTGGAATTCCAGCTGCACCGGCAGCATGCACTCGTATTCCATCTCGATCGGCATGCAGCCACCGAGCTGACACACGGAGCCGGGGCCACAATCGTCGTCGACGTAGCAGTTGTAGGTCGGACACATGCCGTAGCAGCAGAGCTCCTGCGGGCACTTCGGCGGGCAGTAGAAGTTCATGCACTGCGTGTCGACGCAGCAGTACCCCGGCGGGCATTGCTCGCCGCAGCTCGACGACGTCGTAGCCGTGTCGCTCGGGTCGATGCTCGTGGCGTCCATCGACGTCGGATCCGTCATGGTCGGATCGGTGCTCGGCATCGTCGTCGCGACCGTCGAGCCGATGGTCGTCGCACCACCGCTGCTGCTGCCGCCATCCTCACCACTCGGCTGCAGCTTGATGATCTCGCTGCAGCCCCCGAGCAGCGCCAACGGCAGCCCGAGGTTCCACACCGCAGTATCGACCCGCACCACGTGCAGCATAGCGCGCGCGCCGGCTCACTGCAGGCGGCTCGACCAGATCGCGAAACCATCGGTGCTCACGACCTCGGCCCGCCCATCGCCATCGAGGTCGCCGACTGCGAGCAATGCGATCCACTCGCCCGGCACATGTCCGCGCACGTAGCAGCCCAAGGGGTCGCCGGTGTTCGTCGCCGTGCCGAAGCGAAACACGAGCGCACCGTCGCCCGATGCGAGCACGAGATCGTCCAGCCCATCGCCGTCGAGGTCGCCGGCGTCGGCGCGCGCGTTCGTGATCTCGAGGGACCACGGCGTCAGCGCCGTCGGGGACAACGCGATGTCGCGCCACGTGTGCACCATCAACGACGAGCTGGTGGTCGCGATGCTCACGTCGGTCACACCATCGCCGTCGAAATCACCGCTCGCGATGGCCGCCCAGCTCGCCGACACTTGCGGCTCGAGTGGCTGCAGCGCCAACGTGGCGCCCGGTGCATACGAGAGCAGGCCCGTGCCGAACACGATCACCTCGGCGGGCTCGCTCGCACCGACCGCGCCCAGCACGATCGCACCGTCGTTGAATCCGTCGTAGACCGGCATGTCGTCGGCCGCGAAGCTGCCGTCGCCGACACCTCGCCGCCAGCGCGCACGATCGAAGCCGCTGCCCACGAGATCGACGATGCCGTCGCCGTCCAGGTCGCCGAAGTCGAGCAGCGGACCGACGGCGGTGATGCTCGACCCTGGCGTCCATCCGCCCGCGCCGTCGGAAAGATAGACGCGCACCGTCGACGCGTCGATGCCGGGCTCGAGCGCAGCGAAGTCTTCGTCGCCGTCGCCGTCGAGGTCCGCGACCGCGAGCTGGGTCGCGCTCGTCGTCGCCACGTTCGCGAGCACGCCATCGCGTTGTACGAGCTCGATCGTGGTCTCGGTGGCAATGAGCAGCTCGCGGCCGTTCGTGGGCGTGGCATCGATGAACGCGAGCGCGGCCAACGGGCGCTCGCTCTCACGCAGCACGATGGACGCGATGGCTGGCCCGTCGCCGCACTCGGACGGAGGCGGCAGCGCGGGCGCACACATCTGCTGCTCGCACACGTAGCCGGGCGCGCACTCGGAGTCCGTGCTGCAGCCGTACGGCGGGAATGGGCACTCGCCCTCGCAGCAGATCTCTCCGCAGTCGTAGCTGTCGAAGTAGTCCTGCTCGTCGCCGGTGTCGTGCTCGTCGTTCGCGGAGCTGCACGCCGCGAGCACCGCGAGCGGCACTGCGAGATTCCAGATCGAGATGTCGACCTTCATTGGAGACGCAGCCACAGCAAGGTCGAAGCAGAGGAAGCGACGATGTCCTCGCGGCCGTCGCCGTCGAAGTCGCCCACGCGCAGGTAGCTCGCGAAGTCGTGGGTGGCCCCGAGCACGTAGCAGCCGAGCGCATCGGTGCCGTCGCCCGCGAGGCGCACCACGAGATCGCCGTTGGCTGCGAGCAGCACGAGATCGTCGTGGCCGTCGCCGTCGACGTCACCGCTCGCCAGCTCCTGCGCATCGGTGGGCGGCGTCCACGGGATCGCGTCGAGCACCGCCGCGACGTCGTGCCACGTCTGGATCACCGGGCTGCCCGTCGACGTGTCGATGACGCTCGCTTCGGGATAGCCGTTGCTGTCGTAGTCGCCGACCGCGAGGCCGCCCGCGCCGAAGAACGAGACGCCGGGCGAGAGATCCTGCGCCGAGAGTCCCTGCGCCGCGCTCGCGAGCCACAACGTCCCGCCCGAGTAGAACAGCAGGTCGGTGCCCACGCTCGCGGGCACGGCCGCGAGTGCGATCGTCGGGTCGTCGCCGTCGATGGGATAGCCGTCGCCGAACGTGCCGTCGCCGTTGCCGTGCAGGAAGTCGGCACCGAGCGCACCACCGGTCACGAGATCGATCATTCCATCGACATCGAAGTCACCGACCGCGAGCTGAGTCGCGATGATCGGCAAGACCGATCCGTCGACGAAGCCGGCCATCGGATCGCGCAGCATCGTGCGCACGTGCGGCATCGTGCCGCCGACCGCGAGCACGAGATCCTCGTCCCCATCGAGATCGAGATCCGCGGCCGCGATCTGCTCGACGTCGGGTACGTCGACCTCCAAGCTGGTGCCGTCGGATGCGCTGATCGTCAGGCCCAGGTACGTCCCGATCGCGAGCTCGCGTCCCGCCGACGGCAACGCCTCGACGAACGCGAGCGACATGATCGGCGCCTCCCCGGGTAGCTCCGGGATCGCGGGCGTGATCTCGTAGCCGACGCACTCGACCGGTGCCGGCCGGGGCTCGCAATAGTTGTAGCGACACACCTCGTCGGGGTCGCACTCCTCGTCGATGTAGCACTCGCCGTACCAGCCGCACTCGCCGTCGCAGCACTCGTCGCAGCTGTACTCGTAGATGCACTGCCCGTCGACGCAGTAGTAGCCCCACCCGCGATCGTCGCAGTCGGCGTCGACGCGACACTCGCTCGGATCGACCGTGGTGCCGATCGTGCTGCCGCCGATCGTCGTCGACGCAGTATCGATCGTGTCGCTCTCGGTCTCGCTGCCGGTGTCGTCGATGGGCACCACCGGGCCGCACGCCGCGAGCAGCACCATCGGCACCGCGAGATTCCACGCGGAGACATCGAGCTTGTCGCTGCGCATCGCTCAGCCTCCCTGCCCGCGCGGGAACACGACCGTGGTGATGCCATCGGAGAGCGCGATGTCGGGCGAGCCGTCGCCGTCGTAGTCACCGATCGCGAGGATCGGCGGCCCGCCGATCTGGCTGGGATATCCCGTCACGCACGCGAAGGGCGTCGGGAAGTCCCACGCCGTGCCGTTCAGCACGAGGAACGCGCCTTCACTGCCGGCGAGCACGAGATCGCTGCGACCATCGCCGTCGAGATCCGCCGCTTCGGCGCGCTCGTACGTGCCACCCAGCGCTTGCGGTGCCGAGCGTTCGAAGCCGCTGCCGTAGCCGTGCCAGAGATCGACGATCGTCCAACCGCCCGAGCTCACGATCTGCGCGATGTCGCCGAGCCCGTCGCCGTCGAAGTCGCCGATCGCGATGTCGCCTTGCAAGCCACCCACGCTGCCCATGAGATAGTCGACGCTGCCGTCGAGTGGCCCGCCGTTCCACACCGAGGTGTAGTTGCCGTCGAACGCGGCCAGCTCTGCGCCGGTGTCTCCGAAGAGCTCGCCGATCTCGAAGTCGTAGGTGGGGCCGTTCGGCGCGTGCACGAACGGCGCATCGAACTCGCCGCCGCCGAGCGCACGCATGATCGAGAGCTGCGGCGTGGGCGAGCCCAGATCGAGCACGCCGACGAGATCGGTGAGCGTGTCCCCGTCGATGTCCGCAGCCGCGATGCGCAGCGCGTTCGCGTCGTCGACGGGGCCGGCGACGAACGCACCGAGACCGTCGTTGGTGAACACCTGGAGCTGCGCCGCATCCGTCGCGACCACGAGGTCGATGTCGCCGTCGCCGTCGAGATCGCCGCCGCCGACATCGCGTGCACCCGTGCCGACGGGCAGGGAGATCGGCGTCATCGCATCGACTGCGGTGACGGCCGCGCCCGCAGTGGTGCCCACCGCGAGCTCGCGCGCCGGGTCGCCGTCGAGCTCGACGAACGCGAGCGACACGACTGCGCCCTCGGACAACAGCGGAACGATCGGCGTGTCGTAGTAGGAGTCGCCGTTGCACTCCGGGGTGTAGACCGCCGGCGTGCACTCGCCCCAATCGGCGCAGTAGCTCGCGCCGTAGCACTCCGCCTGCGTCGAGCAGTCGTAGTACCAACAACCATCGTCGTCGTAGCAACAGCCACCGAACTCGCCGCCGTAGCAGCAACCGTCGTAGTAGCAGCAGCCGTCGTCGTAGTAGCAACAACCGCCGTCGACACAGTAGTTGGTGTCGCTCCACGGCTCCGGCACGCACTCGTTGCCGGCGCAGTAGTAGCCGGACGGACAACCGCCCGCGCAACTGGTCGGATCCGTCGCCGACGGAATCGTCGGATCACTCGGATCCGTCGGACCCGAGGGGTTCGTCGTGTTCGTCGGATCGATGTCGGTATCGGTGCCCGCATCGTCGATGGGGACGAGCGGTCCGCATGCGACCATCATCGTGAGCGGCAGACCGAGATTCCACGGCGACACATCCAGGCGCTTCATTCCAACCACCTCGCGCGAGCGGACCCCAAGGCATGCAGCCCCGTGGCCGACTGCGACAGAGTGTCGCACCCGCGGATTTTGTGCAAGTATCTCGCGGGCCTGGCCCTGCGCACCCCTGCGTGCCCGGCCCAGCCCGCGCGCCCCGGACCGCGACAGCGCTGCCCTGCGCAACGACGCGGCGATCAGGGGGG
>DASZPU010000020.1:0-1638 GCA_035550195.1 Nannocystaceae bacterium
TGCGATCGTCACGGCGACGCGGCGCGACCGTCCCGACGCGTCGCCGGACATCGACGAGCTGGACGCGTGGTTCGCTCGGGTCCAGCGGGCGGCACGCGATGGTGACGACGTGCCGACACCCGTTCCGCCGCTCGGTCACTAGCCAAAGATGGTTTGCCACTGCGCTCGGCCGGGCCTATCCTCCGAAGATGGCCTTGGCGTTGGACCGGCATGCGGTGAAGCAGGCGATCTTCGCTGCTGTGGGTCTGGTCGCGTGTGGGCCCAACGTCGACGTGACCGGTGGCGACGGCGAAGGCTCGTCGTCCGCATCGGCGAGCGCGGATTCGAGTAGCTCGACGGGCGAGCCACCGTGGACGTGCGGCATGCCGATCCCACCGGGCATGTCGCCGCCTTTGTGCTCGACGCCCACACCGATCCTCCAGACCAGCGTCGACGGCGACGTGCCCACCGGCCTCGAGCTGTGCGGCGATGGTCGCTTGCATCGCTACGCGGCGATCGCATGCGAGTACCTGCCGACGTTCGCGGGCGACTGCGATCCGTCGATGGGTGGCACGTGCATGACCGACGACGATTGCACGGACGCGCCGCACGGGTATTGCCGCGGCGGCAGCTTCGAAGATCCCGGCTGTCGCTGCGAGTACGGCTGCGCGACCGATGCGGATTGCGGCGAAGGCGAGCTGTGTCTGTGCCAGGGCATCGACTCGAAGTGCGTCACGGCAAACTGCACCCACGACGCGGATTGCATGGGCTACACGTGCACGCTCGGCTACGACGCGCGCGTGTGCGACGACTCGCTGGTGTACTTCGCGTGCGAAGGCCCGGCCGACACCTGCAAGTCGGTGACGGGCTCGTGCGAGGCCGGGAGCTGCGAAGGCTGTGCGTGGTCGCCCGACGACTGCGCGTGGGCGTGTCGCTACGACGAGGATCTCTGCAGCGATTGCGGGCGGCCGTTCCTCGTCGACGGGCAGGCGCGCACGTCGAGCGCGGTCGCGCGCGACGATTGGGCCGGGCCGGGTGTTGCGAAGGAGCTGGTGTCGTCGCTCGACGATCTCGCGCGATTGCAGGTGGCCGCGCACTGGCAACGTTGCGCGCTCGCCGAGCACGCGTCGGTGGCTGCGTTCGCACGCTACGCGCTCGACTTGCTCGCGCTCGCGGCTCCGGCCGAGCTGATCGCGAGTGCGAGCGCGGCGATGTCCGACGAGATCGAGCACGCGCGGCTGTGCTTCGCGCTCGTGGCCCACTACGGAGGTGGTGCGCGCGGGCCGGGGCCGTTGGCCAGCGACGACGCGTTGGGCGAGCGCGATGTGCTGCGGATCCTCGACGACGTCGTGCGCGAGGCCTGCATCGGCGAGACGCTCGCGGCGCTCGAAGCCGTCGAAGCGTTGGCCGAAGCGCGCGAGCCCGCGGTGCGTGCGGCGCTCGAGCGCATCGCGGACGACGAGCTCCGCCACGCGCAGCTCGGCTGGCGACATCTGCGATGGGCGCTCGAGCATGCGGATGCGCAGCTGCGCGCAGCGATCATCGAGCTGCTCGACGATGCCTTGGCCGACGCGATCATGGCACCCGTGGTCGGCGCGGCCGATGGTGCGTTGCGAGCCCACGGCGTGCTCGATGCAGAGTGTCGCGTGCGCACGCGCC
>DASZPU010000021.1:0-15064 GCA_035550195.1 Nannocystaceae bacterium
GCGAGTTCCGCGAGGAGCCGTGGGTCGCCAAGCTGCCGCCGGAACTCCGCAAGTCGATCCGCGCCGAAGCGCTCCGCAAGGCGCCGCGCGGCTACGAGGAACGGCTCCGCAAGTATTTCGAGAGTATCGACTAGACGAAGCGAAACCCCAGGGCGGCGGGCGACAAGAGATTACGTAGCCCGCCGCCTTTTTTACCTCCCTCTCCCCTTTGGGGAGAGGGCGGGGTGAGGGGACTGAATTCTGTGAAGCATTCCATCGGTTGAGTCCTCCGCCGAACCCTCCCCGATCAAGACCTCACCACACGCCAGCCCCTCACCCTAACCCTCTCCCCAACGGGGAGAGGGAACCAGACCGACCCGAGGAACGACTGATGGCCCCCCAGAACGAAGGCGTCTCGCCCGACGATGTCGCCGCCGTGCAGAAGTGCGAGAAGGACTACAACCGGATCCGCGACGAGCTCTCGAAGGTGATCGTCGGACAGAACGACGTCATCGAGCAGGTGCTGATCGCCATCTTCGCCAAGGGCCACGCCCTGCTCGAAGGGGTTCCGGGTCTCGCTAAGACGCTGCTCATCAGCTCGCTGGCCCAGTCGCTCCACCTGAACTTCAAGCGCATCCAGTTCACGCCCGACTTGATGCCCAGCGACATCACGGGAACCGAAGTCATTCAGGAGAACCTGGAGACCAAGGCTCGCGAGTACAAGTTCCTGCCCGGGCCGCTGTTCACCAACCTGCTCTTGGCCGACGAGATCAACCGCGCGCCCGCGAAGGTGCAGAGCGCGTTGCTCGAGGCGATGGCCGAGCGGCACGTGACGGTCGGTGACACCACCTACAATCTGCCGTCGCCGTTCCTGGTGTTGGCGACGCAGAACCCGATCGAGCAAGAGGGCACCTACAACCTGCCCGAAGCGCAGCTCGATCGCTTCATGTTCAAGATCAAGGTCGAGTATCCCAGCGCGGACGACGAGCTCAAGATCATGAAGCGCATGGGGGCGGGACCTGAGGTCGCGCGTCCGAAGGCGAGCGCGGTGATCGGGCCGGCGGAGCTCGAGCGCGTGCGCAAGACCGTCGACGACATCATCGTCGAAGACCCGGTCCAGCGGTACATCGTCGACGTCGTCGGTGCGACGCGTCGGCCCGACAAGGCCGGGCTCGCGGCGCTGCAACCGTTCATCGACTTCGGTGCGTCACCGCGGGCCTCGATCGCGCTCTACCAAGCTGCGCGCGCGCACGCGTTCCTCAAGCGCCGCGGCTACGTGAGCCCCGAAGACGTCAAGGCGATCGCGCCCGACGTGCTGCGCCACCGCATCATCTTGTCGTACGAGGCCGAAGCCGAGGGCAAGACGGTCGAGCAGATCGTGCGGCAGATCCTCGAGCACGTGCAGGTGCCATGAAGTCGATGACCAGCGAGGAGGCGCGGCAGCGCACCACCGAGCTGTTGCGCGAGATCCGGCGCATCGAGATGCAGACGTCGCGCCTGGTCGAGCAGCACATCGCGGGCTCGTACCAGTCGGTGTTCAAGGGCCAGGGCATCGCGTTCAGCGAGGTGCGGTCGTACGAGCCCGGCGACGACGTGCGCACGATCGACTGGAACGTCACGGCGCGCACCGGTGTGCCGCACGTGAAGCTGTTCACCGAAGAGCGCGAGCTCACCGTGATGCTGCTGGTCGACATGTCGGCCAGCCTCGATCTCGGCAGCCGCGACTACGACAAGCGTCACCTCGTCGCGCGACTCGCTGCGACGTTCGCGTTCTCGGCGATCAGCAACAACGATCGCGTCGGGCTCATCGGCTTCACCGATCGCGTCGAAGCGTTCGTACCGCCGCGCAGCGGTCGCAAGCACGTGCTGGCCGTGGTGCAGCGCTTGTTGACGCACGAGCCCACGCGGCGCGGCACGAAACCTTCGGCCGCGCTCGAGTATCTCGCGCGCGTGGCGAAGGGCCATGCGGTCGCGGTGCTCATCTCGGATTTCGTCGACGCCGTGGATCCGGGGCAGGGCGGCGACGCCTGGGACCCGCGCTTCGAGCACGCGCTCAAGGTCGCGCGTCGACGGCACGACGTGATCCCGATCCGCGTCGAGGATCCGATCGAGCTCGATCTGCCGCCGCTCGGTCTGGTCTCGGTCGAGGATCTCGAGCTGCTCGAGCTCGGCGGTGACACCGTCGTCGATCTCGGCGCCGGTGCAGCCGCGCGCTACCGCAAGCAGGTCGAACGCGAGCGCGAAGCGTTCGAGAAGCTCATGCGCAAGCTGTCGCTCGCCACCGTCAACGTGCGCTGCGGTGCGGACTGGCAGCAACCGCTGGTGGCCTACTTCGCGCGTCGCAACCGGAGGATGCGCCATTGAGCTCGCTCTTCCTCGCGCTGTGGTTGATGGGTGCGCCGCCGGCCGAGCCGGTCGCGGATGCGCCCGTCGCCGTCAGCACGCGGTTGTCGCCCGACCCGTCGCACGTCGGCGATCTGCTCACGCTCGAGATCATCGCTGCGTACCCGCGCGGCCTCTCGGTGAACCTGCCGATCGGTGTCGACCTCGCGCCGTTGCACGTCGTGTCGATCGAGGAGGGCGAGCCCGAGGCCACCGGCGAAGGGCTGCGCAAGACCTTCACCGTGCAGCTGCAGCGCTTCGAGCCCGGCCCCGCGACGGTGCCCGGCTTCACGCTCACCTGGATCGACGAGGCCGGTGCGATCCAGACGCTCGCGGTGCCGGCGGTCGCGTTCACGGTGGATGCGTTGCTCGCCAACGAAGCCGAGCCGCAGCGCAAGCCCGAGGATCCGCCGATCTCGATCGAGTATCCCAACGAGCTCGCCGAGACGGTCGTGTACTCGGTGCTCGCGACGCTGGTCGGCGCGACGCTCTTGTGGCTGGTGTTGCGCCGTGTGCTGCGACGACGCCGGCCCGCGCCGATCATCCCCGCGATCCCGCCGCATCGCCTCGCCCTCGATGCGCTCGACGAGCTCGAGCGCAGCACGCTGCTCGCCGACGGGCGCGTGCAGGACTACTACGTGCAGCTCACCGAGATCGGCAAGGGTTACCTCGAGCGCCGCTTCGGCGTCGAAGCGCTCGATCGCACCACCGACGAGATCCGTCGTGATCTGTTGCGCGAGCAGGCTCGCATCGCGCCGCTGTCGGCCGACGACGTGATCCGGTTCCTGCAGCGCTGCGATCTCGTGAAGTTCGCACGGCAGCTTCCGGCCGAGGACTCGGCCAAGGAAGAGCTCGCGTTCGTGCGCGATCAGGTCGAGCGCACGACGCCCGAGCGCGCACCGAACCCCGAGCCCGCCGCGGACGACTCGCCGAAGACCGACGCGCCCGCGCCACCGCAGGCAGGTGATGCATGAGCGCGCTCGTGCCCTTGTTCGGCTGGGCGCTCGCGAGCTTGCTCGCCGTCGGCGTCGTGTTGGTCGCGTTCCTGCGCGACGGCGTGCGGCACGTGACCTTCGCAGAGCCGCTGTGGGCGGTCGCCGCGATCCTGCCGATCGCCGTCGTCGTCGTGCGCGTCGCGTTGCGCCCGCGCCCGGCGACGATGCGATTCTCGCGGACCACCAGCCTGCGCCGTGCCGGCCGCGGCTGGGCCATCCACTTCGTCGATCTTCCCGACGGCCTGCGCATCGCCGCCGCGCTGCTCTTGTGCGCCACGCTCGCGCGTCCGCAGTCGACCCGCGGTGCCGATCGCATCGAGCACGAGGGCATCGACATCGTCATCGCGCTCGATCTCTCGGAGTCGATGGAGACGCCCGATCTGCCGCCGAGCCGGCTGGTCGCCGCGCAGATCGTGATCGATCAGTTCATCACGAGACGCCCCCGCGATCGCATCGGGCTGGTCGCGTTCGGCTCCACCGCGTCGACGGTGTCGCCGCTCACGATCGATCACGGGGTGCTGCGCGCGATGGTCAAGCGGCTCACGCTGCGCACGATGGACGGCAGCACGACTGCGATCGGTGCGGGCCTCGGCATGGCGCTCAACCGCCTCACCGAGTCGGAGGCGAGCAGCAAGGTGATCGTGCTGCTCACCGACGGTGTGCACAACGCCGAGGGCCTCGATCCCGACACCATCGCGCAGGAAGCCGCGGCGCGCGGCGTGCAGATCTACACGGTGCTGATGGGCCAGCACGGGCGCAACGACGGCAACGTCGATCCCACCCGGCTCGAGCGCATCGCCGCGACCACCGGCGGGTTCGCGTACACGGCGAGCGACGAGACCGCGCTCGACGGCAGCTTCCAAGATCTGCTCGACAAGCTCGAGCGCTCCGAGATCTCCGGCCAGTCGGTGTTGCCCGAGCTCTACGCGTGGCTCTTGTGGCCTGCGCTCGCGCTGCTGTTGCTCGACGTCGTGCTGCGCAGCACGAGACTGCGGAGGTTTCCGTGATCGAGCCCGAGCAGCTGGCCAAGGGCACGCTCGACGCGGTCGACTGGGGTCGGCTCGATTGGTGGTGGGCGCTCGTCGCGATCCCGCTGGCGATCGTCGCGATCGTGTGGGCCGAGCGTCAACGTCGTCGGGCTCGTCGCGCGCTCGGTCGACCCGCGCTCGTCGAGCGCCTGCTCGCGACGGTGCACCACGGCAATCGCATCGCGCAGGCGGTGCTGGTCGTGCTGTCGCTCGCGTGCATCTGCGTCGCGCTCATGCGTCCGCAGTACGGTGGCAGGGCCAACGTCGTACCCGCGAGCGGGCTCGATGTCGTGATCGCGGTCGACTACAGCAAGTCGATGCTCGCGGCCGACGTGTATCCCAGCCGCAGCGAGCGGCTCGAGGCCGAGCTCGCGCGCTTCCTCGAGGACGCGGCGCAGCGCGGCGATCGCATCGGCGTCGTCGTGTTCGCCGGAGCTGCGCGCGGCTTCCCGGTCACCGCCGACATCCGTCTGCTGAAGACGTACCTGCAGGCCGCCGATCCGCGCACCGAGAAGCCCGGCGGCACCGCGATCGGTCGTGCGCTCAAGCTGTCGTTGTCGTTCCTCATCGACGCGCGCAAGGGCGACGCCGACGACGTGGTCGCGCTCGCCGAGGGCAAGGCCGTCGAACCGAACGCGGACATCCCCGCAGCGGAAAACGATCAGGCGATCGTGTTGCTCACCGACGGCGAGGACACCGAGAGCCGCCCCGCCGAGGTCGCGAAGGAAGCCGCGCGGCTGGGCGTGCGCATCTACACCGTCGGCATCGGCTCGAAGTCGGGCGAGCCGGTGCAGAAGCTCGACGACCAAGGCAACCCCGACGGCTACGTCACCGACGAGCAAGGCAACTACGTGATGACGCGCATCGACGAAGAGCTGCTGAAGCAGCTCGCGGAGTCGACCGGCGGTCGCTACGTGCACGTCGATCCCGATCGCTTCGGGCTCGACGAGGTCCGCGGCTTGCTCGAAGGGCTGTCGCGATCGAAGCGCGAGGTGTCGATCGAGATCCTGCGCGACGAGGGCTTCTCGTTCTTCGTGGTGCCCGCGCTCGTGCTGCTGCTCATCGCGCTCGCGCTGCCCGAGCGGCGCAGGAGGGCCGACGGATGAGCCTGACGCGCACCGTGATCGGGGTGTTGCTCGCGGGCTGGCTGGCCGAGCGGCTCGCGAGCACCGACGTCGACGTCGAGGCGGGCATCGGCGCGTACGAGGCCGGCAATCACGACGATGCGCTCGCGGCGTTCGATCGCGCGGTGGCGCGGCTGGGCGAGCGTGCGGAGCTGTCGTTCGATCGCGGGCTGGTGTTGCTCGCGAAGCAGGACACCGAGGGCGCGAAGAGTGCATTCGAGCGCGCGAGCGAGGCCGACGACGCGAACGTGCGCGCGAGCGCGTTCTACGAGCTCGGCAACCTCGCGTTCGACGCGGAGGACTGGGACGGCGCCATCGCGCACTACACCGACTGCTTGAAGGCGCGGCCCGAGCACGAGAACGCGAAGTGGAACCTCGAGCTCGCGCTCTTGCGCAAGCAGAAGAAGGAAGAAGAGGAAGAAGACAAGGGCTCGTCGTCGGACGACGGCGGGAGCGAAGAGAGCGGTGGCAGCGAGACGGGCGGCGAGTCGGGCGAGTCGGGCGGCGAAGACGAGAAGCAGGACGAGCAGAAGCAGGACGAGAAGCAGGACGAGAAGCAGGACGAGCAGAAGCAGGACGAGCAGAAGCAGGACGCGAAGGACGACCAGAAGGACGAGCAGAAGGGCGAGGATGCTAAAGAGGATCGGCCCCCGCCCGAGCAGCCGCCCACCCCGATGGACCGCTTCGACCTGCAACGCGCGCTCGATCAGCTCGACGAGCAAGACGAGTACCCGCTCGACCGCGGTCGCGTCCGCGTCGCACCGCCCGCGAAGGACTGGTGATGCGCAGCCGTCGTCGCTTCCTCGTGCTCACCGGCGCAGCGCTGCTCGTGCCCGCCACCGCGCGCGCCGACGGCCTCACCGCGACGGTCCGCACCGATCGCACCGACATGCAGGTCGGTGACGAGCTCACCATCGAGCTCGAGGTCGAGCGCGCCGGCACCGGTCGCGTGCCCGAGGTGAAGATCCCCGAGGCGTTGTCCGAGGGCTTCGAGATCACGCAGCGCATGCAGAGCGGCGGTGGCTTCCGCATCAGCTTCGGCACCGGCGGCAGCTCGCGCACCGTCAACGACTCGATGACGCTCGTCGCGGTCGCGCTCAAGCCCGGCAAGTTCAAGCTCTCGTTCACCGTCGACGACGCGGGCACGAAGGTCACCAGCAACGTCGTCGAGATCACCGTCACTGGCGAAGCGAAGCCCGCCGATGCGACGCCCATCGCGGCCGCGAGCAAGCCCACGGTCGCGCGCGGCGACGTGTTCGTGTGGGCCGCGACCGACAAGACCACCGCGTACGTCGGCGAACAGCTCGAGTACAACCTCGACGTCTACGAGCGCACGATGCTGTCGTCGGTGTCGATGCGCACGCCGCCGAGCTTCACGGACTTCTACACCTACGATCTGCCCGAAGGCGAAGCGCGCATCGAGGAGATCGCCGGCACGCCGTATCGCGTGCGCCCGGGCATGCGTCGCGCACTCTTCCCGCAGAAGGCCGGCACGCTCACCATCGGTGCGCCCGAGATCACCATCGGTCGACGTCGTCGCGATCGCGGCGCTGCGTTGGCGGTCGAGGTGAAGCCGCTGCCCGCCGAAGGTCAGCCGCAGCGCTTCTCGCCCAACAACGTCGGGCGTTACACGATCAGCGCGAAGGTCGATCGCAACAAGGTCGCCGCCGGCCAGCCGCTCACCTGGACCATCGAGATCGCCGGCGAAGGCAACATCGCGCTCGTCGATCCCGGCACCTGGCCCGAGCTGCGCGGCGCGAGGCGGTACGAGCCCAAGGTCGAGACGCACACCGAAGCGAACGAGCGCGTCGGGGGTCGGCGCACGTATGCGTTCCTGGTGATCCCCGAGCACGGCGGTGCGCTCGAGCTGCCGGCCGTGCAGCTCGACTACTTCGATCCGTTGCTCGAGCGCTACGAGGTCGCGCGCGCCGAGCCGATCACGATCGAGGTCGAAGGCGGCACCGAGCTCCCGCCCGAGCCGCTCGCGGAAGCCACCGACGACGACGCGTCGCGCGAACAGCTCGCGCCCATCGTCGAGCTCGCCACCGTGCCGCGCGAGCCGCCGCCGCAGCGCTGGCTCACCCCGCGACGATGGTTGCAGCTGATGCTGGTCGTGCCCGGCTCCGCGATCGCGCTCGAAGGTGGTCGTGCGATCTGGCGGCGCTTCGGTCCCGACGACGAGGCCAAGCGGCGCGCGCGAGAGAAACAACGCAAGCGCGAGCGCATCGAGGCTGCGCGCGCGGCCGTCGACTCCGGTGAAGGCTTCCACGCGACCATCGCGGGGCTGTTGCACGAGCTCGCGGTCGCACGCACGAACGGCGAAGGCACCGGGCTGCCGCGCCCCGAGCTCGTGCGCATGCTCGGCACGCACGGCGTGCCCGCGGGCGATCTCCGCAAGCTCGAAGCGCTGCTCGATCGTTGCGACGCCGCGCGCTTCGCCGCACAACGTGGCACCGCGGAGGAGCGACGCGATCTCCTCGACGACGCGCTCGCGCTCGTCGAGCGCTCCGACCTCGCGAGGAGCGGCACATGAGATCCGCGCTCCTCGCTCTCGCGCTCGTGTTCGCGTTGCCTACGATCGCGCGCGCGGACGCAGTCGACGAAGCCTACGTGCAGGGCAACGAGAAGGCGCGTGCCGGCGACTGGCCCGCGGCCGTGCGTGCATACGAGCGCGCGAGCGTGTTGCTCGGCCAGCCCAGCAGCGCGCTCTCGTACAACCTCGGCACCGCATACGCGCAGCTCGGCGATGTCGGCCGCGCGAGCCTTCACCTCCAACAAGCGCTCGACTTCCGCGGCAACCCGACCACGGAGATCGCCGAAGCTGCGCGCACGAACCTCGCCGCGGTGCGACGTCGCGCGGAGCTGCAAGCCGCCACGACGGGAGCGCTCATCGATCGCCCCGAGACGTGGTGGGATCTCGTCGTCGAGATGTTGCGCGCGCCCGGTGTGGGTTGGCTTGCCCTGCTCGCGGGCGTCGTCGCGCTCGCCATGTTGGTGCTGCGACGCGCGCGCGCTGCGGCGGGTCGACGGTCGGCGTTGCCGGTCGCGATCTGGGGCGGATGCGTCGCGTGCTTCGCCGTGCTCGGCACCCTCCATGGTCTCACCCTTCGCGCAGATCGCACCGAGCCGCGCGCGGTCATCTTGGATGCGCGCGCCGACGCTCGCGAAGGTCCAGGCACGCACCGCGCCGCGCCATTTGCCATCGCAGGCGGCAGTCGGGTGCGCATTGCAGATCGCACCCCAGGGTGGGCGCTCGTGCGCTTGCCGGGGGGCATCGAAGGTTGGGTGGTCGAATCGGCGGTGGCCGAGCTCGACGGGCCGATCGGCCAGAGCGCTGCGTCGACGAGCAGCCAGAGCTCGGCGCGGCGGTTGCAGTGACGCTCGCGCGCAATCGGTTCACCGCACGCGGCTGGAACGCCGATCGCTTGCACGCACCGACCGGCGAGGCTGGCGTGGTGGTGGCGCCGGTGCGGGCCGGGGGATAAGCTACCAGTCAGGGTGCTCTCGGTCGTCGCCACGAAGATTCGGACGTCGCGGGACCAATCGGGTCTGACGTCGACCGTGGGCCGAATCTACGAGGGCTACCTGTTGTCCGAGCCCGTCGTCGGTCGCGGCATGGTGATCTTCCGCGATCCGAACGGCCGTCGCATGGTGACCACTGCGGTGCGTCGCGTGCTCGCGACCTCCGAGTCGAACGTGCTGTACGTCGAGACCGAGAACAGCGTCTATCGCATCTCGATCCGCGAAGAGCACATCGCGGCTGCCACCGCGTAAACCGTTCGATCGCTGTGAAGGATGCGGGGCGCTAGCGCCGTTGATAGGCGTTGACGCGCAGATACTCGCCTTCGCGATGTGCGGGGGCGACCGGATGATCCACGCCTGCACCGAGCGTCAGTACGCGGACGAGCGGCGCGTGGGCCAGAGTGACGATGCGATCGAGCTGCTCGCGGCCGAGGTGATGGCTGCAGCTGCACAAGACGAGATGCCCGCCGTCTTCGAGTCGCGGCAGCAGCTCGGCGACCGCTCGCGTCATCGCACCGACGGCTCGATCGACGTCGCCGCGGCGCACTGCGATCTTCGGCGGATCGAACACGATGGTGCCGAAGGGGCCCGCGAGCGCCGGGTCGCGCAGCGGCTCGAACATGTCGGCTTCGACCCACGTGATGCCGTCGAGATGATTCCTCGCTTCGTTCGCGGCCGCGTGCGCGAGCGCGGTCTTCGAGCGATCGACGGCGACCACCGCGACGCCTTCGCGTCTCGCATGCAGCGCGAAGCCACCGACGTGGCACCCGACGTCGAGCAACGCACCGCCGTGTGCACGCGCGAGCTTGGCCACGATGCGACGGTTCGCGCGTTGATCGAAGTACGCGCCGGTCTTCTGGCTCGGCGGCGCAGGGACTTCGAAGTCGAGCCCGTGCTCGGCGAAGCGCAGCTTCGCGTCGCTCTCTTCGTCGCGCGCAGTGCCGGTGAGCCCTTCTTGCTTCGCCGCGGACTCCGGCACGACGACATGCAGCGGCCCGCTCCAGTGTGCGCGCAACCACTCGAGTAGCTCGCCTTCGCGT
Source organism: Nannocystaceae bacterium (assembly GCA_035550195.1). Classification (GTDB taxonomy): domain Bacteria; phylum Myxococcota_A; class Polyangia; order Nannocystales; family Nannocystaceae; genus Xiheibacterium. The sequence continues at coordinate 10,071 of DASZPU010000021.1, forward strand.
GCGGCCATCGGTGCGGTGCCGAGCTGCACGACGAGCGCGTCGTCGTAGCGATCTACGACGAGGCCGGGCAAGCCATCGCCCTCGCTGTTCACCATGCGATATCCGGTGGTGCGCACGGTCGCGAAGCCGAAGCGCTCGCGGGCTGCGAACGCGCTCGCGAGTCGTCGCTGCAACCAGTCGTCGGGCAGCGCGGCGGGGCCGAAGCTCAGCATGCGCACGGTGATGTTCGATACCGCGGAGACCAGGCCCCAGCCGAGCGGCTCACCGCGACGATCGACGACCTGCGCGAGCCCGTGTGGATCGGGTGCGCCGAGGAAGCGCGCGATCTGATTGCGACGCAGCCATGGTCCGGTCTCGGGCCCCACGCGACCGGCGTCGCGACGGAGCTCGACCTTCACCACGGCGGTGCTCATCGCAACGGGCGCTCCAACGCACCGGGCAAGCCGCGCTCGATCGTGCGCAGCTCGTGGCGCTGGGCCGCGAGCGAGGCCGCGAGCGAGCGACACGCTTCTTCGGGATCACCCGCGCTGCCGCAGGTGAAGACGTCCGCGGCCGCGTAGCCGTGCTCGGGCCACGTGTGCACCGAGATGTGCGACTCGGCGAGCAAGCCGACGACGGTGACGCCCTGCGGCTCGAAGTCGTGCACGCACTCGCCGAGCAGCGTGCCGCGCGATGCCGTGACGGCGTCGTGCATCGCGGTGCGCACGTGCTCGAGATCGTCGAGCAGATCGGCGGGACAGCCGAACAGCTCGATCATGCAGTGGCGTCCCAGCGGATGCACGGCGCTCAGTCGCCCACCGCGATCTGCAGCTTGGTGCCGAGGGTCTGCGTCGCATACTCCTTCAGCGGCGCCTTCGCGGGGCCCTTCGTGACCTTGCCGTTGTCGGAGAAGCGCGAGCCGTGGCAGGGGCAGCGCAGCTGTTGCTCGTCGTTGTCCCAGCGCACGACGCAACCGAGGTGCGTGCACTTGGCCGAGAGCACGCGGAAGCGATCGCCTTCGAGTCGCATCACGATCATCGGCTTGCGCGTGCCCGCGGGTTGGATCGCGACCATGCCACCGGGCGTCGCGAGCTCGACGATCTTCGACGTCTCGACCTCGACGATGCCGCTCTCCGGCGCGGGCACCGACTTGGTCTTCATCTTCTGCGGCCCGCATCCGACCAGCGCCACGCCGGCGGATGCGCCGACGAATCGACGTCGCGTGAGCGCGCATGCGGGGACGAGCTCGGGCTCGGGGCGGTCGTGCTTCATTGCTGCGACGCGGGAGCTTAGCAGCCTGTCCCGGTGCGCGTGCGAGGAAGGCCGCCGTGCTGCTATGGTGCCGCCGTGCTGCTGCCCTTGTGCGTCGCGCTCGCCTTCGCATCGCCCGCTGTGGCGAAGCGGGGCAACGACGCGATCACGCGGGAGCGCGGGCCCGTGTTCAGCGTCGCCGCGGCGCCGCGGCTCGGCATCCTCGTCGGCGACGGCACGCGCTTGATGAACCAGCAGGTCGGCTTCGGCGCCGGCTTGCAGTTCCGCGTGCACGCGCTGCGACTCGGGCCGCTGCGCATCGGCGGCGAGCTGCACCTCGGACACACGCGCTTCATCGATCGCCGCACGATCGGTCTCGACAGCGGCGGCACGGCGCGTCGCTACGCATCGCTCGGCCACACCGACTTCGCGCTGGGCCCGTCGTTCCAGCTGGTGATGGGCCCGGTGTTCGCGGAGCTCGGCGTGTCCGCGGGTTTGGGCATCTCGAGCTTCGTGCGGCCGACCAGCGCGTTCCCTTCGGAAGAGCAACAGCTCGACGCGACGTCGGCGATGATCCGCGGCGGCGGCCACTTCGGCGTCCCGATCCGCAACAACTCGAGCATCATCTTCGGCGCCGCCGTGCAGAAGTACTTCTCGCGCAAGAAGATCGTGCAGAACCCCGACCCGCTCGAGCCCGAAAAACCCGCCGACACGAACCCCTTCGACATGGTCGTCGAAGTGATCGTCGGCTACCGCTACATGTTCTGAGCGAAGCGATGAGCGAGCAGCTGAAGGCACATTCGAGTCGGAAGGCGCCGAAGGGGCCGGTCGTGTGCGTCGTGATGGATGGCGTGGGCATCGGCGACGGTGGGGCCGGCGATGCGGTCGCGCTCGCGCGCACGCCGGTGCTCGATCGACTGATGGCGTTGCCGTCGTATCGGCAGCTCAAGGCGCATGGGCGCGGGGTCGGCATGCCGAGCGATGCCGACATGGGCAACAGCGAGGTCGGGCACAACGCGATCGGGGCGGGGCGCATCTTCGATCAGGGCGCGAAGCTCGTGCAGGCCGCGATCGACAGCGGCGCGCTGTTCGAGGGCGCGACGTGGAAGGACGCCATCGCCACCGTGCAGCGCAGCGGCCAGCCGCTGCACTTCCTCGGATTGCTGTCCGACGGCAACGTGCACAGCCACATCCAGCACCTCTTCGCGATGCTGCGGCATGCGGCGAAGGACGGTGTGAAGACGATCCGCGTGCATGTGCTGCTCGACGGGCGCGACGTGCCCGCTCGCTCTGCGCTCGGCTACGTCGACGCCACCGAGCATGTGCTCGCCGAGCTGCGCGCGAGCGGCTGCGATGCGCGCATCGCCAGCGGCGGCGGCCGCATGCGCATCACGATGGATCGCTACGAGGCGGAGTGGGCGATGGTCGCCCGCGGCTGGGACGTGCACGTGCGCGCGCAAGCGCGGCACTTCCCCAGCGCACGCGTCGCGATCGCGACGATGTACGAAGAGCTCGGCGTCGACGATCAGTACCTCGAAGGCTTCGTGGTCGACGAAGGGCAGGGGCCCGTCGGTCCGATCCGCGATGGCGCCGCGGTGATCCTCTTCAACTTCCGCGGCGATCGTGCGCTCGAGATCAGCCGCGCCTTCGAGCGCACCGACTTCGACGCGTTCGCGCGTGGCCCGAAGCCCGACGTCTTCTTCTGCGGCATGATGCAGTACGACGGCGACGAGAAGGTGCCGGCGCGCTTCCTCGTCGATCCGCCCGCGATCGATCGCACGATGGGCGAGCTGCTCGGCGTCATCGGCAAGCGCCAGCTCGCGATCGCCGAGACGCAGAAGTACGGCCACGTCACCTACTTCTGGAACGGCAACCGCACCGGCAAGTTCGAGGAGTCGCTCGAGCGCTATCTCGAGGTGCCCTCCGACGTCGCGCCGTTCGAGCAGCGCCCGTGGATGAAGGCCGCCGAGGTCACCGACGCGCTCGTCGACGCGATGATGCGCGAGCACTACGACTTCGTGCGGGTGAACTACGCCAACGGCGACATGGTCGGACACACCGGCGTCTTCGAGTCGGCGCGAATGGCCGTCGAAGCCGTGGATCTCTGCCTCGGTCGCGTGCTCGCAGCGGTGACGAAGCTCGAAGGCATCCTCGTCGTCACCGCCGATCACGGCAACGCCGATCAGATGCTCGACTACGAGAAGGACGGCAGCTCGCGCATCCGCACCAGCCACAGCCTCAACCCGGTGCCGTTCGCGATCTTCGATCCGCGCGGCAACCCGGCGCTGCGCACGAAGGACGACGGCGAGCCCGCGAGCCTCGGCAACATCGCCGCGACCTGCCTCGAGCTGATGGGGCTGCAACCACCGGCCGACTACCTGCAGAGTTTGCTGGTGCCGCGCTGAGCGAAGCCGTGCATGCTCGCCGAGCATGGCTTCCTCCCGCACGTTCTTCGTAGTGCTCGCGCTCGCCGCATGCTCGCCCGCTTCCGAGGACGCCTCGGACACGACCAGCACGAGCGATGCATCGAGCAGTGGCGCCGACACCTCCAGCACCGGTGAGCCGATCGACGGCGAGCAACTCTTCCTCGGCACGTGCGCGCCGTGCCACGGCACGCAGGGCGAAGGCACCGTGCTCGGCTACGGCCTGCAGCATCCCGAGCGCGACTACGCGACGTGGGTCGTGCGCAACGGTCGAATGGGTACCGAGCTCGCGCCCTCGATCATGGCGGCGTACTCCGACGCGATCTTCTCCGACGCGGAGCTCGAGGCGATGTTCGACTATCTCGACTCGTTCCCGAAGCCGACCGATGGCGAAGGCCTCTACCTCGACTACTGCCGCAACTGCCACGGCGTGGATGCAGCCGGCGGCGAGGCGCAGAAGGACATCCGCCTCGAGATCGTCGAAGCGCTCGAGAAGGTCCGCGAAGGCGAAGGCGGCACCGACTACGGCGCACGGCTGACCTACATGCCGTCGTGGACGACCGACGAGCTGAGCAACGACGACGTCGCTGCGATCGTCGCGTACGTACAGAGCCTCTAGATCGCGATGGGTTGCGTCGTGTCGTCGTCGACGAACACGCAGCCCGCGGTTCGCGGATGACACGCGACGCCGTCGCGGCCGTTGGCCTTCGCGAGATACAGCGCCGCGTCGGCGGCCGCGAGGATCGCGGCGCGGGCCGAGGGGCCCGTTGCGGGACGATCGAGCACCGAGCAATCGGCGACGCCGATCGACAACGTGAGCGGACGGGGCGCCAACGGGTTGACCCGCGACAATGTGCGACGCACTCGGTCGCACACCACCACCGCACCATTCGCATCCGAGCCCGCGAGCAGCACGGCGAACTCGTCGCCGCCGAGGCGCGCCGCGATGTCGCTCGGTCGGATCGCGCCGCGCAGTGCGGCCGCGACCTCCTGCAGCGCACGATCGCCGGCCGCATGACCGAGCTCGTCGTTGACCGACTTGAAGTAGTCGATGTCGACGAGCAACACCGAGATCTCCTCACCGGTACGCGCCGCACGTGCGAGCGCCTGATCGAGCAGCGGCTCGAGCCCGCGGCGGTTGTACAAGCCCGTCAACGGATCGGTCGTCGCATCCGCGAACGCGCGCTGCAGCGCAGCTTCGCGTCGATGCACGCGCGCGACCACCTGCAACAGCGTCGAGATGTCCGCGCGCGCCCGCGCGTCGTCGGGATTCGCGAGCCGCACCGCGATCGCGTGGCTGGTCGCACCTTGCTCGACGAAGCCCATCGCCAGATCGCCAGT
>DASZPU010000022.1:0-3962 GCA_035550195.1 Nannocystaceae bacterium
CCTGCGATCGCGTCGCATGGGTGGGTAGTGCAGCGACGCGCCCGATCAGTCACTGCGATTCGAAAGAAAGTGCACGACGCTTCACCGCGACGACGGTGGCCGTTGGATCGACGGCCGCGAGCCCGCGCGCGAGCAAGAGGCGCGGCGCGACGGCGGCCGCGAGCGTGCGCGAAACCATCGCGCGCAGCTCCGCGATGTGGAACGGCTTGTCGAGCAGCGGGCGACCGCTCTCGACCAGGAAGTCCTCGTGCGCGCGAGTGAGCACGCCCGCGCTCATGAACACGAGCCGCGAGAGCAGGTACGGGTGGTGGGTCGCGAGCTCGCCCCAGAGCGCGACGACATCGAGCCCCTCGAGCTCGACGTCGCAGAGCATCACGTCGAACGGTCGCTCGCTCGCAGCGATGGCCGCGAGCGCAGCGCGACCATCGTTGGCCGTGACCACGTCGTGCCCATCGGCGAGGACGCGTTGGATCGCACGTAGCACGTAGGGCTGATCGTCGACGATCAGCACGCGCCCCTTCAGGGTTTGCCCGGTACCCCGCATGTGTGCCTCCCTTTGTGATCCAATGGCCACTCGCGCGCAAGCGAGCATTGCGGCTTTTCGCAGGTCCACCGCGCGCAGGCCCGGCCCAGCCTGGGACGCCCACGAGATCTCGTCGCGGCCCGGGGCGGTCACGAACGGCGGGACGTGGGCCCGCCTCCCACCGCGCTCACGCGGGGGTCGTCGCAGCGCAGCCCGTTCGCCGGCGTGACGTCCTCGCCGTCGGGGTCGTCGCGCACCAGCTCGACGCGCTGCTCCTTCGCGGCGAGCTCGAGCGTGTAGGCCTCGAGCAAGTTCTGATAGCCGAGTCGTGCGAGCTCGGCCTGCGCGCGGCGTAGACCGGCTTGCCCGGGCGGAGCCGAAGCTGCGGCCGCGACTGCGGCGAGGTACACCGACAGTGCTTCGTAGACGTCCGTGCTGCGCATGTGCAATCCGTTGCAACTGCAGCTTACGTTCGCCGCTGCGCAGCGCAACGCGCCGATGCGAGATCGATGATCGCCACGCGTAGCGACAGCGTTACTCCGACCTCGTTTCGCGACAGTGACACTGCATCGTTCCTTGACAACATCTCGCGTAGTTTCACAACGGCGGCGCAGGAGCTCGCGGGGTCGCGTGAATTCCGAGTTCGAGTTGGAGCAGCTCATCGGCCAGCTGATCGCCGATCGCTACCGCGTGGATGCGTTGCTCGGTGCCGGCGGCATGGGTGCGGTGTTGCGCTGCCGTCATGTCGGGCTCGATACCGACGTCGCGCTCAAGGTGTTGCATCCGCATCTGTGCGGCCACGACGAAACGATGCGGCGCTTCGAGCAGGAGGCCAAGAGCGCGTCGCGGCTCGACCATCCCAACTGCGTGCGCGTGCTCGACTTCGGGAGCTGGCGCGCGGCCAACCTGCCGCCCTCGAAGTACCTGTGCATGGAGCTCTTGTGGGGCGTCGAGCTGGCGCGCTTGCTCGAGCAGCCGCTCGGTCATTCGTTCGCGATCGACGTCGCGGGACAGATGCTCGACGGGCTCGCACACGCGCACGGGCGCGGCGTCGTGCACCGCGACGTGAAGCCACACAACGTCGTCGTGGTCGCCGGCAACGGGCGCGCCAACGTGGTGAAGCTGGTCGACTTCGGCATCGCGATGATCCTGAGCGGCGACCGAGCCGCGGCACGCATGACCCGCGAGGGACGGATCTGCGGCACGCCGAACTTCATGAGCCCCGAGCAGGTCGTCGGCGGTCCGATCGACGGACGCGCCGATCTCTACGCGCTCGGCGTGCTGCTCTACCGCATGCTCGCGGGGCGGTTGCCGTTCGTGTCGGACGACGTGCGCGCGATCCTGCAGATGCATGTCACCGAGACGCCGCCGCCGCTGCCCTCGACAATATCGCCGGCGCTGCAGCGCTTCGTCGCGCGATTGCTCGAGAAGGATCCCGAGCGACGACCGCAGTCGGCCGCGGCTGCGCGTGCAGAGCTCGATGCGATCGTGACCGACACGCAGCGTCGAGCGACGCGGCTGTATGCCGGTGGCATCGCCGAGGTCGCGCCGATCCCCATCGCCGCGGCGTTGGGATCCGATCCGCCGCGCCCCGAAGGTCGGCGGCGCATCGCGGTGGTGCACGAAGGATTCACCAGCGCAGCGACGGCGAGCGAGCCCGCGCTCGTGTCCGGTCGGTCGGCGCCGAAGGCCGGTCGGCGGAAGTGGATCGCGCGCGCGGCCGCGGTCACGCCGGCCTTCGCCGCGATCGCGCTGGTGCTCGCGGGCACGAGCGACGACGCGCCGCACGAGGAGGAGATCGCGAGCGCCGAGATCGTGGCGCCCGCGGAGATCACCGTCGCGGATCGTCCCGCGGAGCCGTCGTCGGAGAGCGACACGCTGCAGCGCGCACGGGCGCTCGCGGAGCTGCCCCACGCACGCGCGCGCGCGCTCGCGGCCTACGATCGTCTGCTCGTGCGCGAGCCGGCGTTGATCGAAGACGCGCGCGTGTTCGCGGAGATCGCCGCGCTCACCCGCGATCCCCGGCTGCGCGCACCGGCGGTCGATCTCGTGCTCGAGCACTTCGGTGCCCGCGGTGGCCCCCTGCTGGTCGAGCTGCTCAACACGCGGCTCGAGCCGCTCGGCTATCGCGATCGCCAGCGTGCGCTCGCGGTCGTCGCCCAGGATCCTTCGCTCGCTGCGTTGCTCGATCGCCCGCACCTCGACGTGCTCGATCTGCGCGACGCCGGCGAGTCCGATGCGCCGTGCTCGGTCTTCGCGTCCGCGCTGGCGCGCATCGATGCCGCCGAGCAGCCGCCGGCGTCGTCCGAGCTCGACGACATCACGCCGCCGATCGATACCGGCGACGCGCGACTGTGCGAGCGCCTGCCCGCGCAGCTCGACGCGACGCGACGCAAGCTGGCCGAACGCGCGCGCCCGCGCTGACGTCACTCTTCGGACACGCGACGCTGCACCGCGGGGAAATCCTGCGTGCGCCGCGAACGAAGCCGGAGGTGAAAGGCTTCGAGCGCGTTCTGGTACTCGAGCTGGGCCTGGCCCGCGAGCGCTTCGCAGCGCGGTAGATCGTCGGGCTGCGCCACCGAAGCGGCGACCGCCGCTTGGAGATAGCGTTCCAGGGCTTCGTAGACGTCGTGCTCGCGCATGCCCGACCCCGCGCTCTTGGCGTCGCGAGCGTGCAACATCTCGGAAGACGCGCAAGCGAACGGGCTTCACTTCACCGGCGATCTTCGTTCATCACGGCGATCGATCGGATCGTTCCGTCGCGCTCGCATGCATCGTCGACGTGCCGCGCCTCACCGTGTTGACACGCGATCGCGGAATTGCAGAACGCCGCCGGGGACTCCGATGGAAACGCGTAGGAGCGTCGTGCCGTTCGAGGCGCCGCAGCTCGTCGGGCAGTTGATCGCGGATCGCTATCGCGTCGATGCCCTGCTGGGCTGCGGTGCGACCGGAGCGGTGATGCGTTGCCGTCACGTCTGGCTCGACACCGATCTCGCGGTGAAGGTGCTGCATCCGCGGCTGTGCAAGCGCGCGGAGCCGATGCGACGCTTCGAGCAGGAAGCCCGCAGCGCCTCGCGGCTCGATCACCCCAACTGCGTCCGCGTGCTCGACTTCGGGAGCTGGCAAGCCGCGGGGATCGGCGAGTCGAAGTACCTGTGCATGGAGCTGCTGTGGGGCGTCGAGCTGTCGCGCTTGCTCGACCATCGGCTCGGGCCCGCGTTCGCGGTGGACGTCGTCGGACAGATGCTCGACGGGCTCGCGCACGCCCACGCCAACGGCATCGTGCACCGCGACATCAAGCCGCAGAACGTGGTGGTGGTGGCCGGCGGCGCCTCGGCGAACACGGTGAAGATCGTCGACTTCGGCATCGCGAAGGCGCTGACCGGCCGCGACGTCGTCGCCGAGCGCGGCGTCTGCGGCACGCCGCTGTACATGAGCC
>DASZPU010000023.1:0-3650 GCA_035550195.1 Nannocystaceae bacterium
GGACTACGACGTTCCGATCCTCTTCGTCGGCGATGCGGCGGCGCAGCTGCTCGGTGCGACGGTGGCCACCGAAGCGGTGGGCACGCCCGCGCCGCTCGGCGAGACCGGACGCATGGTCGACCTCGAGCCCGCGTGGCTCGCGAAGCTGGGCAAGCAGGTGATGCCGAGCTCGCTCGAGCTCGTCGACGATCCGACGATCGCGGGCGCGTTCGGCAGCTACGACTACGATGCCGAAGGCGTGCGCGCGGGCAAGCTGCAGCTCGTGAAGGACGGCAAGCTCGATGCGCTGCTCATGTCGCGCGTGCCGAGCACGAAGGTCACCGCGAGCAACGGGCGCGCGCGCATGAGCCCGGCGCTCGAGACGGGCGCGACGATCAGCAACCTGACGCTGTCGAGCAAGAAGCGCGGCGTGAGCCGCGCGACGCTCGAGCGCGACCTGCTCGCGCGCGCAGCCGAGGACGGCTACGACTTCGCGTACGTGATCGAGACGCTGCGCGACGGCACGGTGCTGGGCCCGGTGCCACGCGAGGGCGCGGCCGCGTACGCGGGCACGGGCAACTTGAACCTGCCGCTGCCGGCGCGAGTGTTTCGCATCGACGGCAACGGCGGTCGCAGGCTCGTGCGCGGAGCGGTGCTCGCTCCCGCGTCGATGCGGGTGCTGCGACGCATTCGAGCGTTCGGCACCGAGTCGCACACGGTGGCGATGCGGATCCCGGTCGGTGCGTACGGCGGCTTCGGTGCCGACGTGGGCATCGACGGCGTGCTGAGCCAGACGGTCGATGCCCCGGTGACGACGATGGATCTGCTGGTCGACGGCCTCGAGCTGCTGGTCGAGCGCGGCGAGCACGAGCGCTTGCCGACGCTGCAGCATCCGTTGCGGCGCAAGGACAAGCCTCAGCGGAAGCAGGGCTGAAAGCCCTGCCGTCCGCTGCCGTGCCCGATTCGGGCCGAGCCGAGTGCAACCGACCGCCCGCACATTAAAGAGCCGATCGCATGACCGTCGTGCTCCACATCGTGGCACGCACGCACGTGGCGGAGCCCTCGCCACTGGCGCGCGATCTCGCCGCAACCGAATGGGACGGCAAGCAGACCACGACGGTCCGCGTCCTCGAGCTGTTCGATCCCCGTGGCAGTGCACCGGTCGTCGACCTCGCGATCAGCGAGCGCGACATCCCCGAGATCACCGCGCTCCTGCACGTCGTCGACGAGATCCACGTGCACGGCGTGCATCCGCGCACGGTGATGCGCGCTCTGCCTGCGGTGCGCCCCGCGGTGCTCGCCGGCATCGCGATGACGTTGCACGGCCCGATCCCGGACGCGCGCGCGAGCGATCCCGAGCTGACGTGGCCGGGCCCCTGCACGGACGCACCGGTCGAGCCGGTGCCGATCGATCTGCACGCCCCCGATCTACTCCCGCGCGCCTGCGGTCCGTTGCCGCTCGTGCTCGACGAAGGCGGACGCCTCGCGGTGATCTGCCTCGGCGAAGGCGTGTCCGAAGCTGCGCGCGCCCAGCTGCGCTACAGCCTCGAAGCCTTGTCGCGACCCGAGGTACGCATCGAAGTCTACGACGAGTGCGATCATCCACTGCACGATCGCGCGGCGCGTCGACGCTGCGCACAAGCGGTGGTGCTGCCCGCGAGCACGAGCCCACGCGCATACTTCGAAGCGATCGCCCAAGGCCTTCCAGTGGTCGTGCTCGGCACCCTCGAAGCAGCGCCCGGCGTGGTGTGCGTCGGCGAACGCGACGACGTCGAGCGTTGCATCGCCTGCATCCGCGCGTGGGCCAACGCGTGGGCCGGTGGCGAAGCCGCCAACGTGGACCCGATCGCACGCAAGCGCTGGCTCGCAGAGCGCGTGGCCTAGCGCAGGGCTTCGACGAGCGCGTCCCACACGACGCGCACGCGCGGCACGTCGCGCAGCGACTTGTGCGTGACACCTTGCTCGAGTCCGCCGCGAGCTGGGCTCGCTACGTGCGCGAGTGGACCGCATGGAATCACGTGCGCACGATCGCGGCGGCGCTCGCTGCCGTCGCGCTGCTGTGCGCACGCGATTGATTCACTCGGCCGCGCGGCGCGGTCGTTCGCCGCGCGAGCGATCGAGCGCATCGACGAGCGCAGTGTCGTGGATCGGCTTGACCAGGTAGTGATCGAAGCCGGCTTCGAGCGCGCGTGCACGATCCTCGGGACGGCCATAGCCGGTGACCGCGACGAGGTAGATGTCGCCGCGCGGATCGGCGCCGCGCAATCGCTTCGCGAGCTCGTAGCCGTCGATGCCGGGCAAGCCGATGTCGACCAACGCGATGTCGGGACGGATCGTCAGCGCTGCACGCAGCCCACCGTTGCCCTCGCTCGCGCCGGTGACCTCGTGGCCCATCGACTCCAGCAGGAGCTGCAGCACCTCGAGCGTCTCCTCGTTGTCTTCGACCACGAGCACGCGCAGCGCACGAGCATCGACGGCCGGCGTGGTCGACACGGGGGCCGCGGTGGGCAGCGTGGCCCCGCGCGCGATCGGGAGGCGCACGACGAACGCAGACCCCCGACCGAGGCCGTCGCTGTTCGCGTGCACCACACCGCCGTGGAGCTCGACGAGGCTGCGCACCATCGTCAGTCCGATGCCGAGCCCACCGAGCGAGCGCGACAGCGATTGGTCGACCTGCACGAACGGCTCGAACACCTTGCCGAGCATCTCGGGCGGCAGGCCGATGCCGTCGTCGCGCACACGGATCGCCGCGTTGTCCCCGTCGGGAACGAGCTCGACCACCGTCTCGCCGCGCGGCTCGGAGTACTTCGACGCGTTCGCGAGCAGGTTCATGAGCACCTGCTCGAGCCGCAGGTCGTCCCCGAGCACGAGGATCGACGCGCTCGGCAACGTCAGCGAGAGTCGTTGATGACGGGCCTCGAACTCCGGCCGGATCGCCTCGACCGAGCGGCGCACCACGTCGACGAGATCGACCGGCGCGAGCCGGAGCTGCAGTCGTCCGCGGGTGATCCGCGACACCTCGAGCAGGTCGTCGACGAGTCGCGCGAGGTTGCGGACCTGGCGATGGATGATGTCGTGCAGTCGCACCGTGTCGCGCACGCCGCCGCGTGCGAGCACCGTCGCAGCCGAGCTGATCGCGTTGAGTGGGTTGCGCAGCTCGTGCGCGAGCATGCCGAGGAACTCGTCCTTGCGTCGGCTGGCCTCGGCGAGCTCGTCGGCGCGCGTGCGCTGGGCTTCTTCGAGCCGCTTGGTCAGCGAGATGTCGTGGAAGATCACCACCGCGCCTTCGATGTGGCCGAGCTCGTCGCGCAACGGATCCGCGGTGACGCGGAAGGTGCGACCGCCGATCGTGGCCTCGCGCTCGAAGCGTTGCGCCGCATCGGGGGCGATGCGCGCGACGATCTCCGCGCCGCCGAGCTCGACGATCTGCGGCACCTGCAGCACGTGACCGACGAGCAGCTCGCAGCTCGTACCCAACAAGCGTCCGGCCGCGGCGTTGCACTGCTCGATCGTGCCGTCGACGTCGACGACGACGAGCGCCTCCTGGATCGCTTCGAACGTGCGGTGCACCAAGCGAACGGAGCGACGCTGGCCGGCCTCCGCTCGCTTCGTGCGCAGCGCCGCACGCACCGTGGCGAGCAGCTCGAGCTGCTCGATCGGCTGCACGAGAT
>DASZPU010000024.1:0-2110 GCA_035550195.1 Nannocystaceae bacterium
TCTTCGGCGACGATCGCTCGTAGGCGTGCGAGCGCGACCGGGTTGTCGAGCGCGACGAGTGCTGCGACCGCGGCGGCACGCACCTGTTGTGCGCGATCGTTGGTGGCGGACAAGAGCGCGCTGGTGGCCTGCGGTGGTGCGAGCTGGCCGAGCGCACGACATGCGGCTGCACGCACGCGCGGCTCCTCGTCGGCGAGCGCGAATGCGAGTGCGTCGGCGCCTTCGTGATCGCCGGGCAAGCGTCCGAGCGCGACCGCAGCGGCGACGCGCACCGATGCATCGGAGGAACCGAGCAGGCTCACCAGCGACGGGGCCCATCGCGCGGAGCCGAGCTGGCCGACGACGCGACAGAGGTTGCGCGCGAGCGGACCCTCGGCGGGCCACAGCGATCCGACGATGAGCGTGAGATCCTCGGCGCCGGTCGTCGCACGATCGAGGATCGCCGCGACCGCGTCGGCCGCGGCTTCACCGAGCCGACCTTCCGCCGCCATCGCGCGGTACAGCGGTGCGAGCCGCGTGCGATCGCCGACCTTGGCCAGCGCTTCGGCGGCCGCGACCGCGGCTTCTTCACCGGCGTCGAGCAGACCGCCGGTGAGATGCTCGAGCAATTGTGGATCGACGCGCCCGGTCGGCAGCGCGCCGATGAGTCGATAGAGGTGCTCGCGCTGCGCCGGGCCGACGCGCTCGGACGCGCTGCGCAGCACCGCGTTCGCGCTGGCACCGAACGCCGCGACCATCGCGACGCCGCGATCCTGCGCGACCGGATCGTCGATGACCTCGATGAGCGTCGCGATGCTCTCGACGTCGCCCGCGAGCGCGCACAGGCGCATCGCGGCGGTGCGCACTGCACCTTCGCGGTGCTCGAGCAGCGCGCGCAAGCGTTCCTTCACACCCGCGGCCGCGCGCCCGAGCTCGGCACCGACGACGTAGGTATGGCCCGCGGCGACCAACGCGTCGTCGAGCTCGGCCAGCGCGATCGCAGACTGGGCGCGCACGCCCGACATGCGATCCTCGAGCGCTGCGACGAGCGGAAGCACGGCCTCCTCGCTCCGGCTCGCGCCGAGCACCGCGACCACCGCCTTGCGGCAGTAGCTCGAGCCGAGCAGCGGGCGCAGGCGCTCGACGTCCACCGTCGCGCCGGCGGCACGCAACGCATCGAGCGCGCACACGCGCAACAGCTCGGAGGGATCGCCGAGCTGCTCGACCAGCGCAGCGATCGCTTCGGGTGTCGCGATGCGCCCGAGCCCCGCGGCTGCGGCGGCGCGCACGTTGGTGTCGGTGCCCGGCGTCGTGAGCAGGTCGATCAGGCGTGCGACGTCGTCGGCATCGCCGAGCTCGCCGAGCAGCTCGACGAACACGAGCGCGCCGGGCTTGCGATCGAGGCGGCCGCGCAACGACACGCGCGCGGATGCACCGAGACGCGCGAGGGTCTCGCGTGCACCGGCGCGCGGCTCGAGCTCGGGGCTCGCGACCAGATCGAGCAGCTGCTCGATCGTGGGCCCGAGCTGCGCAGCCGCGGCGCGCTCGAGCGCAGCGACCACCGCGTCGACGGCTTGCTTGCGATCACGCCACGTGGGAGCGCCGAGCGCAGCGAGGCCCGCGGCGAGCTCCGCCATCGGATCGTCGTCGCTCACGGCTCCACCTGTGTGCGACCGAGCGCCGCCATGAGCTCTGCGAACGCGACACCGATCGGATCGCCGAGGCTCGCAGCACCACCGCGCCCGCGCAGCACGTGACCGAAGAGCTCGCGCGCGACCGCGAGATCGGCCGCGACCGCGGTCGCAGCCGCGCCGGCATCCGACGCGCCGAGGATGCGGTCGCCGTTGTAGAGCACCATGTCGGCGACGATGAGCTTCGCGAGCGCGGCATCGTCGTGCTGCGTCATGCGGGTGTCGCCTTCGACGCGCAGCGCTTCGGCGGCGTCGAGGTGCATGTCGCGGGGCATCTCTGCGAGCCCGAGCAGCGCGCGCAGCTTGGTGGGCAGCGCGTCGCCGAGGTGGTGGATCTCGATGTAGTCGTCGGCGCCGTACAGCGAGGTGGGCCGGCGCTTGTAGCTGGTGGCGCGATAGACCGACGCGACCAGCACGACGGCGCGGGCGCCTTGGCCGGT
>DASZPU010000025.1:0-25078 GCA_035550195.1 Nannocystaceae bacterium
GAGGAAGAGAACGAGCGCGCGGTCGAGGCCGGCTACAAGGCGCAGCAGGAGTTCGTCGACGAGCTGCGCGCGCAGGGTCGCGAGACGCTCAAGCAGCTCGAGGCCACCGATCGCATCGGCATCGTGCTGCTCGCGCGCCCGTACCACAACGATCCGGGCATGAACCACGAGATCCCCGACGAGCTGCAGAAGCTCGGGTATCCGATCTTCACGATCCACTCGCTGCCCATCGACGACGACATCGTGCGTCCGCTGTTCCAGGCCGACATCGATGCCGGCTTCATCCAGACCCCGTTCGACATCTACGACGTGTGGAAGAACAGCTACTCGGAGAACACCAACCAGAAGGTGTGGGCCGCGAAGTACTGCGCGCGCCATCCCAATCTCGTCGCGCTCGAGCTGTCGAGCTTCAAGTGCGGCCACGATGCGCCGATCTATTCGGTGATCGAGGAGATCGTCGAAACGTCGGGCACGCCGTACTTCTCGTTCAAGGACATCGACGAGAACAAGCCCACCGGATCGATCAAGATCCGCGTCGAGACCATCGGCTACTTCCTGCGCCGCTACCAAGAGGACATGCGTCGCGAGAAGGGCAAGCGCCAGAAGGTGGCGGAGCGCGTGCGCGAGTACCAGGCCGAGCTGATGGCGCGCCTCGAGGGCGTGCAGTCGCGTTTGTCCGCCGAAGAAGCGGCGCGACCCGACGTCGTGTTGCGTGAAGCCGGGCTCATGCGCGAGGTGGATTCGCGCTACGCGAAGATCCACCACGGCAAGCAGGTCAACGCCGCGCAGGCGAAGACGCTGGCGAAGACCGCCGGTGCTGCGCGTGGTGCCGAAGGCGGACCGGGCAGTGCGCGCAGCAGCAGCGCACCGTCGCCGGCACCCGCGAGCGCACCATCGATCGAGCGCGACGACGAGCTCGCCTGATCGCGCGATGCTGGCCGCGCGCGCCAGGTCGCTCGTATGCGCGCTCGCGCTCGGGTGTCGGCCCGACGCGAGCACGAGCGCGACGCCGCTCGTGCTGCCGCCGGCCCCACCCGTTCCGCCGCCGCCGAGCGCGGGCATCCTCGGCGCGCGAGAGCAGGAGTTTCCCAGCGCGATCGCGTGCGACGGCGAGCTCGATCGCGTCGCCGTGAAGCAGGCGATCGCGGCGTTGGCCCACGATGCCGGTGCAGCCCAGCTCGTCGTCACCGTCCGCCCCGGACGGACGTGCACGCTGCCGGCGTTGCCGAGCGTCGACGCGATGATCGTCGCCGTCGCGGGCAGCGGCAACGCGCGCGGCGTCGAAGAAGCGTCGGCGCGACAGCTCGCGCGTTGGGATGCCATCCACGCGCCGGGCCTCGGTGTCGAGCTCGCGACGCGCACGCCCGGTATCACGCTCGTGCTCGCGCTCGCGCCGACGTCCGGCACGCTCGGCGCCGCGATCGACGGTGCAGCGTGGGCGGATCGCCCTGCACCGCTCGCGCGCATCGAGCTGCGCGAGTCGGAAGAGCTCGCGTGGGGCGAGGACAAGTTCCGCGTGCGCATCGGCTTCGGCGCACCCGAGTCGCCCAACCTCAGCCTCGCGATCCTTCATCTCGATGCCGATGCCACCGTGCCGCTGCACGAGCACGCCGAGACCGAGGTCATCACGACGATCGACGGCGCCAGCGAGACCACGGTCGCCGGCACGACGCACGAGGTCGCGGTCGGCTCCACGATCGCGATCCCGCCGAAGACGCAGCACGGCGTGCGCACGACCACGTCGCCCGTGCTCGTCGTGCAGACCTACGCGCCCGCGGGCCCGGAGCAGCGCTTCCGGAAGCTCGCTGCGGACGCGAAATCCCCACAATAGCGCTGAAGTGACTCAACGCTTCTCGAAGTGATCGAGCACGCCCTCGAGCAGCTCGTCGGGACACGTCGGATCCGCGACGAAGAACCACCACTGTCCGTGCTGGTTGTTCAGCGAGAAGCTGTGGCCGCGCCACGTGAAGTCGATCCACGCCTCGGTCACGTGATCGGTGACGTAGCCGGTGAGCTCTGCGCCTGCGAGCGTGCGCACATGCTCGCGCAGCACCTCCCACTCGGGCACCGTGGCATCGTAGTGCTCGGGCACATCGCCGAAGTGCCGTGAGCCGTCGTTCATGCGCATGTCGAAGATGCGTCGCATCGGCGCGGCGCATCTTGACACGTGCGCGTGCCGCTCGCACGCGGACACGCCGACGCAATGCGCTAGAGTGCAGGCATGCGGTTCGAACGAGGATTGCTCGCCGCTTCGTTGGTGATGTGCGCATGCGGCCCCCGCGTCGACGACGACGACGGCCCGCGCGTATGCGGTGAAGCAGGTCCCGCGCGTCTGCTGGCGCTCGACGCCGACGAGGCGATCGGCGCGATCACTCGCATCGACGATCGCTTCTATGTCTCGGTCGGGACGGCGCTGCAGGACGACACCGAGCTCGGCTTCCCGCAGCTCGGCATCGACGATCCGCGCGTCGTCGCGATGGGCACCTGCGGTGAGTCCCCGAAGGTCGTCGCGCGCGACGTGCCGTACGTCTACCGAGACGATGAGCACTTTCCCGGCGCACTGCTGGGGCGCAACGAGAACGAGGACGGCGTCGTGCTCGATCCGTCCGGCGTCGATCCGCCGGTGGTGTTCGAGCCGACGCTCGGCAACTACGCGATGCATACCGAGCTCGGTGCGATCGGCGTGGTCACTGCCAGCGCAGATGCACCGTTCGGCATGCTCACGCTGCAGCCCTATCCTGCGCAGCTCGGCGATCCGCCGCCACCGCGCGTGCCGTTGCTCGACGGCGTGCAGAACACGTTCGGGTTCGGTGTGCACGATGGGGAAGTCATCGCGCTCACCAACCTCGGTGAGCTGCAAGTCGTCGATCTCGCGACCGCGAGCAGCACCGCGATCGCCCACGACGTCGCCGACTTCATGGACGCAATGGACGGCAGCGGCGTCGTGCTCGTGCACAACTCGCCCACCGGGTTCGGGCCGGCCACGCTCGTCGACCGTGCGACGGGCGCCGAGACGGTGCTGGTCGAGGACGCGTCGACGCAGCTCAGCAGCGCGTACGATCGCGAGATCGTCCTCGATCGCGATCCCGCGAGCGGCGCGTCGCAGCGGGTGATCACGCTGCCGGATCGCGCGAGCTGGGATCTCCCGCCCGGCGTGACCTTCGTGTATCGCAGCGACGACGGCACGGTGCTGGCGCATCGCGGTTTCAACGAGCTGGTGCGATACGACGTCGTCACTGGCGAGATCACGCCGCTCTTCGATGGTTTTGCGATGGCCTCGACCTTCGACGACGACGCCGCCGAGCTCTTCGTCGTCGACGAGCCCGGCAGCATCTACGACATCACCGGCGAGCTGTGGCGCGTCCCGTACTCGGGCGGCGCGCCGGAGCGGATCGCCGAGCGCGTGGGCGGCATCCACCGCCGGCTGTCGGACGGCCGCATCGTGTCGCTGGTCGACGTCGACGACCACTACAATGGCGAGCTGGTGATCGTGGATCCCGAGAACGACGACGAGCAAGTGATCGACCACGACGTCTACGTCGCGGCGCTGATCGCCGGCCCGCCGTTCATCGGGCCCGAGATCGTCGACGACGGTCTCGTGATGTACGTCGTGCGCGACGGCGATCGTTCGGGCATCTGGCTGGCGAAGCCTTAGGAGCCCGTCCGAGTATTAGCGCGCGACATCGACGCGCGTGTAGGCCAGGCCGTCCGGCGCCTTGCCGGCCTTCAGCGTCTTGGTGACCTTCCTCTTCGCGAGGTCGACCACTGCGATCACGTCGGCGCGTGCGAGTGCCACGAACGCACGCTTGCCACTCGGATCGATCACGATGCCGATGGGCACCGCGCTGTCGCCGAACTGGTTGCCGAACGACTCCGGCTTGTCGGTGCCGGGCAGCTTCGCGAAGCGGATCGTGTGCAGCTCGCGATGCGCCTCGGTGTCGAACACGCCGAGCGTCGCCGCCTTCGCGCTGCTCACCAACGCACGCTTGCCGTCGGGCAGCATCGCGGCGCGGATGGGAAACGCTTTCGCCGCGATCGTCTCGCGCACCTCGAGCGTCGTCGTGTCGATGACGCTGACCGTATCGGCCTCGCGATTGCCGACCCACAGCTCGCGGCCGTCGGGCCGCATCGCGATGCCCTCTGCACCTGCGCCCGTCGTGATCGTCGCGAGCTGCTTGCCGGTGCGCAGCTCGAGCACGCTCACCGTGCCCGACACGATGTTGGCGACGAACGCTCGCTTGCCGTCGGGATCGAGCGCGACCATGTGCGAGACCTGCTGACCGGTCGCGATCAGCTTGTGCACGCGGCCGCTGTCGACGTCGACGCACACGATGCCCTGCGCGTCCTCGACGGTGACGACGACGATGCGCGAGCCCGGCACCCAGGCGAGCCCATGCGGGCGACGCAACGCACCGAGATCGATCGTGCGCAGCACCTCGGCCTTGCCGATGTCGAACACGGTGAGGCTCGAGCCCGGCGTCTCGTCGCCGTAGTTCGACACCACCGCCGTGCGTCCGTCGGGACCGATCACGACCTCGTGGGGACCGATGCCGGTCGCGACCGTCGCGCGCACGGTGCCGCTCGCGGGATCGATCAACGACGCGTTCGCCTCGGCCTTGTTGAGCACGACCAGCGTGTCGGCGCGCGCGACCTCGGCGAACGAGAACACCCCGAGGAACGCGAGCAGACGAAGCATCGGCGCTTGGACAAGCTTCGCGCGCCGAAGGTTTCGCCTCAGGGCGACAGCTCGACCTCGAAGCTGGGGATCCGCGGCGGGCGCGTGCCGTCGGCGAGCGCGGCGAACAGCTCGCTGGGGTCGTGCTCGATCTGCACGCGATGCGCGACGCCTTCGTTGCGCGCGCGGATGCTCGCGCGCTCGAGCGACAGCGTGTCGCGCACCAGCGGGTCGAGCGGCAGCTCGCCGAGCGCCGCCGCGAAGCCCAGCGCCTCGCTCGCCTCGATCAGCCCGGGCGAGCTCTCGTGCAGCAGACGATCGATGGTGGCGCGCGCGTGCTCCGGCCCGGCGCACAGTCGCAGTGCACCGAGCGTCCACGGCAGCGCATCGGTGATCGCGGAGCGACGCCGACGCGAGAGCAGCTCGCGATAGATCGCGACGCCGGGATCCGCAGCGAGCGTGCGCGCGAGCGTGCCGTTGGGCACGCGGCCACGCACGAGCTCACCGAGCGTCGACTCCCACACCTCCGGGGCCGGCAGGTCGCGTCGCGTCGTGGGCGTGCGTCGCCTTCGCACGCCGATGCCGGCTTCGTGGCCGCGCACCGACCACAACCACTGCAGCCACGCGATCTCGTCGGTCAGCGCGAGCTCGTCGATGCGATCGCCGTAGCGACCGACCAGCTCGAACACGATCGCCTTGAGGTTCGGGAGCCGTGGGATCACCAGCTCCGCCAGCGCGCGCAGCTCGAACGGTGTCGTGCCGCAGTGCGCATCGAGCCAGTAGCCGCCGTGGCTGCGGCCGCCCGCGAGGTGCACCTCGATCACGCGCGCGAGCGGCAGCGCGGCGATGAGCTCGTCGAGCGGCTGGCGATTGTTGAGCGCGTTCGCGTAGACGGCGTGCAGATCGAGCACGATGCCGCAGTCGGCTTCTTCGGCGACCGCCGCGATCACGTCGCCGTCGGGCAGCTCCCACGGCTGCACGCGCAGATAGCTGCTGGTGTTCTCGAACGCGACCGGTCGGCCGACGCGCGGGCCCAACGCGCGCAACCGCGACACCGCGACGCCGACGGCTTCCTCGCACTGCAGCTGCGGCAGCGTGATGCCGAGCGTGTGCACGCCGTCGTCGACGGCATAGCGATTGAACGCGAGTCGCTCGCTCACCCACGGAGGTCGCAGCGCGGCGATCGATCGCGCGAATGCATCGACGACGCCTGCGCCCGCCGCGATCGTGCCGCCCACCGGATCGCCACCGCCGTGCACGAGCATGCCGCCGACGTAGGAACGCAGCGCGAGCAGCTCGTCCTCGGGCACCGCGAACGCGTCGCCGCCGAGCGGTCGCCAGGTGGTGCACGGATCGACCTCGACGGCGACGTCGAGCAGACGGTCGCCGAGGCGTTGTGCGAGCTCCGGCGTGTGCAGGATGCCCACGCCGACCTCGGGCAGATCGGCGAGCTCCGCGATCGTCATCCCCGATCGCCTACGCGGAGCGCGTTCGTGATCTGACGAGCTTTGCGATCGAACGGCCGCTAACGCTGGTCAGCGGCCAGCTCGGCACGCTCGCGCTCCAACTCGAGGAGCTCGGGGTGATCGGGCGTACTCGCTCGGCGCAGCTCGATGGCGCGCTCGAGGTGGCTGCGCGCGCGGGCGACGTCGCCGTCCTGCCGCGCAATCGCTGCGAGACGACGGTGCAGCTCCGCGAGGCGGGGGTGCTCGGCGTCGTGCTTCGTGCGGATCGCGAGCGCGCGCTCGAGGTGTACCTGCGCATCCGTGCGGCGGCCGATCGCGAGCTCGACGTCGGCGAGATCGGCGAGCGCGCTCGCCACCGCACGATCTTCGCCGCCGAGCGCCTGCTCGCGCAACGCGAGCGCGCGCTGCAACGTCGCGAGCGCGGCCGCATCGTCGCCGACCGCATGCTGACCACGTCCGAGTCGCTGCAGGAAGAAGCCGATCTCGGGATGCCCGGCGCCGTAGTGCGCTTCGGCCGAGCCGAGCGCGGTGGAGTAGTGGGCGAGCGCGGCATCGGGTCGCTGGCGTGCGAGCGCGGCCGAGCCGAGCAACGTGTAGAGGATCGCGCGTCGTGGTGCGCGTCGCTCCCCCGCGAGTGCGCGCTCGAGCGCCGACGTCGCAGCGACGGCATCACCGGCGCCGAGCAACGCCTCGCCGACGATGCCGTCGACCTCGGTGTCGTCGAGCCCAGCACGCAACGCTGCGCCCCGCGCGAAGTCGGCCAGCGTCTGCACGCGATCGAGACGGCCCGCGAACATGGCGGAACGCAGGATCCGCAGCGCGATGTCGGCGGCCGCCGCATCGTCGCCGAGCGCCATCGCCGACAAGTACGCGCGGTGCAGCGTCGCATCGGCGACTGCGGGCGCATCGATGCGTGCCTGCGTCGCGCCGAGCAAGATGTCGGCCTCGAGCTGCAGCGGCGCCCAACCGATCGCCTCCGCCTGCGTCGCGATGCGCTCGGCCTCGGCACGCGCGGCGGCGTAGCGCGCGAGGTTGAAGGCCGCCCACGCGTGATCGAGCTCGCGACGCGTGGCTGCGATGCGCTCGTCGTGCGGCTCGTCGTCGGTGCGCACGCGATCGGCGGAGCAGCGCTCGAGCTCGGGCAACGCGTCGACCACCGCCATCGCGCCGGCCGCTTCTTCGGCATCGTCGACGCCGGCGAGCGTGGTGATCGCGGCGTCGAGCTCGTCGAGCCGACGCGCGAGGCAGCGCATGCGCGCGTCGTGCAGCGCATCGGATTGCTCGGCGCGCACCCACGTGGCCTCGCACACCTCGCGATGCGCGTGCGCCCATGCGACCGCGTCGCGATCGATCGCGTCGATCACCGGGCGCGCGAGCGCATCGCCCAGCGGTGCCGCGGCAACGAACGTCGTCCGTAGCTGCTGCGCGCGCGCGCTGCTCCACACCGCGGCGATGCGCGCGTCACCGCCCGCGCAGCGAACGTCGCGACGCGTGATCACCAGCGCGACGGCCAACGACGCGACCGCTGCGATCGCGATCGGCCATCGGCGCGGACGCAGCGTCGCGCGCAGCTCGTCCGCCAGCTCGGCCATCGAACCGAAGCGCAGGCCGGGGTCGGCTTGTTCTGCGCGCGCGAGGATCGCTCGCACGCGCTGCGGCGCCGTCGTGCCCGCCAGTGCTTCACGCAGCGTCGACGCGAACGCGTACTGATCCGCGGCCGCGCTCGCAGGCCCGCCATCGCGGCGCTCGGGCGCGAGATAGCCGAGCGTGCCGTTGCCGACGCCGAAGTCCGCGATGCACGGACCATGCGCCGCGACGAGGATGTTCTCGGGCTTCACGTCGCCGTGCACGATGCCGGCCGCGTGCGCGGCTGCGATGCCCTCCGCGAGCCCTACGAACGCAGAGACGATCGCACGCCAGTCGTCGGGGCGATCCTTCAACCACGTGCGCAAGTCGCCGCCCGCGACGAACTGCATCACCACGAACGTGCCCTGCTCCGCGCGATCGGCCTCGTAGACCGCGACGACATGGGGATGCGCGAGCCGAGCGAGCGCACGCGCCTCGTCGAGCACGCGCTCGTCGTCGCAGGCGTGCAACAGCTTCAGCGCGACCTTGCGATCGAGCCGCGGATCGTAGGCCGCGAACACGGTGCCGGTCGCACCACGGCCGGCGATCTCGAGCACCACGAAGCGACCGATCCGCGGGGGCGCAGCGGCGATGCCGAGCAGCTTTGCACGCACGCCGGAGCGCAGCAGCTCCGCGACCGGATCCCGCCCATCGTCACGCGCAGCACGAACGAGCGTCGCGATCGCGATCGCGTCGTCGTCCTCGCCGACCATCCATGGTGATATACCACGAGGGCCGTGGCCACCGACGAGGAGCTGCTCATCGCTTGGCGCGGTGGTGACAACGTCGCCGGCGACGAGCTGGTGGGCCGCTACTTCGATCCGATCTGTCGCTTCTTCCGCAGCAAGCTCGGCGACGACATCGAAGATCTCATCCAGCGCACGTTCCTCGACTGTCTGAAGTCGCGCGACACCATCGACGCGCCGACCTTCCGCAGCTGGCTGTTCAGCGTGGCGCGCCACCGTTTGTTCGATCACCTGCGGCGCACGCTCGGGCGCGACGACGAAGCGCTGGGCTCGCGCTCGATCACCGACTTGCGCACGCGCCCGAGCGAACGAGTCGCGCGCGCGCAGACCCGCGAGATCGTCGCGCGCGCGATGGCCACGCTGCCGCTCGACTTCCAGATCGTGCTCGAGCTCGCATACTGGGAAGACCTCGACGGCCCCGAGATCGCCGCCGCGCTGGGCATCCCCGCCAACACGGTGCGCAGCCGCCTCGCACGCGGCCGCGCGTCGCTGCGCGAGGCACTGCGCGCCCAGGCGCTCGACCCCGCAGAGCTCGCGGCGGGCCTCGCAGCCCTGCCTGCGCGGCTCGGCGAAGAATCTTCGCGCTGACGGGATCACTCGACACCGCTCGCGCGCCTCCTTCGGCGGACCCCGAAGAAGAGGCCCCGATGAAGCTCCCCACGCTCGCGGCGTTGCTGTCGCTCGCCGCTGCATGCTCCGCCGACGTCGACCCCCGCGACGTCGAGCCCACCGCCGACGATCGCAGCGCGGCTTGTCTCGCGCTCGACGAGCGCGTCGCGAAGGGCGTGCTCGCGATCGTGAACGACGAGGCGACCGACTTCGACGCGCTCGACGATTCGGTCGCGTCCGGCGGCGCAGGCCTCATCACCAACGCGGCCAGCAGCATCGTCGAGAACCGTCCGTTCGAGGACATCGCCGCGCTCGACGACGCACCGTGGATCGGCGACGCGACCTGCCGCGCGCTCGCGCGCTGGGCCTGCAACGAGCGCCACGCGTGCAACGACGAGCTCACCGTCGCGACCTGGAACGTCGAGCACTTCCCGAAGTCGAGCGCGACCGAAGACGGCGTGGTCTCGGTGGTCGATCAGCTCGCGCTCGACTTCGTCGGCATCGAGGAGATCGAGGCGAAGGCACCGTTCGATCGCGTGCTCGCGGATCTGCCCGGCCACCACGGCGTGCTCGGCCGCGCCGCGGACACGCGCGTCGGCGCGATCGTGCGCGACGAGGCGCTCGCGATCGTCGACGTCGCGCACCTCTTCGGCAACGACGGCTGGGCCTTCCCGCGCCCGGTGCTGGTCGTGCGCGCGCAGCTGCCCGCGCACCCGGAGATCGGCGACATCCAGCTGGTGGTGGTGCACCTCAAGGCGATGACGGATGCCGAGAGCGAGTCGCGGCGCAAGTCCGCGATCGTGAAGCTGCGCGCGTGGATCGACGCGCGTCGCTCCGCCGGCGACACCAACATCATTCTGCTCGGCGACTTCAACGACGAGATCGACGACGTCGGCACCCACGACGTCTTCGCGCCGCTGAAGGACCCGGCCGCGAAGATGATCGCGATCACCGAGTCGCTCGCGGACGACGGAGAGTTCTCGTTCGTGCCGTTCCAACGGCTCATCGACCACGTGCTCGTCAGCGAAGAGCTGCTGACCGCGTTCGACGGCGCCGACGTGCGCGCGCTCCACCTCGAGCAGACCTGGAACGGCGACTACCTCGACGACATCTCCGATCACCGCCCGGTGGTGGTGACCTTCGGGGTCCCCGTGCGCTTCGACTAGGGATTCTCGTTCATCATC
The DNA here is from genome assembly GCA_035550195.1 of Nannocystaceae bacterium. Lineage (GTDB taxonomy): Bacteria > Myxococcota_A > Polyangia > Nannocystales > Nannocystaceae > Xiheibacterium. The sequence continues at coordinate 10,307 of DASZPU010000025.1, forward strand.
ATGGAGCGGCCGCGCTCGCTCTCGACCGAGTACTCGAGGTTCTCGATCGCGACGCCATCACGGTTGCCGCCGTGACACGCGATGCTCACGGGCGCGGTGCCGTCGGTCGTGCCCGCGGTGAGCTCGAAGCCGTTGCCGTCCTTGCCGTACTTGCGGTTCGAGCCCGGCCGATTCTTGCTCGCCTCGTGCTTGCCGACGTTGGTCTCGATCCACTTGCACGCCTCTCCGGCCTTCAGCGTGAGCGAGAGCAGCTGCAGCCGCGGCTTGCCGTCGCCGTCGGGCACGAGCCACGCTTCGCCCTTCAGCACGTCGTCCTTCGCGGGCAGGTCGATGTGCATCGCGGGCTTGTCGTTGTACTGCACGACGATCGCACCGCCGATCGACTTGTCCTTCTTCGTCTCGCCGGCACCGAACGCCTTCACGACGTCCTCATCGGTCGCGACGCCGAGCACGAGCCCCTTCGCCGCGGGCGCGACGAGCTCGGCGCTCAGCTTCGGCTCGTACACGGTGGGTGCAGGCGTGCTGGCGGACGCCGCGGGCGCTTCCGACTTGCACGCAGCGACGAGGACGACGAAGGCCAGGATGGGACGGGTCATCGCCCCGTGAGACTGCCCGAAGCGGAATTCGATCACGAGCTTCGGCGATATCCGAGCGCAACGAGCACGAGCAGCCACCACCAAGCGTCGTTGTGTGCGATCGCGCAGCCGCCTTCGTCAGCCCCGAGGCCGAAGCCGGGCGGCAACGCGGGATCGCCCATCGGCGCGCCGCCATCGTCCTCGACGTCCCCGGCCGCGTCATCGGAGCTGCTGTCGCCGATCGCACCACCGTCGTCGATCGCACCACCGCCGCTGTCGTCGTCCGCGCTCGTCGGATCGTGTCCGCTCGTGTGGCCCGTCTCGCCGCCACCGTCGTCGCCGCTCGTCTCGTCGCCACCGCCACCGTCGTCGGTGCCCATCGGTCCGTCGCCGCACGTGTTGCTCGGGCCCGACACCATCGCGGGTCCACAGGTGGCGTTCCACGATCCACCGCCGTCGAGCACGAGCGGGAACTCGGTGCAGCGCTCGTCGGGATTCCACGTGCCGTCCGCATCGAAGCACGGCGTCACGTCGTAGCCGCTCCACTCTTCGATCCAATCCATCTTCGGCCAGATGAGCTCGTAGGTTCCGCCGTATCCGCAGCCGAGCGGCGGTGCATTCGGATGCGGGCCCGACACCGCCGCGAAGACGCGCCACGACCCGTCGGCGAGCTGCACGTACGCGGGCCCGCCGGAGTCGCCGTAGCAGCTCCCGCTGTAGTTGCCGAGCAAGTAGGCCTCGTTGTACTCGAGGCTGATCGCGTCGACGGTGTTCGTGGTGGTGCGCTTCACTCCGCCACCACCGCCGCTCGCTTCGTCGTCTTGGCCGAAGCCCGCGAGCACGATCTCGTGTCCCGGTGTGAGCTCGTCGGCTTCGCAGCCCATGAGCGCCGGCACCATCGCGACCGCGGGTGCGTCTTCGGCGAGCGTGCACACGCCGAGATCGATGCCGTAGTAGTCGTAGTCGGGATGCGCCGCGCAGCTCTCGGTCGCGACCGTGATCGCCGGGCTCCACACGTCTTCGCCGAAGCCGATCATCTCGATGCCGCCGATGCAGTGCGCCGCGGTGATGATCACGCGCGGGTGCACGAGCGATGCGGTGCAGTGGAAGCCGCCCCAGGAGCCGATGAACACGCTGGCCGGGAAGTCGCAGACGGCCACGTCGGTGCCGCCGACGATGCGATCGGGATCGCCGGGCTGCACGAGGCCCGACAGGAGCAGGGAGAGCGCGGCCAGCATCGAGCCGTCGCGCTCGCACGTCGCGTGCCGAGATCGCCGCGGGAAAGCGATGCGATCACGCGGGCGATCGTGCGCCGCTTGGGCGAGTTGCCCAAGCAACGTGCACTACTTCGTCACTTCGACCTTCGCGTCCGCGGTGTGGCCGCGGCGTTCGGGGGCGTACATCGCATGCGCGACCGCGGCGGGCATCTCGAAGCGACCGGGCGTGGTCGCACGCAGGAAGACGGTCGCGGTGTGCTCACCGGGCGCGAGCACGTCGGCGAACAGCACCGCACGATCGCGTCGCAGCTCGCGATGCGAGACCCACCAGCCGCCCTTGCTCGGCAGCACGCGCGCACGCGCACCGCCGCCGAGCGTCTGATCGACCGCCTCGAGCCCGGGCGGCAGCGGGAGATCGATTGCGACATAGCGCTGCGTGCGATCGACCGTGACGGTGACGTCGAGCGCGACGAGCTCACCGGCGGTGACGCGCTCGATGTCGGTCTGCTTCTCGGTCCGCAGCGAGCGCGTGATCGCCATGCCGTGCGCGTCGGCCTTCGCACCCGCATCGGGCGGCGTCCACGACATGCCGACGCGCCAATACAGCCGCCCCTTGCCGGTGCGACGCACGGTGACGCGCTGGGGCGCATCCACGCGCGCGTGCGAGTGGACCGCGGTGGTCTTGCGGCCTTCGATGCTCGCGCGCTTGCTCGGCTGCGCACCGATCCACGTCTCCGCGGTGAGCGACGGGATCGTCGTCTCGCGCGCGCGTGCGTACTGCGAGAGCGCGAGCAGACCGTACGCGCGCTCCTGCGTGTTGCGGAGCCCGCCGCTCGCGCGCAGCTCCGCGACGCCACGCGCGAGCTTCTCGATCATCGGATCGTCGGGTGCCGCCTTCAACAACGCCAGCAACACCATCGCATCGGTGCGCGCGCTCGAGTCGAAGTACTCGTCGTACCAGGTGCTGCCCGGGCGCACGGTCGCAGTGCCTTCGCGCTCGTCGATCTCCGCACGCAGCTCGGTGACGAGCGTGCGCGCATGCTTCGGCGAGGCCTCGTGCGCCGCCATCAGCAAGAGCGCGCGCGCGAAGATCGGCAGCTCGCCGCGGTGCTCGAAGAGCGCATCGACGAGTGCAGTGGGGCGATCGCCGGCGGACACCAGCGCTTGCACGGCCATCGTCGCCGCGACCGGATCGATCTCCAGCCGTTCCCACGGCGCGAGCGCGGCGTCGCTCTGCTCGAGCGCGAGCCCGAGCCGTTCGCTCAGCTTCTTGCGCATCCCGTCGCGCAACGACGCGGGCACCTCGTGGCCTTCGGCGCGCAACAGCTCGAGCACCCACAACGCATACGCGGTGCCCCACACGTGCACCGTGCGGGCACCGGGCCAGTAGCCGAGCCCGCCGTCGTCGATCTGCATCGCACGCAGACGCGCGAGCCCGGCTGCGACGTGCTCGTCGACCTTCACGTCGAGGAAGCCCTGGTGCGAGAGCCCGCGCAGTGCGACGAGCGGCACGAGCCCGCTCGAGGTCTGCTCGACGCAGCCATAGGGGTACTGCGCGAGATCGCGGGCCATCGCTTCGAGCGCCGCGAGCATCGTGCCGGCGATCTCGACGTCGACATCGACGGCGCCGCGCTCGAGCTCGCGCGGCTTGCTCAGCTCGATCGCGTAGGCACCATCGGCGTCGAGCGAGCCGTACGACGCGGCGTGCTGGCGCAGGTCCTTGGGTTCTTCGATCGGCAACGTCACGCGCACCGCATCGCGCAGCGCCGGAGTGCCCGGCAATCGCACGCGCAGCTCGAGCTCGACCTTGCCGGCGGCACGCGCACGAACGAGCAGCGGCACCTTCGCCTGTCCACCCGCCGCGAGCGTGACCTTCGCGGCCGGCTGCTCCACGATCGTGAGCAGCTTCTCTCCCCGTACGATCGCGACCTCGAGCTCGGCGTCGCCGGCCGGACCACCGAGGTTCTCGATCATCGCGGCGATCTGCGCTTCGTCGCCCGGGCGCAGGATACGAGGCACCACGGCGCGCACGATGAGCGGCGCCGTGACGCGCACGCGTGCATCGGAGTGACCGAAGCGCGCGACTCCGGGACCACTCGCGGCATCCGCCGATGCGATCGCCGTGAGTCGGAACGTCGTGAGGTTGTCGGGCATCGTGCCCTTCACCCGCGCGTTGCCCTGCGCGTCGACCTCGGCGTCACCGATGAAGATCGGTGTGCCTTCGAACTTCTTGCGCACCGCCGACTGTGCGATGCCCGAGCCGCCACCGCGGCCCACGCTGCCGTAGCCCTTGCCGGTGCCGAAGCCGGAGCCGGTGCCGTAGCTGCCACCGAGCTCGAACGGATCGTCGCGCACCACGTACGGTCGCAGCACCTTCGAGTAGTTCTCGACGAAGCGCGTCGACAACGAGCGCCCGCGTGCGAAGCCCGCGACCAGATCGGGGATCCGCGGTGCGACCAGCGAGTGCAGCGCTTCGTCCACCGCCCACACCGCGACGCGGCCGCGCACCGGCTTGCCATCGCTCCCCTTCACGTGCACCGCGATCGGTAGCTCGGCGCCGGCGGTGGTGGTCTCGATCGCATCGATCGTCACCGCGAGCCGCCGACTCTCGTGGCCGACGTTCACGCGCGCGTGGGTGGACCAGTGCTGCGGTGGTGCCTTCGGATCCTTCCCGGGCGCGACCGCGAACGCGTGCAGCTCGATGCCGGGGATCCACGCATCGGTGACCGGCAGCTCGAGCGTCGCTTCGCCCGCACGCAGCTCGAACGGGATCACGCGGCGCAACCCGAGATGCGAGAACGCGAGCTCGCCGTGCGCGTCGAGCTTCGGTCCGAGCACGGTGACGATCGCCGTCTGTCCCGGCTCGGGCTTCTCGGGCTCCACGTGCATCTCCAGCCAACGCCGCTCCACGTCGCTGCGCGGCTTCGTCTTCGGCGGCTCGCGGATCCACAGCTCGTCGCTCCACACCACCGGCGTCTCGTCCACCTCGGCCTCGAGCACCGCACGATAGCGACCCGGGGCGAGCTTGCCCGAATCGCAGCGTGCGTCGTCGCCGTGATCGCGCGTGTCGCCCTTGCACACCTGCACGCGCACGAGCTTGTCGTGCACGCTGCCGTCCTTCTTGCGCTCGTCGTCGATGCGGAACAGCTCGACCTCGTAGCGCTGCACCCTGCGCGCCTTGCCTTCGCGGTCCACCGCACGCAGCTCCCAGCTGTGTCCGTCGACGCGCGCCTTGCCCTTGAGCGCGAGATAGCGCGTCGGGTACACGAACCATGCCGCGGTCGCACCGACCTCTTCGAACGTCGCGTCCTGCACCGCGACGTCGGTCGTGCACGCGTAGTCGGTGCCGCGCTTGAGCTCGTCCGTCGCGACGACGACGCGCACCGTGCCGTCTTTCTCGATGGTGGGCTCGCCCGCGAGCGTGCGCGACCACGGCTCGTTCTCGCCGCGCTCGGCGGTCGCGACTTCCCACTCCATCGCGAGCCCGGGCGGTCGCGTGCTGCGGAGGCGACACTCGCTGCTCGCACGCGCGTTCGTGATCGGCACGCTGCCGCCGAAGTAGTAGCTCGCGTGCGTGACGACCTCGGCCTGCTCGCCGCGCGTGCGCGCATCGTCGCGCGCAGCCGAACGCACCTCGAACTGCGGCGGCCTCACGTCGCGCACGGTGAAGTACGCGGTGAAGCTGTCGTCGCCGACCGTCGCGACCGCGCTCCAACTCCCGAGCGGCGCTTGCTCGGGCAGCGCGAGCCGCCCCCAGTACTTGCCGTGCTCGGAGAACGCGACGTTGCGACGCACCACGACGTCACCGTGTGGGTCCTTCAGCTCGAGCCGCACCTTCGTGCCCGGCTTCGGACGCGCGAGCCCGTGATCGCTCTTCGGCGTGCTGATCGCTCCCCAACCGACGATCGACACCTTGTCGCCGGGCAGATAGATCCCGCGCTCGGTGACGATCTGGCTCAGCAGCTCGTCGTCGCTCTCCTTGCGCTCGATGCCGATGCCGATGCGTGCGAGCGCTCGATCGTCGCCGCTCTTCGCGAGCAACATCGCGGCCGGTGACAGCTCGGCGTCGCGGGGCAGATCGGCGAAGCCATCCTTGCCGGTGCGCACGCTGTGCACGCGCTTGCCCTTGTCGTCGAGCACCTCGAGCTGCACCTTGGGCAGCGGCGCGAGCGTGTCGAAGCTGCGCACCTGCACGCGCGCGTTGCCGGGCGACAGCCACGCGGCGAGCCCGAGCTCGGTGACCTGGTAGAGCCCACGCACGCGCTCGGGCGTCGGACGATGACGCGCGACGTCCATCACCGGCCCCGGCACGATCTCGACGAACAACGGCTTGCCCTTGCCGCCGGCGAGCTCGGCGATATCGAGGGCGATCGACGACCACGCGAAGCGACCGCTCGGCCCGAGATCGATCTGCTTCTCGATGCGACCTTTCTGGTTCGACGGGAACGGCACCTCGTCGAGGTCGGCGTGCTGCATCGCGATCCACTCGGCCTCGCTCGGCACGGCGGCGCGCAACGTCGCGTGCTGCAGCCACCGCGACTCGAGCCCGACCGTGGTGGGCTGACCGGGACGCAGCGTCCCGCTCGTGCCCACCAGATCGACGGTGGGCTGCGGCGGCACGATCACGAGCTCGGTGGGCTTGGTGCCGACCAGCTTCTGCCCGACGCGATCGCGCAGCTCCGGCACGTGCACGCGATACTTCTTCAGCTCGAACTCGCCGTAGATCCAGATGTGATTGTCGCCCCAGATCTCGCGCTTGAACTGCTTCGGTCGCGGCGAGATGTCGATGCGCCGTAGATCCGCCGCGGTGAACGGCGCATCGAGCTCGAACGCGACACCCATCGGACCGCAGCCGTCGCCGTGATCTTCGAGGCACGTCATGCGGATGTGCGTGCCGTCGGAGACGCGGAAGCGTGCGAGCACGGGCTTGCCGATCGCGCCCGCGCCTTTCGGTGCGAACGCGGCATCGAGCGTCACCTCGATCTCGTGGCCCGCGGGCCAGCTCGTCGCGGGATGCACGTGCACCGCATCGCGATCGTGCTCGTCGAGATCGGCCGGCAGCGGGTGCTTCTGCTTGCCGCCGTAGACGCGGATCGCGACCGGCTTCGCGGTGCTCGGATCGGCACCGACCTTCCACGCACGCGCACGCAGATGCGGACGCACCTGCGCCGCGGTGATCTCGAGCTCCCCACGCACGTCGACCGCCGTCTTCGCGTGGAACGTCGACGCCTCGGTCTCGTCGTCCTCGAAGCGACCGAAGCCGTAGGACTGCAGCGGCTCGAGCTCGGCGAACGGCGCACGCGTGCGCAGCTCCCAGCGCTGATCGACGACGACCTCGCTACCGTCGTCGCGCTGCACCTTGCCGTGCGCATGCACGCGATAGCTGCGCCCGAGCACGAGCAGCTCCGACGGCACGAACCACGCGCGATACGGATCGATCCACACCGTCTCGCCCGCGATCGGCGGGTCGAGCTCGAAGTGCAGGGCCGCAGCATCGGCCTTCATCGGCCGTGCGAAGTGCACGAAGGGTTGCGCGCTCTCGGACACCAACGTCGGTGCACGCGGACCGATCGCCGCGACGCCCGGCGACGCACCGGCCACGGCGGGATCGACCGCGGGCGCGAACCCGGCCGGATCGACGCGCGCGATCACCTTCGCATCGCGCGGCGGCCCCTCGTCGAGCGGCGCAACGGCACGACCGCTCGCCTTGCATCCAGCACCAATGAGAAGGATCGTCGTGCAGATTCGCGCGAGATAGGACATGCGAAGCGCGGCGGGCTGGACACCCGCTCGCGCGTCAGGTTCCCACCTCGTGCTCGCTCAGGCGAGCAGCTCGTCGAGAACGGTGCGAGGACGGTCGGCCGGGCCGAAGTCGTCGATGTTCGTGCCGTCTTCTTTGCGCAGACCTGCTGCGGAGCCGATCGTGTTGAGCAGTCGCGCGTGGTTGTCGTCGTCGGACAACCGGATGTACTCGCCCGTGCGCAGGAATCCGCCGGCACTGCCGGCGAGCACGAACGGCACGTTGTTCGACGAGTGCCCCGGACCGTTGCCGTTGTCGTTGCACCACACCGCGACGCCGGCATCGAGCAGCGCGCTGCCGTCGGGGAGCTGGTACTCGGCGAGCTTGTCGAGCAGGAACCCGAACGTGCGCGCGAAGTGGACGTCGACGTAGTGGTGCAACAGATCCGAGTTCGGAATCACGGCACCGCTGCTGTCGTGGGACGAACGGCGATGCGAGATGTAGTGGTAGTTCTCCATCAGCTCGCCGGTCTCGATGTTGCTGTACCGGGTGTTGCCGTCGTTGCCGACGCCCACCTGGATCGCGACCGAGCGCGTATAGCCGCACGCCACCGCGATCGCGGCGACTTGCATGTGGGCTCTCACCGCGTCGAGCACCTGATCGCCGTCGTCGGTGTCGTAGCCCTGACCGAGCCCGTCGACGATCGCCTGCTGCTCCATCGTGAGATTGCAGGACAGCGTGTTCTCGAGGTCGCGGATGCTCTGGAAGTGCAGATCGAGCCGCTGCTTGTCGGCGTTGCTGAGCTCGGGCTTGTTCAAGAGCGACGTCATCTGATCGCGCACGAGATCGTTGACGCTCTTGCGACGCGCCGCGAGCTGCTCGAACAGATCTTGGTCGACGCCCATCATGCCCATGTAGCCCTGCGCGGGATCGTGGATCGCCGCGCGGCGCTGGTTGGGCCCGCGATACGAGATGCACGGACCGCCGAGCCAACCGCCCTGCAGACCGCTGTAGAGGAACAGCGAGTCCCGGCCGTCGGGGTTGAGCTCGCGACCGATGCGATTGTCGATCGACTCGCCGTTGGCTTCGGAGTCACCACCGACGCCCGGCACCACCGGACCCGATGCGGTGAGCAGCTGCAACGCGCCGTTGGCGTGGCCATCGGCGTAGTCGTAGTACTGCATGTTCACGTTGCCGACGACCAGCAAGCGATCGAAGTGCGCCGACAGCTCGCCGATCGCACGGTCGGTGGTGGTCGCAGCGCTCAGCGCACCTTCGGTGGTCGGCCAGAAGCGCTCGGGCTCCTGACCGATCTCCTGGGTGTCCTGCGCGCAGCCGACTCCGCAGGCCTGGCGGAAGAAGATCGCGTACGGCGGCAGCACCGGTCCGCCTGCTCGCGCGCCGCGGGGCATGAGCCCCTCGAGCACCGGCAGCGCAACCATGACTCCGCCGGCGCCCTTGAGCACTGTGCGTCGAAGCATCGTCTTCTTCACGGCAGCTCCTCCGTCGCACGGTTGCGGAACGCGGGCGAGGTGATGAGCTCGACGAGCAGCTCCTTCACCGCGAGATCTCCTTCTTGCGAGTCGACGCCGAGGCGCGACGTGAAGACATCGTCCGAGACCGCGAACGGACGGCCGTGCGCGTACTCGACCCAGTGTTGCAGGTAGCACTCGTGGATGGTCGGGCTGGCCGCCATCGCATCGGACAGCTCGAGCGCGTTCGCGACGTTGATCTCGTCGCCGTCGAGCATCACGGTGGATGCGGCGTCGACGGTGAAGTCGCCGTCCATCGTGCGCCACGTGCCGACCGCGTCGTAGTTCTCGAACGGGAAGCCGAACGGATTGATGATCGTACCGTGGCACGACACGCACGCGCTGCCGGGCTGCTCGGTGTGCTCCTCCACCGTCTGGCGGTTGGAGCGACCCTCGGGTGGCGGTAGCGGTGGCACTCCGTTCGGTGGCGCGGCGATGGTCATGCACGCCATGCGCTTCGCGACGAACACACCGCGGTGGATCGGATCGGGATCGACCGAGGTGGAGTTCGCGGCCAGGAAGCCGATCTGCGTGAGCCAGCCGCGGCGCTCGTTGGCATCGAGCGTCGCCGGAGTGAAGTCGTCGCCGAACGTGCCGTCGAGCCCGTAGAGCGTCGCGAGGTCGTTGTTCACGAACGTCTCGTTCGAGGTGAGCAGCTGCGCGAGGCCACCGTCGCGCTCGAAGATCACGTCCTCGATGAAGCGGCGGCTCTCCTCGAGCGCGAGCGCGCTGAGATCGGCGGGCGCGTTCGGGAACAACGTGGTCGAGGGCGCGGCGTTCTCGAACTTGCGCATGTCGAACGCCTGGTAGTGGAAGCTCTCGATGACCGCGTGCGCCCGTGGGGTCTCGAGCAGTCGCGCCGCGTGCTCGGCGAGCACGTCGGGATCGGTGAGCTCGTCGGCCTCGGCGGCGGCGAAGAGCTGGTCGTCGGGCATCGAGCCGATGAGGAAGTACGAGACGCGCGACGCGAGCTCGAAGCTGCTGAGCGGGATGATCTCGCCGTCGGCTTCGGTGCTGGTCTCGATGCGATACAGGAAGTGCGGCGACTGCAGCATCGTCTCGATGGTGAGCCGCACGCCCGCAGTGAAGGCATCGCTGCCCTCGTAGAGCTCGGTGGCCCCGCCCCATGCGGCGAAGTGCTGATCGATCTCCGCTTGCTCGAGCGGGCGTCGGTACGCGCGCTCGCCCAGCTCTTGGATGAACTGCTGCGCACGCGCATCGGGATCGCCGGCGTCGGGCGGCACGATGCCGGCCATGATCGTCGCATCCGCGGTGACGAGCTCGGCGACGTCGCCGGCCGCGTCCGCGTAGCTCTGCCACAGCGCTTGATCGACCTCGAGACTCTGCGCGTTGTTGTCGAAGAGGAAGCCACCGATGGATGGATCGGTGCGGAAGCTGTCCGACAAGCCAGTGGGCTCGGGCAAGTAGAAGAGGTCTTGCACCGTCGCTTCCCACTGCGCGTGCGTGAGTCGGAAGAAGCGCGTGTTCGGTGCGGGGAGCTCGTCGGCGTTGCCGCCCTCCTCACCCGCTTCACCGGCGTCGCTGCCTTCGCTCGCGTCGCCGCCTTCGCCTGCGGAAGCATCGCCTCCGCCGCTCGCGGCTCCGTTGGAAAGTCCCGAGTAACAACCCGTCAGCGCGGCGAGCATCATCGCCGCGCCGAGCTTCGTGCTCGTGTATTGACGTGAGACGTTCACCGGCCCTCGTTCCCCGGTGACCATCATTTCGGAGGGCGTTCTGCAGGGCAACGCGGATCGTTCTGCGATCAATGCGAGCCGGGTAACAGGATCGACAGTGGACCGGAACGGGACGTTGCCTTCGTGCCGGTCGTTACTCGATCGACGCGTCGATCGGTGCGATCGGGGCCTCGTGCCCCCGCGCGAGATGCTCGGCGATCGACACGCCACCGCCATGCGCGAGATCGAGAGCCTCGCGCAGGCGGATCCAATCCCGCGCCCACTCGGCTTGGGGCTCGAGGATCGCGTCGGGATCGATGTCGGTGACGCCGCGGAAGTTGAGCGGACACGTGCGCACTTCGTGGGGCCGGTCGGGGTGCCACAGCGGGATGCCGTACTTGCGACACAAGCGTGGTCGGTGATCGTAGAGGCGACACGACTGCGCATCGGAGAGCAGCGGGCACGGCATGCGGCGATCCGGCAGGTAGGCGCGCGCCTTGCTCAGCACGTCGTCGCGCTCGCTCGCACCGAGCGTCGCGAGCCCTTCGCGCAGGAGCTCGCCTTCGACCTCCGACACGCGAAAGGTCTGATGACAGCAGTCGCCGCAGCCCGGCCGACACTGGATGTGCTCGCGATGCTGCGCGACCACGACCGCGACATCGTCGTCGATGAGACGCAGATGTCGACGCAGCCGCTCGAGCCGCGCGCTCATACGTGCACGACGGGATCGAGCAACCACTGCGCTTCGATCTCGCCGGCCGCGACCGCGCGCGCGATCTGTTCCGCGACCTGCTGCATCTCCGCGACCGGCCGCTCGCCACCTTGATAGAAGAAGCGCTCGCGCCCGTCCTTGTCGGTCTCGAACCACGCATCGAGATCGTCGACGCACAGGATGTGTCCGAGCCGCCAGCGCGCGAGCACGTTGTCGACGGTGATGTCGTCGCTGAAGGTCTCGCGCAGCTTGCCGATGCGCCGCGCCTCGGGCCCGATCTCGTCGAGCAGATTGGCGACCACCCGCGGCAGATCGCCGGTGCCCGCGAGCGCCTCCATCTCGTACGGCCCGCCCCAATAGCGCCCGTTGATGAAGACATACGGCGGCACCATGACATCGGTGAGCCGCGCCATCTGCCGCTTGGTCTGCGGCTCGCGATCGAGATCCATCACGCGCACGGTGGTGTCGACCCCATCGAACAGCGCCACGATCTGATCGACCCCCGCCCGCTCACGCTCGGTCGCATAGACGACGACCAACGTGTCCTCCGGCTTGAGCCCCTTGTCGGCCTTCGCCTTGACCCGACCGAGAACCTCCTCCCGCCCCGAGACCTCCGACGCTCCCACCGGCGCCGTGGACGTAGACGTAGTCGTAGTCGTAGTCGTAGTCGTAGTCGTGGACGTGGACGTGAACGTGGTCGCACCACCCGGCGCAGCGCCCGAGACGCGCTCGATCACTTTCTCCGCCACCTTCCCCAACAACTTGCGAAAAACCGGCATGACTCTCGCGGTGAGCGAGCCTATCATGCCGCCATGGCGGCCGACGACCGCACGATGTTCGAGATCTACCGCGAGACGGACTACAACCGCTCGTTCCACTACATCTTCTATACCGACCTCGACGAGCACGAGCGCGAGCGCGAGATCGCCAAGGCCGCCAACGGCGAGACCGTCTTCACCGGCTACATCGACGACACGCGCAAGGAGTCCGCGCGCGCGCTCATCGAAGCGATCGTCGACGAGCTCAACGACAGCGACGACGACGCTCCGTCGTTGAGCAACGACGCGATCCGCACCCGCCTCGGCGACCACCTCGCGCCCGCGCCGTAGCGCTCACGCGCTCGCCGGCGGCGGTGTCATGCCGCGCAGGAAGAACGCCATCAGCTCGTCGGCGACCAGCCCGGGATCCGCGAAGGCACGCTCGCGCGCGCGCACGGCCGGATCGTCGCTCTGCGCCGACAACATCGCCGCGAGCGCCTGCCGCAAGCCTCCCAGCGCAGTGACGGCCACGAGGTGCACGTCGCACTGCCGCACGAGCCGCAGCCCCTGCCCCACACGCATCGCGTCTTCGACGAGCTTCAGCACCTGCTCGAAGAACAGGTGCACGCGCGCGCGGCTCTGCTCGTCGAAGCTCGTGGCATCGCGCAAGATGATGCTCGCGACGTCGTCGTACTCGCCGACCGTCGTCACCACGCGCCGGAAGTTCGCACGCAGCTGATCGAGCGGCGCGTCGTCGCCGGGCTCGAGCGAGATCCGTCGCACCTGTCCGCGAATCACGCGCAGGAACTCGTCGACCAGCTCGCTGAACACTTCCTGCTTGCTGTCGAAGTAGAGATAGAAGGTGCCGCGCGCGATCCTGGCTTCGTCGATGATGTCGTGCACCGACGCCGAGTGGTAGCCCTTGTCGCGGAAGACGCGCTGCGCTGCGCGCAGGATCGCCTCGCGTCGTTCGGTGCGCCGACGCTCGGCCCGTGCCGCGCGACCATCGGGCGCATCGTCGAGACCCTTGTCGTCGACCGCCTCGGCGTCGTCGACCGGCTGCGGTCCACGCTGGTTTTCGCGAGTGTCGCTCAACTTCCGCAGCGTACCAGGACGCTACGTCACGTCGCCAATCCCTTGCGGCGTCCTCGACGCCAGCGATTGCGGGCGTAGACTCCGCCCATGCCCCATGACCTTGTGAACGCCAAGCGCGGAACGTTGGCGATCTCGAGCTTGCTTTGGTTCGTGGCCTGCAGCGACGACACGACGCCGAGCGCGTCGGCGGAATCGTCGTCCAGCGGCGAGTCGACGAGCGGCACCACGATGCAGCCGACGACCACGTCGGTGACGAGCGCCGACACGAGCACGACCTCCAACGAAGAGACCGCCACGTCGGAAGCATCGAGCGAGTCGACCACCACGGCCGCCACCGAGACCACCACCACCGACGCCACCGAGTCCAGCAGCTCCACCGACGCGACGGAGTCGAGCAGCACGAACGCCGAGGAATCGAGCGAGTCGGGCATGGTCGAGCTCGAGTGCCCGGTCGCCGATCTCGATCCCGACAACCAGGATCCCGTCTTCGGCAACACCACCGCACGCGACGACGATTTCAGCGGCTCGTGCGGCGGCGACGGCTCGCCCGACGTCGGCTTCACGTTCACCGCGCCCGCCGACGGCATCTACACGTTCGACACCTCGAACTCGCAGCTCGACACGGTGCTGTACCTGCTCGACGGCGTGTGCAGCGGCAGCGAGATCGCCTGCGACGACAACGGCGACGGCTCGCAGTCGGTGATCACGGTGCCGCTCACCGCCGCGCAGACGGTCACCGCGATCGTCGACGGCAACTCGGCCGGCGGCGCACCGTTCTCGCTGCGCGTGCGCGCGGGCGACTTCACCTGCCCCGCGGGCGATCTCGGCAGCGTGTCGCCCACCGAGACCATCGGCGACAGCAGCGACGCGTACAACTCGTTCGCGTCGACGTGCGGCGGCTATGCCGGCCCCGAGGACGGCTGGCTCTTCACCGCGCCGGTCACTGCGACCTACACGATCGACACCTTCAACTCCTCGTTCACCTCGGTGGTGCACGTCAACGACGGCGTGTGCGGCGGAGCGGAGCTCGCGTGCGGCTCGCAGGGCTCGCTCGTCGATCTCGTCGCGGGCCAGCAGGTCACGATCTTCGTCGACGGCCCGGCGGTCTCGGGCGCGTACGAGCTGCACGTCGACACGCTCGGCGGCGCGTGCCCGGATCAGGATCTCGGCAACACCGTGCCGCAGACCATCCCCGGCGACACCTCCGACGGTGACAACACCGACTCGTCGACGTGCGGCGGCGATTTCTCGCCCGACGATCTCTACACCTTCACCGCGCCGGAGGCCGGTCTCTACACCTTCGACACGTTCGGCTCCGACATCGACACGATCGTGTTCGTGCGCTCGAACGACTGCGACGGTGCCGAGCTCGCGTGCAACGACGACGTCGATCAGATGACCGACGAGTCGCGCGTGCTGCTGGGCATGGGCCAGGACCAGACGGTGCTCGTCGGCGTCGACGGCAACGAG
>DASZPU010000026.1:0-6424 GCA_035550195.1 Nannocystaceae bacterium
CCCACCGACGAGGGTGGCGCTCGCATCGTGTTCATCGAGCGATCTGGCCAACTACGATCGCATGCGGGTCAGCTCGCGTTTCCGGGCGGCAAGCCCGAGGTCGGTGATGCGACCTTGGTCGACACTGCGCTCCGCGAGGCCGAAGAAGAGGTCGCGCTCGCACGACGCGATGCGAGCGTGATCGGTCGACTCGGTGCCGTGCCCACGCCGACCGGGTTCATGATCGTGCCGTACGTCGCGTGGGCACCTCCGGGTTGGGAGCCCGTGCGCGCGAGCATGGAAGTTCACGCGATCCTCACGCCCACGCTCGCGACGCTGTCGGATCCCGGCATCCATCGCATCACCGGCGGTGGCGTGTGGGACGGCTATCGCTACGAGCTGCACGAGTTCGCGATCCACTCGCCGCCTTTGTGGGGCGCCACGGCGCGCATGCTGTGGGATCTGCTCGAGCGCCTGCGGAAGTGACATGGCGCGCAAGCAGAAGCAGCGCACCATCGACGACGCGACGTTGAAGAAGCAGCTGCGTCGACTCGATCGCATCCTGCCCGACGCCACGTGTGCGCTCGTGCATCGCAACGGGTGGGAGCTGCTGGTCGCGACGATCTTGTCCGCGCAGTGCAGCGACAAGCTGGTCAACGAGGTCACGCCCGGGGTGTTCGCGCGCTGGCCGGGGCCCGCCGAGCTCGCGCAGGCGGATCCCGAAGAGCTGTTGCAGGCGATCGTACGCATCAACTTCAACCGCACGAAGAGCCGGCATCTGCTCGAGACTGCGCGTGCGATCGTCACCGAGCACGGCGGCGAAGTGCCCCGCGATCTCGCCACGCTCGTGAAGCTGCCCGGCGTCGCACGCAAGACCGCGAACGTCGTGCTCGGCAGCGCGTACGGGATCCCGTCGGGCTTCGTCGTCGACACGCACGTCGAGCGCGTGAGCACGCGGCTCGGCTTCGTCGACGTCGAAGGCCCGGTGAAGATCGAGCAGGCGTTGATGGAGCGCGTGCCGAAGACGAGGTGGATCAAGCTCGCGCACCAACTCATCCTGCACGGGCGCGCGACCTGTGACGCTCGCACGCCGCGCTGCGAAGCGTGTGCGCTCGCGCCCGATTGTCCGAGCGCGGGGGTCGGTTGATCGGCGACGCCGAGCTCGTCGAGCTCGCCGCGGTCGCCGAGTCGGTGGGGCTGTTGCGGCTCGGCATCGTGCGGCTCGATCACGAGGGCTTCGCACCGGCACGCGCCGCGCTCGATCGCTATCTCGCCGACGGTCGCGAAGGCGAGATGGACTTCATCGCGCGCACTGCTGCGGTCCGCCGCGACCCCGCGCTGATGCTCGAAGGTGCGGCTTCGCTGCTCGTCGCGGTGGTGCCCTATCGCGGCACGCCCGGTGCGATCGCTCGCTACGCGCAGTCGGCCGACTACCACACCGTGCTGCACGATCGGCTCGACTCGGTGGTCGCCGCGCTCGATCGGCTCGCGCCGGGCTCGCGATCGCTGGTCTGCGTCGACACCAAGCCGGTGCTCGAGCGCGCTGCGGCTGCGCTCGCGGGGCTCGGGTTCATCGGCAAGCACGGCTGCGTGATCGTGCCCGGGCTCGGCAGCTGGGTGTTGCTCGGCTGCGTGCTCACCACCGCACAGTGGCGCGGCGCGACACCGTCCGTCGATCTCGCGCGCGTGCGCTGGGATGCCTGCGGCTCGTGCACGCGCTGCCTGGATGCCTGCCCGACGCGAGCGTTCGTCGCACCGGGCGAGCTCGATCCGCGGCGCTGCATCTCGTATCTCACCATCGAGCATCGCGGTGCGATCGCCGACGAGCTCGCAGCGGCGATGGGCGAGCGACTCGCGGGCTGCGATGTCTGCCAAGAAGTCTGTCCGTACAACGCCGCGCCCGATCGCGAGGAGCGGGTGCCGGCGGCCGCGTGGATCGATCCGCCGCCACGCGGACCGCGAGCTGCGGATCCGTGGCGACTCGTCGACATCGGCAGCGCGACCTATCGCGCGTGGGTGAAGAGCACTGCGGTTCGCCGCGTGGCGCGACGCAGCATGCGAAGAAACGCGTTGTTGGTGATCGGCAATCGCGCTGCACCGCTCAGCGCGGAGCAGCGCGCGCGGGTGGCTGCGCTGGTCGACGATCCGGATCCCCAGATCGCCGCCGCAGCTCGCCGCGCGCTCGCGCTGCGCTCCTAGCTCACTTCTTCTCGCACTGCTCCATCTCCTTCGACGTCTCGGCGTCGCGGATGCACTTGAGGCGCTTCACCCACGGCACCTTGCCGAATTCGGGCTCGCGGCTGTACTGCGCGATGCACTCCTTGCGCAGCTCTTCGGGCATCTTCGCGCCCGCTTCCTTCTCGAGCACCTTCGCGACGTTCTCGCACACGTCTTCCGCGGCGGGCGCCTTCAGCCAGCCGAACCAGAAGACGAACACTGCGAGGCCGATCGCACCAAAGATGAAACCGATGATCTTGAGAGCCTTCATGTCTGCCGGGTCCTTTCGGGGTTCGGCAACACGAGACGGGGGCTGTCGAAGAGTGTCGCGAAAGTTTTTTCGCCGGGCTGCCGCCCCTACGCTCCGTCGCTACGCGGAGAGCGATAGACTGCGCGGGATGGCGATCGGTGAGCTCATGCGCGCGCGGCTGCTGCAGCGGCTCGGCGAGCCGTTGTGCGCGCGTTTTGCCGCAGAGCCGCAGCTCGCGGCGCGGTTGCAGCAGCTGTGGAACGAAGGCGTCGCCGGGCACGGCATCGCGCCCGCGGATCCCGGGGTGGTCGCCGATCGCATCGCGGAGCACGCGGGCGAGGACGACGAGCCGCTGCCGTTGCTCGATGCGTTGCATGCCGGCGATCTCCTGCTCGCGTGTGCGTGCGCGACCGGTGACCGGCCCGCGTTGCTCGCGTTCGATCGCGCGTTCTTGCACGACATCGATCTCGCATACGCGCGCTCCACCGATCTCGGCATCCCACGCGACGAGTTCCGTCAGCGCGTGCGCGAGCGACTGTTCGTCGCGACGCCCGGCCGCGACGTTCGCATCACCGGCTACGCGGGCCGCGGGCCGTTGCGCAGCTGGGTGCGGGTCACCGCCACGCGCGTGATGCTCGATCAAGCGCGACGCGCCACGCCGCCCGATCGTCCCGCCAGCGACGCGTCGCTGTTCGACCGCGTCAGCGATCGCATCGATCCCGAGCTCGAGTACATGCGCCACGCCTACGGCGCCGCAGTGCCCGACGCGATGCAGGCCGGCTTCGCGACGCTCAGCCCGCGACAGCGCAACTTGTTACGACAGCGCTACCTCTACGGCATGTCGACCGAGCGCATCGCGAACGCGTACGGAGTGCATCGCGCCACCGCGTTTCGGTGGTTGGAGGATGCGCGCGCGTCGCTGGTGCTCGGCATGAAGAGCGCGCTCGGTCAGCGCCTCGAGGTCGCCGAGCCCGAGCTCGACAGCGTGCTCGAGATGCTCGCGAGTCGCATCGACGTCAGCGTGCGGCGCTTGCTCGCGTCGAAGCTCGAGGACGACGAGTCCCGCTGAAGCGCGGCGCGGCGGTGCGGTCGCGCCGATCGCCGATCCGCGCGGCTGTGCGTGCGACAGCGTGCCCCGGTGGGGCACACATGATCATCGCTGCGACGGCGAGCGCCGCGGCGAGCTGGACATCGTTCGCGCTCGCGCTGGATCGCCCGATGCATCGTGATCACGCCGTTGCGACGTGCCGAGCGCACGTCGACGAGGTGTCATCATGAACCGTCCCCTCCTGTATCTCTGCACTGCATCGGCGATCGCGGCGTGCTCGATCGACGTCGACGTCGACTCCAACGACGACGACGACCCGAGCAGCGGCGACGAAGCGGGCATGCCCGAAGCCCGCGCCTACGAAGTGACCAACCTCGTCGCCGACCAGGGCGACGACGCCGATCACGTCGATGCCAACCTCGTGAATCCGTGGGGCCTCGCGTTCGGGCCCGAGACCTACTTCTGGGTGGCGAACAACGGCACGTCGACGGCGACGATCTACGACGCGGATGGACGCGCGCGCACCGACCTCGTGGGCGGACCGATCACGCTGCCGCAACCGATGCAGCCGCTCGGCGAGGACGAAGCCGCCGAGGCGCCCGGTCCCACCGGTCAGGTCTACAACGGCGTCGGTCGCTTCGAGATCGCGCCGGGCATGCCCGCCGAGTTCTTGTTCGCCACGACCGCGGGCACGTTGCTCGGTTGGAGCTCCGACGTCGATCCGCGCATCGCGACCATCGTGGTCGACAACTCCGCCGAAGGTGCGGTGTACACCGGCCTTGCGATCGCCGGGTTCGATCAGGGCGCGCTGCTCTACGCGCCCAACTTCACGAGCGGTGAGATCGACGTATTCGACGACGGCTTTGCCGACGTCGAGCTCGGCGATCGTGCGTTCGTCGACCCCAACGTGCCGGAGGGCTACGCGCCCTTCAACGTGCAGGTGATCGACGGCATGGCGTACGTCGCGTATGCGAAGCGAGCCAGCGACGGCGAGGAATCCACCGGCGCAGGCTCGGGCTTCGTGAGCCAGTTCGATCTCGGCGGCCAGTTCGTCACGCGCATCGCCAGCAACGGCATGCTGAACGCGCCGTGGGGCATGACGCGCGCACCGAAGAGCTTCGGTCGCTACGGTGGCGCGCTGCTGGTCGGAAACTTCGGCGACGGTCGCATCACTGCGTACGACTTCGCGTCGCATCGTCCGCTCGGCCAGCTCGTGGACACCGCGGACAAACCGATCGCGATCGAAGGCCTGTGGGCGATCGCGTTCGGCAACGGTCGCCGCGCGGGCGAATCGGAGGATCTCTACTTCACCGCCGGCCCGGGCGACGAGCTGCACGGCCGCTTCGGCGAGATCGAAGCGCTGACGAGCGACGAGGGCTCGAACGAGCTCTGATCACTCGCCGCCGCTCTTGCGCACCACGTTGTAGACGGCCTGGCCGGTCGCGATCGGCCGGCCGGGCTCGCCTGCACCGGGCAAACCGCCGCTGAACACTTCCATGCGCGCGACGCCGACGCGGTTGCCCATGCGCACGATCTCCGCGGTGCACCACAGATCACCGGCGGTGCCGGGGCGCAGATAGTCGACGCGGAGATCGACCGTGCTGATGCGATCCTCTTCGCGATCGAGCATCGTGAAGCAAGCCGCGCCACCGGAGGTGTCGACCAACATCGAGGTGACACCGCCGTGCACCGCGGCGCGCAGCGTGTCGCCCAGCAGCTCGTCGCGCCACGGCACGCGCAGCACGCAACGTCCGCGCTCGAGCAGCTCGACGCGCAGCCCGAGGAAGCGGTTGTAGGGGATGCCGTCCTCGAAGATCGTGCGGAGGAGATCGCGGCGCGCGTCGGCCAGCGGCTGTTCCATCGCCCGCGATGGTACGTCACGCGCCGGCGCGTGCACGACACCATGCGGCTTCGTCGTCGAGACCGCGTGCGGCCAGCGCTCGGGCGAGCGCGAGCAGGTGCGCGTGGTCGAGCTCGAGCCGCTCGCGCTTGCCCGCGTGGCGATCGAACTCGCGAGCGGCGAGCACGTTGAGCCCGCCGTCGAGCGCGAGGCCCAACGCGCGCGACCACGTCGCGGGCGCATCGACGTGGTCGAGCTCGAACTGCAGACGTGCGCACAGGAAGAGCACCGGCACGCTGCGCGGCTGCTCCGCAAGCAGCTCGTCTGCACGCGCGAGCGCACGGTCGGGCGCGTGCTCGGCGATCTTCTCGAGCTCTTCGATCCGCGCGAGCGCATCGCTCTGCAGCGGCCGACCCTTGAGCGCAGACAGCACCGCCATCGCCTGCGAGGGGGCGAGCTCGCCGAGCTGCGGGACCTCGGGCTCGTGCAGCAGCGCACGATTGCGTCGCAGCGCCCGCATGATGACGATCGTCGACACCGCGGCGAAGCCGAACGCGGCGAGCAACCATCCGCCGAGCATGAAGCCGCCCACCGAAGCGACCGCGATGCTCATCACTTCGATCCACGGGCCCAGCGGATGCTGGTGGGTCATGGCTTGGGTCCGGGCTCGATGCCCTGCAGGCGCAGCTCGATGTCGAAGCGACCATCGGTGAGATCGATCGGCGGACCGAACGCGGTCGAGCGCGGGGTGAGCTTGGCGTTGAAGGTGCCGCGCACGCGCTTGCCGGCGTACGACTCGATCGTGATCGCACCCACGGCTTCACCCTCGGGGCCGGCGTGCCAAGTCTTGCGCTCCTCGAGCTGGTACTCCATGCGTGCGCGCGGCGTGTCCGGTCGTGGCTCGCCCGCGTCGCCGCTGCCGATCGCGAACGTCGCGGGCAGCTGCAGACGATCGATGCGCACGTTCTCGATCACCACGCGCAACATCGGCACGCCGCGATCCGAAGGCGCACCGGAGAGCGCGAGGCGTGCGACGCCGGTCTTCTCCGACCACGACGCGACGTTGCTGCCGTAGGGCAGGAACGTGAAC
>DASZPU010000027.1:0-8238 GCA_035550195.1 Nannocystaceae bacterium
CGATGCCTTCGAGCACGTGGCAGGTGTCGGCCACCGAGCCGACGCCGAAGATGCCGGCGTTCCCCTTGATGGTGTGGAGCGCTCGCAAGAGCGCCGCGAGCTCGGGGGCCGGCGTCGCGGTCACGCGCTCGACCAGCTCGCCGCCTTCTTCGAGGAACTCGACCACGCCGCGGCGATCGCTGGCGTAGCGGTGGAAGAGCTGGCCGAGCTCGCGCTGCAGGCCTTCGAGCCGCGCATGCTCGACGGTCGCGGTGACGTCGGAGACGACCACGAGCACGCGATCGAGCTCGCCCTCCACCGCACCGATCGGTACGTAGTCGAGCTCGAGGTGACGCGCACCCAACACCAAGCTCGTGGGCAGCTGCGCGAGCGTGAGCTCGAGCGGCATGACGCCGTCTCGCACCTCGGCCCAGCCGACGTCGAACCATGCACCGGCGTCGGCGTCGAGCCGACCGAGCGCGTCGGCGAAGCGCTCACCGGCCCGGGGCGCGCCCAGCATCTCGTCGGCCGCGGCCGATCGCTCCGCGGCGATCACCCCGTTGCGATCGAGCGTGAGCAGGCCCTGCTGCACACTGTCGAGCACCTGGCGCATCTCGTGATTGCGCCCGGCCAGCTCCGCGGTGCGCAGCTGGACGATCTTCTCCAGCCCGATCACGTTGTCGAAGAAGGAGCGCGCGATGAAGCAGGCCGCGATCGACTCCACCACGACGAACGCGGCGTGCACCGCTACCACCCACACTTCGGCGTCGTAGTTGAACACGCTGCTCGGCAGCACCAGCCACAGTGCGAGGTGGTGGAGCGCGACGGTGGCGGCAGCGACGACGATCGCGAGCGGATTGCCGAACAGCACCAGCATCGCGAGCAGCGCGAAGAAGTAGAAGTGCATCTCGATCTGCATCGGCCCCTGGCCGAAGTGCACGAGCAGGCCGCCCATCAGCATCGCGGTGAAGCCGTAGGCCAGCGACATCGCGCGCGGGTTGGTGAACGCGCGACGCGCCAATGCGGGTCCCGCCATCACCAGCGTGGCCAGCAGCGCGGCGAGCATGGCCCCGGTGTCGTTGAGCCACGCGATCGTGGCGAGCACGGGGATGTGCAGCGCGAAGAAGGCCATGCCGATCCGGTTCATGCGCGCCAGATAGCGCGACTCGAACTCGGTGATCGTCGGAGGCAGGAACAGGACGTCGATGATCTTCTTCATGGGGAGCTCTCGAGAGGAGACGCCGCGCGACGCAGGCCCAACGGGTCGAGCACGCGGCGCAGCTGATCGCTGACGGCACAGCCGAACAGCGGCAGCGCGGAGACCTCGGCGTCGCCGCGCAGGCCTTCGATGATCGCGACGTCGTGCAGCGCTTCGGATTGCTTGCGCTCCGAGTAGCCGCCGCGGTAGCGCAACGCGCCGGCGGGGTCGACGACGAGTAGCAGCGGCGCCGCCTCGATCGCGAAGCGTTCGGCGAGCTCCTCGGGTTGCACGCGCACCACCGGGATCGGCGTGTCGGCGAGCTTCGCATCGAGCTCCGGCGTCGCGCCGATCAGCAAGATGCGCTCGGCCAGCCCGGCGGGACGCGGGCCATCGACGAGATGATCGATCACTCTGCGCGAGCATCGACACGCGGCGTAGAGCACGTGCACGACCAGCCAGCGCTCGCGATCGTCGTCGTTGCGCAGCTCCGCGAGTGCCGCGAGCAGACGCGCGTCGTCGGCGGCCGGCATCGGCAACGTGCGCCAGTGGGTGGCCATGAGCGTCGTACCGATCGCGAGCGCGAGCGGGACCCACACCCAGAATGCGAGCTGGGCGCTGAAGCCTCGCCGCTTCCGCCGCGGGTGCGTGGACATGTCGCATCGGGCATCGGCGCAGTGATCGGATCGCTGGAGGCGCGGCCACGATCGGAACGACGCGTCCCCGCACAGGACGGCATCGGCGGCCGCGCGCATCGGCACACCCGTGCGCGCGGGTCACAGAGAATCGGCGACCGGACAGCGTCCGCACACGCGCTCTCGCCGTGGCACGTCCACTGCTTTGGCGATGCTCATGCTGCCCGACGTCTCCGCGCGATTCTCGAGCGCCGTGCCCGCCTGGTCGATCATCGCGCTCGAGCGCGCGCGTCGGGGACGACCCGACTCGAAGTGGGCACGCTTCGAACGGATCGCCGGCGCGATCATGGCGCCCTTCTCGATCGGCTTTGCGTGTGTGCTGTTGGCTTCGATCTCGGTGTGGAGCTGGCCGCTGGGCATCGCGGTCGCGACGATGGGCTCGGTCGCGGCGACGCTCGTGCGCCGCTCGTCGTTCGGTCGGAGCTGGCGCGAGCGCGGCGAGATCGCGGCCCGCGACTGCGCAGCGGCACAGCTCAAGCGCGAGCTCGGGGGGCGACTCGCACCCGATCAGCGCGAAGAGCTCGCGCGCCTGGAGATCCTGGTCGAGCACGTGCGCGCGCAGCCGGGCCCGTTCGGCAGCACCGCCGGCTCGTTGGTGTCGCGGCTCGATGGGCTCATCGTGCTCTTCGTCGATCTCGCGCTCGAGCTCGAGCGATCGATCGCCGCGTTCGCGGCGACGGCCGACGACGTTCCGCCGTCGGGCGAGCTCGCCACGCTCGATCCGAGCCGCGCTCGTTACGTGCGCATCGCCCAGCTGCGCGCGCAAGCCCGCGAGATGTGCCGCCGTCGCATCACGCGGCTGCGTGCGGATCTCGGCGGCGTCGGTCAGCTCGTGCGGCTCGTGCACGAGCAGACGCTCGCCGCGGGCCTGTCGAGCGACGAGGTGGCGCGCCAGCTCGGCGAGATCCTCGACGAGGCCGAGCTCGCCCGCCAGGCGCGCGAGGAGCTCGACGGCATCGTTCCGGATCGCGAAGCGCTCGCCCTCGCGACCGAACCGCGCGCGCTGCCGGTCGCCTCATGAACGGTCGCGCGAACGATCGCTGTGGCGCCGAGATCGCCCGCAGTCACCGCGGACGCGGCACTGCGCTGCTGCTCGTCGACTGGATCAACGACTTCGAGTTCCCCGAGGCCGAGGGCTTGCTCGCCCATGCGCTGCCGGCGGCCCGCAACGCTGCGCGCCTGCGTGAGCGCGCGACCTCGGCCGGCGTCCCGATCATCTACGTCAACGACAACTTCGGACACTGGCGCTCCGACTTCGAGCGCGTGGTCGAGCGCTGTCGCGAACGTCGTGGGCGCGCGATCATCGAGCTGCTCGAGCCGCGTCCCGGCGACTTCTTCGTGCTCAAGCCCAAGCACTCCGGCTTCCTGCACACGCCGCTCGAGCTGTTGCTCGATCATCTCGGCGTCGGGCGACTGGTGTTCACCGGGCTCGCGGGCGACATCTGTGTGCTGTTCACCGCCCACGACGCGCACATGCGCGACTTCCGGGTGGCGGTCGCGCGCGACTGCGTGGCCTCGAACACGCCGGAAGCGAACACCACCGTGATCGAGCAGCTCGGTCGCATCGTGCACGCCGAGATCGCCGACGGCGATGCGTTGGCGCTGCCGGTGAACCCGATCGGCGCACCGGACAGCGGCAGCGGTTCCATCGCCGAAGCGCTGGCGGCCTGCGACGACGCTCGTAGGTGAGCGCACGCGCGCGTGCGCGAGCGTGACGGCGCCGCAGGGATCCCCGCAGAGTCGCGGATTCGTGGATGCGCGCGACGGCTCGCGTCGTGCAACGAGCACCCGCGGGACCACGGGCATGCAGCGATCCACCAGATACCTCATCGCGGCGCTCGCCGCTCCGGCGCTCGCATCGCTCGCGTGCGTCGTCGACGTCGGCGGCAACGACGAGGCCGTCAGCGGCGGCGACGACAACGGCAGCACCGTGCGCCACTGCGAGACCGACGACGGATCGATCACGCTGCCGCCGGGTTTCTGCGCGACCGTGTTCGCCGACGAAGTCGGCAAGGCGCGACACCTCGCCGTGTCTCCGGGCGGCATCGTGTTCGTCGCGCTCGCGGCCGACGACGACGCGGGCCCGTTCGGTGTGCTCGCGCTCGCGGACGACGACGACGACGGCGTCGCCGATCGTACGCGTCGGTTCGGTGACGGCAGCGGCAACGGCATCGCGTGGCACGACGGCTACCTCTACTTCGCGCGCAACGATTCGATCGTGCGTTGGGCGATGGGCGACGCCGAGCTCGCGCCGCACAGCCACGAGGAAGTGTTGGTGACCGGGCTACCCGACGACGGCGATCACACGGCGAAGAGCATCGTGATCGGCGACGACGGATCGATCTTCGTGAACATCGGCTCGGCCTCGAATGCGTGCCAGGTCGACAACCGCGAGCCGGGCTCACCGGGCGTGGACCCCTGCCCCGAGCTGGCCGTGCGTGCCGGCATCTGGCGCTTCCCGGCCGCGAACGCGGAGCAGACCGCCGCCGACGGCGAGCGCTACGCGTCGGGCATCCGCAACGCGAATGCGATCGCGATGCATCCCGTCACGCGCGGCATCGTCGCGGTGCAGAACGGCCGCGATCAGCTCTTCGACAACTGGCCCGAGCTCTTCGACGATGCCGACGACGATCGGTTGCCGAGCGAGGAGCTGTTGCTCGTGCAAGCCGGCCACGACTACGGCTGGCCGTACTGCTATCACGACCCCGATCTCGGCGAGATGGTGCTCGCGCCCGAGTACGGCGGTGACGGCAGCGACAGCGGTCGCTGTGCGGACGTCGATGGGCCCGATGCTTGGTTCCCCGCGCACTGGGCCCCGCTCGGCATCCACTTCTACGCCGGTGCGATGTTCCCCGATCGCTATCGTCGCGGCGCGTTCGTGGCGTTCCACGGCTCGCGCTTCGAGCCGCAAGCGACCGGCGAGCTGCCCGGCTACAACGTCGCGTTCGTACCGTTCGAGAGCGGTCGCCCGACCGGTGAGCACATGATCTTCGCCGACGATTTCGCCGGCGGTGCGCGACCGCTGCCCGACAAAGCCGAGCATCGACCTGTGGGCCTCGCCGAGGCCCCCGATGGCTCGCTCTACATCGGCGACGATCAGGGCGGTCGCATCTGGCGGGTCTACTACGACCTCGGGAGGACACCATGAAGGCGCGTGTCACGTTGCTCGGTCACCCGGTGCATCAAGTACTGGTCGCGATCCCCATCGGCTTGTTCGTCATCGCGGTGCTGTTCGACATCATCACCGCGTTCGAGCCGATCCCCGCGCTCGCGATCGCGTCGTACTGGAATCTCGTCGCCGGTGTCGCCGGTGCGCTGCTCGCCGCAGTGTTCGGGCTCATCGACTGGACCAAGATTCCCAAGCAGACGCGCGCGCGTCGCTTGGGCATCTACCATGCGCTCGTCAATGTGACCGCGACCGTCGCGTTCGCCGGAGCGGTCGCGCTGCGTTGGAACGCCGACTCCTACTTCGTCACGACCGCCGCGCTGTTGCTCGAGCTCGCCGGCTTCGTGATCGTCGGCGTGGGCGGATGGATGGGCGGCGAGCTCGTCGATCGCCTCGGTATCGGTGTGCACGAGCACGCGCACGCCGACGCGCCGAGCTCGTTGTCGTCGCGCTCGATCACCGCGAGCGCGACGCCGCGCAACGAGAACTGGGTCCCCGCGAACGGAGATCGCAGCGGCCTGCTCGGCTGATCACTTGGGCGCGACGGCCAGCTGCGGCGCCTTGGCGAGCGTGCGCACGCAGACGACGCGTCCGCCCTTCCACTTCACCGGGGCCAGCCCCATCTTCTCGGTCTTCGTGTTCCACACGACGCGGCTGCGCCCGAAGGTGTCGCCTTCGGTCTGCGACCAGAACTTGCCGTCGGGCAAGAGCTCGCCGGTGCTGAGCGAGCCGAGCTCGCCGA
Organism: Nannocystaceae bacterium; assembly: GCA_035550195.1. Classification (GTDB taxonomy): domain Bacteria; phylum Myxococcota_A; class Polyangia; order Nannocystales; family Nannocystaceae; genus Xiheibacterium. Next base: position 5,781 of record DASZPU010000027.1, read on the forward strand.
CCCGCGGCAGTCGCCAACCCGCGACGCCGTCGATCTCGAGCTTCTCGCAGTACGTCTTCGCCGCGGACCACGTGAGCTTCGCCGGCGTCTTGTAGACGCGCTTGCCCTTCTTCTTGCGCGGCTCGGGCGACACCAACACGATGTCGAGCGCGCGGAACTTCTGCGACACGAGCCCGGCGTAGATCGACTGGATCTCGATCTCGTCGACGTGGGGCGCACCGTCTTCTTCGGCCACGATCTCGACCGCCTCGGGCGTCGCGGGCGGTGGCGGAAGCACGGGCGGTGGGGCCAGCTCGGGCTTCGGCGACACGTCGGGCGTCGCCGCAGCGACGACGATCTCCGCGGGCACCGGCACGGGCACGATCACCGGGCTCGCGAGCGCCGTCGGTTGGGCCGCAGGCACCACGGTCGGCGCCGGCGTGATGCTCTCGGTCGCGCGCTCGTAGAGCGCGGTCCACTGCGCCTTCACGGCGGCAGTCTCCGCGGCGGTGGGCTCGGGATCCGATCCGCTCGCCGCGATGATGGCGACGAGCGCGACGAGTCCGGCTGCGACGCCACCGATCACGAACGCGCGCTTGCGGGTGGGCGGCGCATCGTCTTCGATGTCGACGTCGAGCACCGGCACCGAGCCCGACACCGGCAGCTGCACCTGCGGACGCGCGCCGACCGGTGGTGGTGGCGGTGCGACCTGCGGTGGCGGAAGTTGCGGCACGACGCCGACGATCGTGGTGGGCCGCGTGCCCGAGCTCTCCGACGCGCTCTTCGCTGCTCCGAGTCGCACCGAGGTCGGACGACGCACGTGCGAGGCGACGATGCCGAGCGCGGCGAGACGCTGCGCGACGTCGATCGCTCCGGTGCTGTCGTCGTCGATCTGGATCGTGACGATGCGGCGCGCGGGCACGCTGGCCGCGAGCAAGCGCATGCGCAGCTGCTCGGTCATCAATGCCGGCAGCTGCTGCGATGCGAGCAGCACGTACGCTGCTTCGCGCAGGCGCGCGGCGGCTGCGAGCAACGGATCACCGGCAGCGACGAGCGGATCGCCGCGCGTCTCGAGCCCCGATGCGACCTCGACCTCGAAGCCCGCGGCGATCAGGCCTTCGAGCATCGGCGGCAGCAGGAGCCGATCCCCCTTGGCGCAGCCGAGCACCACCGTCGGCAAGACATCGCGCGTTTGCATAGCCTATTTCGTGTATCAACTATTACTCGAATTGCTTGCAGCAATCTGCAAATGCCCGGATGGCCTGGCCAATTCCGCCCTCCAAATGCGCGGAGCCGGCGAGAATGCGCGACACACGCAGTCGGCGTTCACCGGCTTTGCTCCCCGTCTGCGCGGTCAATCGGCGGCTCGCGGGACGGGGATGACCGGGGCGAAGTCGAGCAGCTCGCGATGCATGCGGACCGGTCGACGACGCCGCCGCTCATCGCGGCGCGGGCGATCATCGGCGTGCATCGTCGCGATCGCGGGCGGATCGATCACGCGCTGCACGGCGACGAACGTCGACGCGATCGGTGCTGCACCACCGTCGTTGCGCGGGCCCGCGAAGGCGACGACTCCCGTCGCGAGCACCAACAGCCAGGAGGCCCTTCGCATGCACCGCGGTTTGGCAGGCGCGCGGCCCGGCCTTACACGAAATGTTCGCCTGTAAGGTCGAGCAGGGCCCGCGATAACCTGCTCGGAACCCGTGACGCACCGGCCGCCACAGCTCGTCGCCGTCGCGCATGACGACGATCCCAGCTCGCCGGATGCGGCGATCGGGCGCGCGCTGCAAGGTGACGTCGGCGCGTGGTCGCAGATCTACGCGGCGTACTACGGCCGCGTGTTCCGTCAGCTCCGCTATCTGTGCGGCGATCGGCACACCGCCGAGGAGCTCACGCAGGACACCTTCGCGCAGGCGATGGCCTCGCGCGCGCGCTTCGATCCCAGCCGTCCGTTTCTCGCGTGGCTGCGAGGCATCGCGCTGAACGTCGCGCACAACCGGTGGCGCAAGGAGCAAGGTGGCGCGCGCGCGCATCGCAAGCTCGCGCTGATCGCCGACGCGCAGCCGCGACGCGACGATCCGGCGGAGCGTCAGCTCGAGCTCGCGCGATCGCAGGCGCTCTACGCCGCGCTCGCCGAGCTACCCGAGCGTTGGCGCGAGGCCTTCGTGTTGAAAGAGCTGCACGAGCTGTCCGCGGCCGAGGTCGGCGAGCTCGTGGGTGCGACCGAAGGCAACGTCGCGGTTCGAGTGACGCGCGCGCGCCAGCGCTTGCGCGAGATCCTCGGTGATCACGGCTGGCTCGAGCAGCAGGTGCCGTCATGAGCGACGACCGCGAGCTCGAGCGCATGCGCGATGCCGCGATCTCGTTGGCCGACGACGAGGACGAGACGCCGCCACCGGGTGGCTTCGCCGACGTGCTCGTGCGTGCGCGCGCGCTCGAAGCCGAGGCCGCGCCCGACGATCTCGAGCCGCTCATCGTC
>DASZPU010000028.1:0-7431 GCA_035550195.1 Nannocystaceae bacterium
TCGAGAACGTGCCTTCGGCGAAGGCGTAGCCGATCGCGACGAGTGCGAGCCCGACGCGTGCGCGCCGGCCGACGGTGCGCGTGCGTTCTTCGAGCGGTGGCGGCGTCGGTAGGTCGCGGCGCACGAGCAACGCTGCGACGATCACCGTGACGATCGCGAGCGTCAGCGGGACGGCGACCCAACATCGCGCCGTGATCGCGACGCCGACGATCGCGGGCCCGAGCGCGAAGCCGCCACCGACCATCGCGTGCATCGTCGTGGTGGCTGCGGGACCGCGACCGAGCGCGACGGGGACGGCGTTGAGCGGCACTGCGCCGACGCCGAAGCCGAGCCCGAGCGCGCTCGCGCAGGTGAACGCGGCGAACGTGGCATCGATGCGCGTTGCGGCCGCGAGCGCGACGAGTGCGAGCGCATGAGCAGCGAGCGCGAACGCGAGCAACGGTGCGAGCGCGCGACGACGTGCGAGCACGCCGGCTGCGAGCGCGCCGGCGATCGCAGCCACGGTCTGCGCGAGGAACAGCGCACCATAGCTCGCGCTCGTGAGGCCGAGCTCGTGCTGCAACACGGTCGCGCTCGCGGGCAGTGCGACCATCGCGAGCCCCTGCAGCGCGCCGCTGCCGTAGCAGAGCGCGAGCGTGGAGGTGCGGGGCGTCGCGGCGGGCATGACTGGCCCTGCAAACACCCGGGCGCGCTCTGCGTTACGGGGCGTAACTCGGCGCGCGCGCGCGGTGAACCCGGGTCGTGATGCTCCGAGGACTCGTGCTCGCGACCTCCATGGTGGGCTGCTCCGCGACCGCGGGCGATGCCGCACCGCCGATCCACGCTGCACAGGCATCGGCGGTGTCCCACGTCGTGCTCACCGTGAGCGCGCTCGACGAGGCCGAGCGATGGTTCGCACAGCACGTCGATGCCGCGCCGCTCGAGCGCTTCGCGTTCTCCGACGACGGTACGAGGTGGAATCTCGGACCGCAGCGCGGCGAAGCGATCACGCTGGCGATCGGAGCGCAGCGCATCGTGCTGATCGACTTCGACGGTACTGCGCCGCTGGCCAGCGCACCTGCGACGAGCAACGATGCGCGCTTCCAGCATCTCGCGCTCGTGGTCGGCGACATCGATGCGCGCTGGGCCGAGCTCCGCGACGCGATCGTGCCGGTCTCGCCGGCGCCGCAGCGGATCCCCGACGACAACGTCGCCGCCGCGGGCATCCGCGCCGCGTATTTTCGCGGGCCCGATGCGCATCCGCTCGAGCTCATCTGGTATCCGCGCGACAAGGGTGCGGTCACGTGGCATCGCGACGGCGATCGTGTGCTCGGCATCGATCACAGCGCGGTGGTCGTGGCCGACACGCAGCGCAGCCTCGCGTTCTACCGCGACCTGCTCGGGCTCGAGGTCGTCGGCGGCAGCGTGAACGAAGGCGTCGAGCAGGCGCGGCTGTCCGGCGTCGACGGTGCACGCGTGCGCATCACGGCGCTGCGCGGGCCGAACGGCCCCGGCGTCGAGCTACTCGAGTACGTCGCGCCCGGGCTCGCGTTCTCCGGAAATTCTCCGACGCGCGCGGACGATCCCGCGCACGCCGAGACGACGATTGCCGTCGCGGATCTCGACGACACGATCGTGAAGCTGCGCGACGCCGGCGTGCGCATGTCGTCGCGCGCGACCAGCCCGTGCATCGGCTGCAGCGACGATGCGCGCGCATTCGTGGTCGCGGATCCCGACGGGCACGCCGTACAGCTCGTGCAATCCCAGGAGCAGTGATGGACACGATCGCGAAAGCACCGATCTTCGCGTTGCTCGCCGCCGAGCGGGAGCGACTCGCCAGCGACGCCGCGGGCACCACGTCGTGGAAAGCGTGGGGCCCGTACCTCAGCGAGCGCCAGTGGGGCACCGTGCGCGAGGACTACAGCGCGTGGGGCAACGCGTGGGACTCGTTCCCCCACGATCATGCGCGCAGCCGTGCATATCGCTGGGGCGAGGACGGGCTCGGTGGTTTCAGCGACGCCGAGCAGATCCTGTGTATGTCGGTCGCGCTGTGGAACGAGCGCGATCCGATCCTGAAAGAGCGCCTCTTCGGCCTCACCAACGGCGAAGGCAACCACGGTGAGGACGTGAAGGAGCTCTACTGGTACACCGACGCGCTGCCCTCGGGCGCGTGGGCGCAGCTGCTCTACAAGTATCCGCAGGCCGCATTTCCCTACGCGCAGCTCGTCGAAGGCAATCGTGCACGGGCGCGCGAGGAACGAGAGCTCGAGCTGCTCGACACCGGTGTCTTCGAGCACTCGCGCTACTTCGACGTGTTCGTCGAGTACGTGCAGCTCGCGCCCGGCGACATCGTGATGCGCGTGCGCGCGATCAATCGCGGCGATGTGGAAGCGCCGTTGCACATCGTGCCGCAGGTCTGGTTCCGCAACCGCTGGGCGTGGTCGCACGACGCGGTGCGTCCGCGCATGCACGTCACGAAACCCGGTCTCGTGGTCGCCGACGACGCGACGCTCGGCCGCCGCTTCGTCCACCACGATCCCGACGCCGACGCGCTGTTCACCGAGAACGACACCAACGTGCGCCGGCTCTTCGGCGACATCACGGCACGCGGGCCGTTCAAAGACGCGTTCCACGAGGCGATCGTCGGCGGCGATCGTTCCGCGCTCGGCGATGCCTCCGGCACCAAGCTGGGCGTGCACCACCGCTTCGTCGTCGCGCCCGGAGCGGAAGTCGAGGTGCGCGTGCGCCTATCGCCGGACGAACGCCCACGCACGAACGCGCAGCTGCACGCCGCATTCGCCGAGCGTCGGCGCGAAGCCGATGCCTTCTACGACGCGCTGCAACATCGCATCGCCGATGCAGACGCACGCCTCGTACAACGCCAGGCCTTCGCCGGCATGATCTGGTCGAAGCAGTTCTATCACTACGACGTGCGCCGCTGGCTCGACGGCGACCCTGCCCAGCCCGATCCACCCGGCGAACGCAAGCACGGTCGCAATCGCGGCTGGCGTCACCTCAACAACGCCGACATCGTCTCGATGCCGGACACGTGGGAGTACCCGTGGTACGCGAGCTGGGATCTCGCGTTCCACTGCATCCCGCTCGCGATGATCGACGCCGACTTCGCGAAGTCGCAGCTGGTGCTGCTCACCCGCGAGTGGTACATGCATCCCTCGGGGCAGCTGCCCGCATACGAGTGGGCGTTCGACGACGTGAATCCGCCGGTGCACGCGTGGGCCGCGTGGCGCGTGTTCAAGATCGATCAGCGTCACCGCGGCGACGACGGCGACCTGCGCTTCCTCGAAGGCGTCTTCCACAAGCTGATGCTGAACTTCACCTGGTGGGTGAACCGCAAAGACGGCGAGGGTCGCAACATCTTCCAGGGCGGTTTCCTCGGGCTCGACAACATCGGCGTGTTCGATCGCAGCGCGCCCTTGCCGACCGGTGGTTTCATCAACCAAGCCGACGGCACCGCGTGGATGGCGATGTACTCGCTCAACCTCATGCGCATCGCGCTCGAGCTCGCCGCGCACGATCCGGTCTACGAAGACGTCGCGACCAAGTTCTTCGAGCACTTCCTCCACATCGCCGAGGCGATGACGACGACCAGCGACGGCGGCATCGGCCTGTGGGACGAGCACGACGACTTCTACTACGACGTGCTCAGCCTGCCCGACGGTCGCCGCGTGCCGCTGCGACTGCGCTCGCTCGTCGGCCTCATCCCGATGTGCGCGGTGGAGGTGCTCGAGCCCGAGCTGCTCGCGAAGGTGCCGGGCTTCGCTGCGCGGCTCGAGTGGGTGCTCGCGAACCGTCCCGAGCTCGCGTCGCTGGTGTCGCGCTGGGAGGTGCCGGGCAAGGGCGAGCGTCGGCTGCTGTCGTTGTTGCGCGGTCATCGACTGAAGCGATTGCTCGCGCGCATGCTCGATCCGCAGGAGTTCCTCTCGGACTTCGGCGTGCGCTCGCTGTCGGCGTGTCACCGCGATGCGCCCTATCGCCTGCCGATCGACGGGCACGGGCTCGAGGTGAGCTACCAACCCGGCGAGAGCACCACCGGATTGTTCGGCGGCAACTCGAACTGGCGCGGGCCGATCTGGTTCCCGATCAACTTCCTGCTGGTCGAGTCGCTGCAGCGTTTCCACCACTACTACGGCGACGACTTCCGCGTGGAGCTGCCCACCGGCTCGGGCAGGCTGTGCTCGCTCGCGGAGATCGGCGACGAGCTCTCGCGACGGCTCACGCGCATCTTCCTGAAGGACGGCAATGGTCGTCGCCCCGCACACGGCGACGCGGAGCTGTTGCAGAGCGATCCGCACTTCCGCGAGCTCGTGCTCTTCCACGAGTACTTCCATGGCGACGACGGCCACGGTGTGGGCGCGTCGCACCAGACCGGGTGGACCGGGCTCGTCGCGAAGCTCTTGCAACCGCGGCGCTGAAACGTCGCAGCGCGCCTGGGGTTCCCCGATCATGCATCTGCCTCTGCGTGGACAACGTGCGCTGGTCACCGGCGCTTCGTCGGGCATCGGTCGCGCGATCGCCATCGCGCTCGGACAGGCCGGCGCGGACGTGGTGGTGAACTACGTCGGCAAGGAGACCGAAGCCGCACAGGTGGCCGACGCGATCACGGCGTCGGGCGTGCGCGCGTTGGTGCACCGCGCCGACGTGTCGCGCGAGCCCGAGGTGCTCGCGATGTTCGAGCGCGCGATCGCAGAGCTCGGCACGCTCGACATCGTGGTGTGCAATGCGGGCCTGCAACGCGACGCACCGCTGCACGAGCTGACGCTCGCGCAGTGGGAGACCGTGATCGGCGTGAACCTCACCGGCCAGTTCCTGTGCGCCCGCGAAGCCGCGCGCGAGTTCCTGCGCCGCGGTGTCGTGCCCGAAGTGTCGCGCGCCGCCGGCAAGATCGTGTGCATCAGCTCGGTGCACGAAGTGATCCCCTGGGCCGGCCACGTCAACTACGCCGCGAGCAAGGGCGGCGTTATGCTGATGATGAAGAGCATGGCGCAGGAGCTCGCGGCGAAGCGGATCCGCGTGAACTCGATCGCACCGGGAGCGATCCGCACGCCGATCAACAAGACCGCGTGGGACACCCCCGACGCGTACGCATCGCTGATGCAGCTCGTGCCGTATCAGCGGATCGGCGAGCCCGACGACATCGCCCGCGCCGCGGTGTGGCTCGCGTCCGACGATTCCGACTACGTCACTGGCACGACGCTCTTCGTCGACGGCGGCATGACGCTGTATCCCGGCTTCGACCGCGGCGGGTGATCGCCACGACTCAGGCGCAGCGACCCACCACCCAGCGCACGATCGCCGTCGGCGTGGTCGGCAGCGCATGCACGTCGACGTAGCCGGCGTCGCGCAGCACCTGCTCGCCTTGCGGGGGATTCCATGCCGGCCCGCCCCACTGCGTCTCGCGCAAACGGAAGAGCGCAGCGATCGGTGCCGGCGCAGTGTCGTTGCTCACCGCGATCGAGACCCAGCCACCGGGACGCAGCGCCGCGTGAGCACGCTCGAGCCCCGCGATCGCGACGCGCTCGGGGATGAACGCGTTCGCATAGTAGACGTAGTCGTACGCGTCGCGGTCCGCGAGCGCTTCGACACTCTGCTCACGCAAGCTGATGCGCGCCGAGACCCCCGCGCGCTCGACGTTCTCGCGCGCGAGTCGGAGCGAGGGCTGCCATACGTCGATGCCGACGATCGCGAGCTCGGGCCACATCTGGGCCATCGCGATCGCAGTGCCGGCCACGCCTACGCCGACGTCGAGCATCGCAGCCCCGGGCGCACGCATGCGTTCTGCGAGCCCGGCGCACGCGGGGATGATCTCGCGCGTCGCCGAGAGCGCGTGCATGCGCGCGGTCTCGCCGATCGACGTGAGGATCTCGGGCTCCGCGTGCGACCAACCGATCGCACGCGTCTCCGCGAAGAGGAGCTTGCCGTCGAGCAGATGCATCGCGCGGATCAGCGAGCGCATGATGGTCGCTTCCTGCACGCCGACCTCGTCGAGCAGGCCACCGCCGCCGAGTGTCTCGAGCAGCTCTTGCACCCGCGCGCCCACGGCGGGGTCGAGCGGTGCACCGCTCGCACGTGCGTCGAGTGCCGCGGCCAAGGCGGTCAACGCCCCGGCGGATGCCATGTGTCGTCCGATGAATTCCTGCAGAGCTTGGATGGTCATCTCGCTACCTCCGTGGTGACGAGCTCGGGGCGTGACAAACCCTGGCACACTGTGACGAGGCGGTCGTCACGGTGCAGAAGCTCCCCGGCTGGCACAAGCTGTGGCTCGGTCGCACGCGCGAGCTGGCCGAGCTCGAGGCGGGGCTCGACGACCTGGCAGTCGGGCGTGGAAGCTTGTTCCTGCTCACCGGCGAGCCGGGCATCGGCAAGACACGGCTCGCGGACGAATGCGCGCGGCGAGCTGCGGCCCGGGGAGCTCCGGTGCACTGGGGGCGCGCGTGGGAGGCCGGCGGCGCGCCGGCGTTCTGGCCGCTGTTGCAGGCACTGCGCCCGATCGCGCCCGAGCTCGCGGTGCTCGATCGCCTGGTCGCGCCGTCGCCGACACCGGTCGATCGCTTCGCGCTCTTCGAGCAGATCGCACGCGCCGTGCATGCTGCGGTCCCGCCACCGCGGCTGATCGTGCTCGACGATCTCCACGCCGCCGACGCGTCGTCGTTGGAGCTGCTGCACTTCATCGTTCGCGAGCTCCGCACGCGCCCGCTGATGATCGTCGGCACCTACCGTGACGCCGAGGCGAGGCTCGCCGACGAGCTCCGTCCCCTGCTCGCTCGCATCTCGCGCGAAGGCTGCCTGCTGCCGCTCGCTCGTCTCGATCGCCGCGAGGTGGAAGAGTTCGTCGCGCACGCGACCGGCAGCGCACCGTCGCGCGAACAGGCCGACGAGCTCTACGCACAGACCGAAGGCAACCCGCTCTTTTTGCGCGAGTTGTTGCAGCTGTCCACGACCACGGCGCGGCAGTCCGAAGGGATCCACGAGGTGTTACGAGCGCGGCTCTCGTTGATTCCGCGGGACTCGTCGCGCGTGCTCGAAGCTGCAGCGGTGCTCGGTCGCGAGTTCGCGGCGGCGCAGCTCGCTGCGGTCGCCGGCATCACCGAGATCGAAGGCCGCGTGGCGGTCGAGCCCGCCGCACATGCCGGACTCGTGGAGGCGTTCGACGATCCGCCGCGATGGCGTTTCACGCACGTGTTGTTGCGACAGGCGCTCTACGACGCGATCGAGGTCGGGCGCCGCGCGAGCCTGCACGCACGCGCGGCGCGGTGGCTGCACGAGACCGCGGCCACGCCCGCGCTCGCCGAGCTCGCGCATCACGTCGACGCGATTCGGTGCAACGACGTTGGCCGCCATCGCGAAGCTCGCAGCCGAGAGCGTCGCGCGCAGCGTGTCCGCGTCGCCGATGCGGCGCGCCATCGCGATCGCGTCACGTGCGAGTGCCATCAA
>DASZPU010000029.1:0-3427 GCA_035550195.1 Nannocystaceae bacterium
GAGCTTGAGCACCTCCAGCTGTGTCAACCGCGTGAGCGGAGCAAGATCCTGCACCTTCGGCAGATGGAGGATCTCGAGATAGCGAAGCTCGGTCAGCAGCTCGAGCGGCGACAACGTGTCGTCCAGGTAGCTCGCGATGACGAGTGTACGCAGCTTCCGCAGCGCCGCGATGGGTCGGAGCGTCTGGTACTTGCAATGCCAGATGCTGAGGTTCGTCACCTCCGGATCCACTGCCGGCATTTGTGTCGACTCGTCACGTAGCAGCGCGAGCCGCATGGTGGTCTCCGATGTGACGAGCTACGCGGCGCGTCACTCCGCCGTCAACGGCCGACCACGCGGGCGATTCGCTTCACGCCCCGCTTCGCGCGCTCGACCTGCTGCCTCAGCTGGCGCTGCAGCTTCTCCGCGGGCATGAGCACGAGCCCGCGCAACAGCTCGTCGGGTCGCGCGCGGAAGATCGTGCTGTGCGTGCGACCGTCGTAGGCCGGCGGAGCTTCGCGCGTGTAGTAGTAGGCCGCGAACGACTTGCGCTCGACGTCGGCCGGGCACTCGACCGCCGACACGCCGTGGAAGCTGATCTGGCTGGTCTCGAAGATCACGCAGCGATTGAACGCGGGCAAAAACGCGTGATGGCAGCGCCGCACGTCCTTGTCCCACAGCTCGATGTACCCGCCCCACGCGTCCTTCCAGACCGGGTTGAGGTAGATGAGGATGTTGAGCCGGCGATGGATCTGCCGCTCTTCGATCAGGTTGAAGTCGACGTGCACGTCGAGCCGACCCGCCGAGCCCATCACGTGCATGCCGCCGCCGATGAGCTGCTCGTCGGCGAGTAGATTGCGAATGCCGGTGATCTCGCTGAGCTGGTTGCGAAACGTCTCCGACGAGATCGCATCGTTCAGCCGCTTCACCGCCGCGGGGAACTTGCTCGCGTCGGTGACCTGCACCTTCTTCTTCTCGTTGACGAAGTCGAACGCGAAGCCCTTCGCGAGCGCGTTCTCGAAGGTGGGGTAGGCCTCGGACACCTCGCGGGCGAACTCCGGCGTGAGCAGCTCGTCGATCACGATGAACGGAAACGGCTCCGCGTTGCGGAACTCCCGCTGCAAGCGGGCCACGTCGAGGGGACGGAGCGCATCGGTCGACATCGGCGGCATGCTAGCAGACACTCCACGCTCGTCGATGTCGCTCCGTTCCTTTGCCCTGTGCTCGATCGCGCTCGTCGTCGTCGCGTGTCCGCGCGTGAGCAACCCACCGGAGGATCCGCCGCCGAAGCGGCCGATCGCCGATCGTCCGCTCCCGCCCAGCAAGCCCTCACCGGTCGAGCGCGAGCCCACCAGCGACGGTTGGACGATCGAGCCGACCGACGACGGTGGCGTGCGCGTGCGCCATCGCAACACCGACGTGATCCGCTCGCGTTACGTGTTCTTCGAGGCCGGGTATCGCTGGGCGAACCCCGAGCTGCGCAGCGAGGCGCCGAGCGCGGGCCGACACCCGTTCGTCATCGATGCCGCACCGCTGGATCTGCGCGTGGCCGGCACGGTCGCGCCGAAAGAGCACGCGATCGCGATCGGATGGAACGTCACGCTGCGACGCGCGCTCGCGGGCGTGCCCGGCGGTGGCCTCGAGCTGGACGTGATCGAAGCGCCGGGTCTGTGGGGCGGCAGTGCGCCGACGTGGAAGCTCTCCGAAGATCAGAAGACGCTCACGATCGGCAGCGGCAAGGACACCGTCGAGCTCGCGCTCGGCGGTGACGCGTTCGGCTTCGTGCGCGAGCCCGGGGTCGCGGGCAAGGTGCGCGCGATCGTCATCGCGGGCGACATGAAGGCCGCGAGTCGTCACGCGACGCTCACCGTGACGATCCCCGAAGCCGGTCGCGTGCGTCGCTCGACCCGCGAGCGCTACGGCGAAGCCGGCGAGGCGTGGCCCGCGGGCATCGTCGAGCACGACGGTTGGCCGGTCGACGTCTCGTTCCTCGGCGACGCACCGGCGGGCAAGCACGGTCGCGTGAAGGCGAACGGCGACGAGCTCGTGTTCGAAGACGGCACGCCGGTGCGCTTCTGGGGCACCAACGTCGCCGCGTACGCGCTCTTCGGCACCGACAAAGCCGCGGTCCAACGCCAAGCGAAGCGACTCGCCGCGCTCGGCTACAACCTCGTGCGGATCCATCACCACGACTCCGCGTGGGTCGAGCCCAACGTGTTCGAGCCCGGCACGCGACGACTGCGTTCCGAGTCGCTCGACGCGATCGACTGGTGGATCAAGTGTCTGTCCGACGTCGGCATCTACGTGTGGCTCGATCTGCACGTCGGGCGCCGCTTCCTGCCCGGCGATGCGATCGCGGGCTTCAACGAGCTGCCCGACGGCGACGGCCACGGCTTCAACTACGTCGATCCGCGCATCGAAGCGCTCATGCAGAGCTTCGCCGAGCAATACCTGTCGCGGAACAATCGCTACACCGGGAAGTCGATCGCCACCGACCCCGCGGTCGCGTTCGTGCTCGTCACCAACGAGAACGACGTCACCTTCCACTTCGGGCAGTACATGATCCCGGGCTCCGGTCGGCCCGTGCACGAAGCGCTCATGCGCACGCGCATGACCGAGATCACCAAGAAGAACGGCCTGCCGCTCGAGCAAGCGCTGCGCACGTGGGAGCCCGGCCCCGCCAAGCTCGTGCTCGCGGAGATCGAGCACGCCTGGGATCGCCGCGCGATCGCGGGGCTGCACAAGCTCGGTGTGAAGGTGCCGATCGTGCCGACCAGCCTGTGGGCCGATCAGTCGCTCTTCTCGCTGTCACCGCTGCGCAGCGGCGACGCGATCGACGTGCACAGCTACGGGCCCGCGGAGATGTCGAGCAGCAACCCGCACTTCGAGCCCACGTTCATGTCGTGGCCGGCGATGGGCGCCGCGGTCGGCAAGCCCGTGACGATCAGCGAATGGAACGTGCCCCTGCCCGCGCGCGATCGCTTCGAGGCGCCGCTGTACGTCGCGGCGATCTCGGCGCTGCAGGGCTGGGACGCGCCGGTGCTCTACAGCCACGTGCAGGACGTGCTCGGTCCGCCGCGATCGGTGTCGCTGTTCTCGAGCTGGGTCGATCCCGAGATCACCGCGCTCATGCCCGCCGCCGCGGTGATGTTCCGACGCGGCGACGTCGCGCGCGCGAAGCAGACGATCGTCGTTCGTCCGTCGGTGGCCGACACGTATCTGCGCGCGCGCAATCCCTACAACAGCGCCGCACTGCGCACCGGCTTCGAGCAGAGTCGCGTGCTCGTCGCGTTGCCCGACGCGAAGGAGCTCGACTGGGATCGCGTCGACGACCTCCCTGCCGGCGCGACGATCGTCGAGGATCTCGATCGCGATCTGCTGCCCAAGGACAGCACGCGCGTCGTCTCCGACACCGGCGAGATCACGCGCGACTTCGCGGAAGGCATCA
>DASZPU010000030.1:0-2761 GCA_035550195.1 Nannocystaceae bacterium
CGCCATCTTGCCGGTGCCGGTGGGCAGGAAGTGCTCGCGGCCGACGAAGTAGCTGACGTCGTTCTCGGGGAACGGGATGCCGCGCTCGGCACAGATCCGTCGCAACGCACCTGGCACGTGCGGCGATTGCATGAAGCCGAAGCGCAGCGTGATGCGCCAGAATCCGTGGCCGAACGGCTCGACCTCGGCACGGCCCGCGCCGGGCACCCACGGCACCGGCGAGACCAGCACGCTCGTGCAGATGACCGTGCGCGGCAAGACCTTGCTGTGCTTGAAGTAGTGCAGCAACGCGAGCGGCGTCGCGTCGGGATCGGGGGCCATGAACACGCCGACACCGGCCGTGCGCATGGTGTCGTCGTCGGCACCGTCGGCGACCATCGCCAACGGAATCGCAGAGCTCGCGAGCGACGCGTGCACGAGCGCGCGGCCCTGCTTCCACGTGATCATGACGAGGCACATCGCGAAGCCGACCGCGAGCGTGACCCAGCCGCCCTCGATCACCTTCACGAGGTTCGCACCGAGGAAGGTGGAATCGATCACGCCGAACACGAGCAGGATCGGCAGCGCACGCGCGAGCGGCCACGACCACCGACTGCGCACGACCACGAAGAAGACGATCGTGGTGATGAGCATGGTGCCGGTGACCGCGACGCCGTACGCGGCCGCGAGCGCGCCGGGCTGGCGGAACGCGAGCACGAGCACGATGCACGCGATCGCGAGCGCCCAGTTCACCCCGGGCACGTAGATCTGGCCCTCGGTGCGGCGCGAGGTGTGGACGACCTTCACGCGGGGGAAGAAGCCGAGCTGCGCGGCCTGGCGCGTGATCGAGTAGCAGCCGGTGATGAGCGCCTGCGATGCGATGACGGTGGCCGCGGTCGCCAAGAGTACCAGGGCGATCGTGGCGACGCCCTCGGGCACCATGCCCCAGAACGTGTGCGTGACGCCGGGATTCGCGATGACCAGCGCGCCTTGTCCGAAGTAGTTGAGCAGGAGCGCCGGCATGACGATGCGATACCAGGCCGCGCCGATCGGGCGACGGCCGAAGTGTCCGAGATCGGCGTAGAGCGCCTCGCCGCCGGTGATGCACAGGACCACCGAGCCCAGCACCGCGATCACGTCGGCGCGCGCGGTGGTGAGGAACTGATAGGCGTGATGCGGCGAGATCGCCTGCAACACGGTGGGCTCCTGCACGATGCGCACGAGGCCGAGGAAGCCGAGCACGGTGAACCACACGATCATCACCGGGCCGAACGCTCGGCCGACGCGCGCGGTGCCGCTGCGCTGCACGGCGAAGAGCGCGGCCAGGATCACGCAGGTGAGCGGCACGATGATGTGACCGATCACCTCGCGGTAGCCGGGATCCGACGACGCGACCTTCAGCCCGTCGACCGCCGACAGCACCGAGATCGCCGGCGTGATGATGCCGTCGCCGTACAACAGGCCGGTGCCGAAGATCACCATGAGCGTGATCCAGCCGAGCGAGGTCGGCTGCTTGCGCGGGCGATGGGGCGCGAGCGCGAGCAGAGCCAGGATGCCGCCCTCGCCGTCGTTGTCGGCGCGCAGCACCAGCGCGACGTACTTGATCGCGATGACGAGCACGATCGACCAGAAGAACAGCGAGAGGATCCCGAGCACGTGCGGCGCATCGGGCTCGTGGATGTGGTGCACCGACTCGTGGAACGCGTACAGCGGGCTCGTGCCGATGTCGCCGTAGACGACGCCGAGCGCCGCGAGCACGAGCGCGCGATGGCTGCCGTGGACCTGCTTGCGATCGCCGCCCGACTCCGCGGCATCGTCGTCGTGCTCCGCCGCGCTCGCAGACGACGCGTCCGCGGAGGCGGGAGCTTCCGTCGCTGCCAGGGGCTCACCCGCCGACGCGTCCGCCGACATGCCGCGTCACTACTCTTGCGAACGGCGATCCGCAAGACGCGCGCGTGCAACGACGCGGAGATCCGCGTTCGCATGCGTCGCACGGGCCGCCCCATCGGATTGCATCTCGCAAGGCGCCGCTTGCATCTTGCAGCGCCCTCGAAAGGCGGCGCTTGCTCGGGTGCCGTGCGCCGTGCTACCTCGTTCGCCCACTTGCCAGAGTGGCGAAACTGGTAGACGCAGCGGACTCAAAATCCGCCGGCCCTCGCGGTCATGTCGGTTCGAGTCCGACCTCTGGTACTTCAGTCGATCGACGCGTCGAGCACGAGCACGCGGCCCACGTCGAGCTCGACGTGCGTCGCGTCGACCGGCGGCACGAAGATGCGCCCGCTGGCGCGGGCGAGCACGCGGCCGTCGCCATCGCGCGCGATCCAGCGGTGCACCGGCTCGCCCTCGTCGAAGCCCTCGTGCTCGACCCACCACACGCCGTCTTCGTCGTGGAGCTCGGCGACGAGCGGCGGTGACGATGGCGGTGCGGCGGCATCGGGCGGGCCGAAGAACTCGACCGCGAGATCGGTGTCGCGCCAGTCGCAGTGCACGTGGGTCTCGTACTCGACGAGGAAGCCACCCTGCCCGGTGCACAGGCCTTCGAGCGCGTCGATGGTGACGCTGACCGGATCGAGATCGAAGCCGTCGCCGTACATGTGGCGCGAGTAGCCGGCGCCGCCGATCTGCGCGTTGTAGTCCGGCGAGCGATAGCCCGAGTTCACGTTGATCGCACCGGCGGCGTCGCGGAGATCCTGCAGTGCTTGCACCGCGCTCGGGAGCACGATCGCGTACTGGCCCTTCACCGCCTGCGCGAGCTCGCCGAGGTTGAAGTTCGGTGAGACCG
>DASZPU010000031.1:0-7371 GCA_035550195.1 Nannocystaceae bacterium
GGCTGCGTGGTGCGCTGCGCGAGCTGCGATTGCCCGAGGCGGTGCTCCTCGAGAACGCGCTGTCGAACCTGCTCGGCGAGCAGCGCGTCGAGCTGCACGAGCTGCAGGAGCAGCATCCGCTCGCGCTCGAAGGCCTGTCGCGCCAAGCGATGGATCAACGCGTGTCGCGGGGCCGCAAGGCGCTGGGCTCGGGCCCCGACGGCTGGCCGCGCCGCCGTCGTCCGGCGCTGTTCGATCTGCTGCGCGATCGACCTGCGCGCCGCTGATAGCATGCGGATGCCGCGATGCATCCGACGCTCTTTCCGCTGCCGTGGGGTGGCACCGCCAACGCGTACGGCACGCTGATCCTCGTCGGCACGATCGCGAGCATGCCGGGGCTGTGGTGGGACACCCAGCGGCGCGGCATCGCAGCCGGGCGCACGTTCTCGTTCTTCGTCGACTTCTATCTCGCGCTCGCGCTCGGTGCGTTCGTCGGCGGTCGCATCCTGCACGTGCTCACGGTGCCGAGCGAGTACATCGCCGACCCGATGCGATTGCTCGTGTCCGACGGCACCGGCTTCGTGTTCTTCGGCTCGCTGCTCGCGATCATCGCGTCGTGGGTGCTGCTCGCGCGCCGCTACGGCACCACGTTCGCGACGATGTGCGATCTCGCGGCGACCTGGATGGCGCTCGGCCACGCGTTCGGTCGCTTCGGCTGTTGGTTCGCGGGCTGCTGTTGGGGCGCGCCCACCGATGGGAGCTGGGGCGCGAGCTTCGGGCCCGAGTCGATGGTGGTGCTGCACGAAGGCGCGGCCATGCACGGCGATCACACGGTGCCGTTGCATCCCGTGCAGCTGTACGAAGCCTTCGGGCTGCTCGCGATCGCCGGCGCGCTCGCGTTCATCCGGATCACCCGCGGCATCGAGGCGCCGTGGCGCCAGGCCAGCCGCTACGCGATCGCCTACGGCATCCTGCGCTTCTGCACCGAGATGTTCCGCGGTGACGACACGCGCGGCTTGCTGTTCCAGCTCGCGGTGCCGCCGCTCGCGGAGCTGCTCGGGCTGCCCGCGGGCCAGCCGCTCGCGCTGTCGAGCTCGCAGGTGGTCGCGATCGCGCTCTTCGTGCTCGGCGTGCTCGGTCTACGCCGCGCGAGTCGCTGACGCCTGCTATGCTCCGCGCCGCCATGGCCGACGCCCCTGCCCCCGACCTCGCTGCGACCGACGAGCCACCGCGTCAGAAGCGGATCGTGCTGCTCGCGATCGTCGCTGCGATCACGCTCGGGCTCGATCTGTGGACGAAGGCGTGGGCGTGGGAGCACCTGCGCGAGGGCAAGACCGTCACGGTCATCAAGAACTGGGCGTACTTCGAGTTCGGCTTCAACACCGGCTCGGCGTTCAGCTTCCTGCGCGACGCTTCGTACGCGCGCGTCGTCTTCATCATCGTCACGATCCTCGCGCTCGCGTACATGGTGAAGCTCGCGCGCACGCTGCCGACGCGCTGGGGCAGCGCCTACGTCGCGATCGCGTTGGTGTCCGGCGGTGCGCTCGGCAACCTCCACGATCGACTCGTGCGCATCATGGATGTGCGCGGCGAGGATCGTTACGGCGTCGTCGACTTCATCAAGGTCTTCTACTGGCCGAACCAACCCTGGCCCACGTTCAACGTCGCCGACATCGCGCTCGTGTTCGGCGTGGGCCTGCTCTTCATCTTCCTCACCAAGCACGGCGACGCGATCGACGCGATGAAGGCCGGCAGCGCGAAGGCCGTGGCTGCGCCGGCGAAGCCGGAGCCCGCCCCGAAGCCGATCGAGAACGCGGCCGCCGACGAGTGATCACGGCGCGAAGGCTCGCGTCTTCGCCCAGGTCTCTTCGCGTTCCGCTTCGGGGTCGCTGTCGATCGTGATGCCGCCGCCGGCGTGCAGGTGCAGGCCTTCGCGATCGAGGATGCCCGTGCGGATCGGGATGCTCATGCGCACGCCGCCGGGCTCGAGCAGCACGATCGCGCCGCAGTAGATGCCGCGCGGTGCGTCCTCGAGCGACTCGATGATCTCGAGCGTGCGGCGCTTCGGCGCACCGGTCACGCTGCCGCCCGGGACGAGCGCCCGCACGAGCTCCGCGAGGCCGATGCCCGGGCGCAGCGTCGCCTGCACCTCGCTCACGAGATGATGCACCGTCGGCAGCGCCAGCTCTTCGGGCTCTGCCGGTGCGATCACCGAGCCCGGCAGCGCGAGTCGGCCGAGATCGTTGCGGACGAGGTCGACGATCATCAGGTGCTCGGCGCGATCCTTCTCCGACGCACGCAGCTCGGCGCGCTCGCGTGCGTCTTGATCCGGCGTCGCGCCGCGTGGGCGCGTGCCTTTGATCGGACGGCTGAACGCGACGCCGTCGCGCAGCTCGAGCAGCGTCTCGGGCGAGTTCGAGAGGATCACGCCCGCGGGCGCCCGTAGCCACGCACCGAGCTCGGCAGGCGCACGCGCACGCAGCTTCAAGTACAGCGCGGCCGCACGCGCGGCGAGCTCGCCTGCGCCGATCGGCACGCGCCACTTCGCCGCGAAGCGCTGCGCGAGGTTCACCTGATAGGTGTCGCCCGCGACGATGTGGCGCTGCGCAGTGGCGACGCGCTGCCGGTAGCTCGCCGCGTCGAGCAACGCGCGAAGCTCGTCGAGCGGCCACGCATCCGCGGCTTCGGCGTGCGCGTGCTGCATGCGCTCGATCAACCCCGCAGCCGCGGCCCGACTGGGATGCGCGCGCACGACCGGCCCGAGCTCGAGCGCCGCGGGATAGCGCCGCAAGAGCACGCCCGGCAACGCGCGCGCGACCGGCTTTCGCCCGCGCACGAGGTCCGCCGCGAAGTCGAACGAGATGCACCCCAGCCACACCTGCTGCGGCGACGCACGCCACATGCGATCGACGCGCTCGATCGCCGCGATCGCATCGTCTTCGATGACGACGTCCGCGCGATCGCCTACGAAGCTGCGCCCGTCGTCGCCACCGTCGAGCCACGCGAGCGCCGGCGGATCGCTGGCGGCCAGCCCCGCGATCGCGGCCGCACGCGCGATCGGATCGAAGAGCCACGGCTCGTCGAGGACCTCCATCTCAACCGATCTTCTGGTTCATCAGCTCGTGGCGATACGCCGCGGTGTACTGCACCGCGCTGATGATCGACAGCGCGAGCGACATGTACAGGAACACCATGCCGATCGAGTAGAAGCTCATGTCGCCCGACAGCGGCATCTCGTAGGTGTAGCGCGCCATCACGCAGCAGATGCCGACCAGCTGGAACACGGTCTTGAGCTTGCCGCCCTCGGCCGCCGCGATCACCACGCCCTGCTTCGCCGCCACCGAGCGCAACCCCGAGATGTAGAAGTCGCGCCCGATCATCACGACCACCACCCACGGCGGCAGTAGATCGACCTGCACGAGCCAGATCATCACCGACATCGCCATCAGCTTGTCGGCGAGCGGATCGACGAACTGCCCGAACACGGTGATGAGCCCCATGCGCCGGGCGAGCACACCATCGAGGATGTCGAGCCCGCTCGCGGTCGCGAACAAGATCGTCGCGATGAAGTTGCGAATGGGATCGGTGGGATCGATGAGCCACAGGACCGGCGGGATCAGGAAGAGCCGGCCGATCGTGATCAGGTTGGGAGCGTTGAGGATCTCGCGCTTGAACGCATCCCACCCGACGCGCTCGGGCTTGTCGGTCACGCGCGAGCTCCGAGCATCGGCGCCGACTCTTCGCGCCGCCTCGACGTGCGCGCCTCCGGCAAGCACACGAACACCGCGCCCTCGCCCTCGCAGTGCAGGAACGCGTTGTCGTTCTGCAGGTGCGGCACGACGTTGCCCACCCAGCCCACGAAGCCGGCCCGGTGCACGCGATACGGCCGATCCGGAGCGATCTTCACCGCGACCAGCTCACCCGGCACGCGCACCGCGACCGCGCCCTCGCCCGCGATGCGCACCAGCTGGATCGTGCGACCCGAGCGCGGCAGCTGACCGACGTCCCACATGAGCGTCGACTCCATCGCCCAGATGTAGCTCTCCACGAAGAAGCACAGATCGCGCTGCAGCTGCAGCGCGAGGAAGCGCTCGTGCTCGCGCGAGAGCACGAGATGACCATCGCCCTCGAACGAGACCAGCCGCGCGAACACCTCGGGCACCGCGCGCCCTTGCATGCGGCGATTCACCGGACGCAGCTCGAAGTTCTCGCTGCACAAGAGCACCGCCTCCGTGCGCGTCATCATCTCGCCGCGCACCGTCACCATCAGATGGCCGTCGGCGGTGAGCGACAACGTCGGCGTGTCGCGAGCAGGGTTGAGCAGGCGTCCGAAGGCGAACTCGGTGACGCCCGGGATCGGCGGGGGATTGGCCACGGGCCCGGCGAGACTATCACCAAGCGCGGACTAGTCCGCCAAATGACGCGCCGGCGCGCGACGCAGCTCCGCGGCCCCGCTCTGCGCCTGACGCTCGTAGGCGTAGTAGCGCCGCAGCACCGATCTCACGTAGGCGCGGGTCTCCTCGAACGGCGGCACGCCGCCGTACTTCTCCACGTTGCCGGCGCCCGCGTTGTAGGCCGCGAGCACGAGCACCATGTCACCGCCGTAGCGGTTCGCGAGCAGCCGCAGGTAGCGCGCGCCACCGTGGATGTTCTGCGCCGGATCGAACGCGTCGCGCACGCCCAACGATCGTGCAGTGCGCGGCATGAGCTGCATCAGCCCCATCGCGCCGACACGCGACACCGCGTGCGGATAGTAGTTGCTCTCCGTGTGCACGACGGCGCGCACCAACGACTCGGGCAGCTGATAGCGCGTCGCGGCGGCGCGGATGATGCTGTCGTAGCGATGGAACCGTTCGGCCTCGAGCGCGACCGGTGCATCGTCGCCGAGCCGTCGACCGCCGCCCTTGTTCCCCTGCGCTTCGCCGGGCAGGCTCTTCCACAGCTTCCACGCGCCCCGCTGCTTGCGCGGCACGTTGGTCACGTGGATCGTGCCGCCCGCGTCGGTGTACTTGTAATAGTTGTTGCGGCGGGTCGAGCTGCCCGCGAGCGCCGCCGCCGGTCCGGCCGCGAAGAGCGACAGGGCCGCGAGCGCTGCGAGTAGCGTCCGAGAGCGCACCGCCTCCCAGCATACCTTGCCCACCCGCGCCGGCCACGTTTCGGGCTATTGTCCGCGCGCCAGATGACCGAGACGCGCAAGAGCGACTACCTCGTGCTCGGCAGCGGGCTCGCGGGGCTCTACTTCGCGCTCGAGGTCGCCGCGCGCGGCACCGTCACGGTGCTGACGAAGGCGCTGCCCGAGAGCAGCAACACGCAGTGGGCGCAGGGCGGGATCTCGGCGGTGTTCGACGAGGGCGACACGCTGCAATCCCACGTCGACGACACCCTGCAGGTCGGCGCGGGCCTGTGCAAGGTCGACATGGTCGAGCGCGCCGTCGCGCTGGCGCCCGCGCTCGTCGAGCGACTCGGCAGCACGTACGGCGTGCGCTGGGATCGCAGCGGCGACGCGCTCGTGCTCGGTCGCGAAGGCGGACACAGCCATCGTCGCATCGTGCACCACCTCGACACCACCGGCGCGGAGATCATGCGCGCACTGTTGGCAGCCGCGAGCGCGCACCCGAACATCACCATCCTTCCCCATCAGATGGTGATCGATCTGCTCTCGTTCTCGAAGGTCGACGGCACGCGCGGGTGCTTCGGCGCGTACAGCCTCGACGTGCCGAGCGGCAACGTGGTGAGCCACGTCGCGAAGGTGACGCTGCTCGCGACCGGCGGCGCGGGCAAGGTCTATCGCTACACCAGCAACCCCGACGTCGCGACCGCGGACGGCGTCGCGATGGCGTATCGCATCGGCGCGACGGTGGGCAACCTCGAGTTCATGCAGTTCCATCCGACCTGCTTGTTCCACCCCGAGGCGAAGAGCTTCCTCGTCTCGGAGGCGGTGCGCGGCGAAGGTGGCGTGCTGCGTCGCAAAGACGGCTCGGCGCTGATGGACGGGCGTCATCCGATGGGCAGCCTCGCACCACGCGACGTCGTCGCGCGCGAGATCGATGCCGAGCTCAAGCGCAGCGGCGAGAGCTGCGTCTACATCGACGTCACGCACCTCGACAAAGAGCTCATGCCCAAGCGCTTCCCGATGATCTTCGAGCGCTGCATGGAGCTCGACATCGATCCGCGCGTGCAGCCGATCCCGGTCGTGCCGGCGGCGCACTACATGTGCGGGGGCGTTCGCGTCGATCCGTGGGGTCGCACCGACGTGCCGGGCTTGCTCGCGGCCGGTGAAGCGGCGCTGTCGGGCATGCACGGCGCGTGTCGCCTCGCGAGCAACAGCTTGCTCGAAGCGGTGGTGCTCGCGGCCGGAGCCGCCGAGGTGTGCGACGAGTTCGGGCGCGAGCCGCCCGCGCGCACGAGCGACTGGAACATCGGCGACGCCGTCGCTTCCGACGAAGCGGTGATGGTCACCGCGAACTGGGAAGAAGTGCGCGCGCTCATGTGGAACTTCGTCGGCATCGTGCGCAGCAACAAGCGACTCGAGCGCGCGCGTCGACGCATCGAGCTCGTGCGCGAGGAGATCCGCGAGTACTACGTGCGCTTCCGGGTCACGCGCGATCTGTTGGAGCTGCGCAACATCTCGCTCGTCGGTCACCTCGTGATCGAGTGTGCGCGGCGGCGGCTCGAGAGCCGTGGGCTGCACTTCAACCTCGATTATCCCGCGACGGATCCGGCGTTCGCCCGCGACACCCTGCTGCACAAGCGCGAAGGAGTCGTGACGTGAAGCGTTTCGCCCTCGTCGCGCTGCTGTGCGCGCTCGCGTTGCCCGCATGCAAGCGCAAGTCGACGCGCGGGCCCGAAGGCCTGCGCGATGCGTGGGTCGCCGCGCTCGCAGCCAACGATCCCCAGGCGGCCTACGGCCTGCTCGCACCCTCCGTGCGCGCGCGCGTGCCCTACCAAGAGTTCGTCGCGCGCTGGAAAGCCGACACGAAGCAGCGCGCCGACGCCGTCGCGCAGGCGAAGAAGCTGCCCGATGATCTGCGCGTGGTCGCGAAGAACGCGACCACGGTGCACGACGGCGGCATCGTGTTGCGCTGGACCCACGTGGGCGACGACTGGCTCGTCGTCGACGGGCTGCCGGGCGCCCGCGGAGCGAGCACGCCCGCGGCCGCGATCCGTGGCTTCATCGCGGCGATGAACGCGGCGCAGCTGCAACGTGCCGAGCGCTACCTCGCCGACGATCTCGCCTCCGCGTTGCGCGAGGACTGGTCGACGCGCGTCGAAGCGATCGAAGCAGCGCTCGCGCGCCCGGGTGCGATCGAGCTGAGTGAAGACCTCGTGCGCGCACAGCTGCGCTACGAGCCGCAGCGGGCGATCACGCTCGAGCAGACGCCCCGCGGCTGG
>DASZPU010000032.1:0-6148 GCA_035550195.1 Nannocystaceae bacterium
GAGCGATGCGATCCACCGCCTGCGCACGCGCGCACACGAAGAGCTCGCGGTCGAGGTCGCGGGCGCGCGCTGGGTGTGGCCCGAGCGGCTCGCGGGCGTACAGCCCGGCGACACCGCGCTGGTCTACGCCGATCTCCCCGCAGAAGCGCCGCTCGTGATCCGGCTCGGCGACGCGGCCGAGCTCGTGCCGGAGCCGGTCGCGACCTCCGGTGCGTTGCTCGAGCGCGCGTGGATCGGTGCGTACCTCGAGCGCTTGCAGCACCAACGCTCGCGGCTGCTGCCGACCGATGCCCGCGGCCGCGACGCGCTCGCGCGGATGATCGTCGACGTCTCGACCCGCCATCGCGTGCTCACGGATCTCACCGCGCTGTTGGTGATGGAGAGCGACATCGAGTACCGCAACTTCGGGATCGATCGCCGCGGGCCCGCCGATGCGATTCCACGGCTGGCGCGTGACTTCGATCCCGACATGATGGCGCGCAACGCCGGCATCCTCGGCCACGTGCAGCAGGAAAGCGGGGCGTTCCTCGCCTCGCCGTACGGCGCCGCGTTCAGCGTCGGCAACGAAGACGAGGACGTCTGGGGAAACCTCGGCGGGTACGACGAGTGGAGCGTGCCGTATCTCCGCGAGCTCCCGAACGTCGAGCGCGGCACGATCATCGCCGTCGGTGGGATCGATCGCGGCGCGCTGCGCTGGTTCCTCGACGCGTACACCGAGCAGGTACGCGGGTGCCACGCCCACGTGTGGCAACGCGATCATCGTCTGCGCGGCACGGTGACCGTCGCGTTCTTGGTGAGCGCCGGCGGTCGCGTCGCGCATGCGAGCCTCGCCGATGACACCGTGCACGACGCCGAGCTCGCGAAGTGCATCTCGACGCGGTTCGCCCGCGGCCGGCTCGACGCGGCGAAGCACGGCACGCCGACGCGCGTGTTCGTGCAGTACCGGCTCGGAGGCGCGCGCGCGACCCCGTTCACTCCGAGCGCCGACGCCTGGGCACTGCTCGAGCAGCACGTCGCGGCCGCGCGCGAGCTCGACCTCGCGGCCGAACGCACCGAGCTCGAAGGCATCATGCGACGCGCGACCGAGCACGCGCAGCAGATCGATCGCACCGCGCGTGTCGACGCCGAGGTGAAGCGCACGGCGGGTACGCCGTGGGAGGGGCGACTCTTCGACGTGATGAAGGCGATCGAGGACGGCGACACGCAGCATGCGATCGAGCTCGCCTTCGCCTGGCACGACGAGGCCCCGGGCGAAGCGCTCGCGTTCGTCGCGATCGGCGAGGCGGCGGAGGCGGCCGGCGATGCCGGTGTGGCTGCGCGCGCGTATGGATCGTTGGTCGACCTCTATCCGTCGCGCGCCGAGCTTCGTCGTCACGCGGCCGCGCGGCTCGAACGCGTCGGCGGTGCTGCGCTACCGCTCGCGATCGACTCGTACCGGGTCGCGCTCGCGTCGCGCCGTGATCATCCCGCGTCGCACCGCGGGCTCGCGATGGCGCTGGTGAAGCGCGGCGAGCTCGGCGAGGCCGCACGTGTGCTGCAGGGCGCGCTGCACGAGCCTGCGATCCTCTGGGATCGCTTCGCCGAGGCGCGCACGGTGCTGCGCGAGGACCTCGCGCTCGTCGCCGCAGCGTGGCGCGCCGCCGATCCGCGCGCAGCGGACGAGATCGCCGCGTTGCTCGCAGCCGACGGGATCGTCCCTGCCGACGCGCCTTCGCTCCGCTTCGTGCTGACCTGGGAGACCGACGCGAACGACGTCGACTTCCACGTGCACGACGGCGCGGGTGGTCACGCGTCGTATCAGGAGAAGGCACTCGCGTCTGGCGGGCGGCTCTACGCCGACATCACCACGGGCTTCGGTCCAGAGTGCTTCGCGATCGCCGGCGAGCCCACTGCGTTCCCCTACGAGCTGCGCGCGCACTACTTCGCACGCGGTCCGATGGGCTGGGGCATGGGCCGCTTGCAGGTACTGCAACACGACGGCCACGGCCAGCTCGCGTTCATCGAGCGTCCGTTCGTGGTCATGAAGGAAGGCGCGTGGGTGCAGCTCGGCGCGCTGACCGAGTCGCTGATCCGATCTTCGTAGTGATCGAAATCGAACGACGGCGGTCTAGCGCAGCCCGAGGGGCTAGCCATGCACGCGCGTCGGATCGTCGTGTCGATCGTGTTGTCGATGGGCTGTGGTTCGGAGGTCGAGCCACCGACACCACCGCCGTGCGAGCAAGTGCTCGATCACGTGTCCGAGCTACGCAGTCGACGCGTCGGAGCCGTAGCCGGCGCACCGCATGCGGTCGCACGCCGCAAGCGTGCGCTCGCACGCGCGCTCGGTGACGACTACCTCGCGGCCTGCGAAGCGGCGCCCGAATCCACGGTCTCGTGTCTGTTGGCCGCGAACGACGCGACGCAGCTCGACGCATGCCCGCAGCCGACCCTCGCACAGGAGGATTTCCGATGAAGCGCCCACTGCTCGGCGCCGTCGCAGCGCTCGCGCTGTTCGGCCAATCGATCGCGTACGCGTATCCCGGCGACGTCTTCCAGACCGCGGGCCCGGTGCGCGCACCGGAACGCTCGAGTCAGTCGTCGCCTTCGGTGGAGTCCGGCGCGAGCGTCAGCGATGCCGGCGCTGCGCTCTACGCGATCCCGCTGCCGACCGCACCGAGCCGTGGTGGGCTCGTGCCCCAGCTCGCGCTCACGTATGCGTCGACGAATCCGATCCGTGGCGGCGTCGCGATGGGTTGGTCGCTCGACATCCCCAACGTGTCGGTCGACACCTCGAACGGCGTCGCGCGTTCGGTCGAGTTCCGCGCGAGCATCTCGCGTGGGCGACTCGTGCGCGTCGGTCAGGCGCAGAATCCTCCCAGCGGCTTCGTCGGCTACGAAGAGTATCGCGCGCACGAAGATCCCGACGGCACTCGCTACGTGCGCGTCGTCGTCTCCGGTGGCGACACCGAGCACTGGCGGGCGTACCTCACCGACGGCCGCGTCTTCTACTTCGGCGAGACCGACGCGTCGAAGGATCGCCCCCACGCGGCCACCGGCCCCGGCGTATGGGACGGGCGCTACTTCGTGACGCGGATCGTCGACCGCTTCGGCAATCGCATCGACTTCGCCTACGAGAAGGTCGAACGCAATCTCGATCAGTTCCACGATCAGGTGCCGGTCGACATCGCGCTCACGCACGTCGAGTACGGCGCCAACGCGAACGCAGGACTGTCGCACCACGCACGCATCACGTTCGACTACGCGTCCTACGTCGACATCTGCCCCGGCGACACGAGCGACGTGCCGATCGGCGCGCGCTACGACTACCGCACCGGCTATCCGCTCTACGTGGGTGCGCAGCGGCTGCAGGAGATCCGGCTCGACGTGAAGGCGCAGGGCGCCTTCGTCGAACGGCGCCGACTCGAGCTCGGCTACGACATGGAGGAGCTGCAGTGCGCGAACGATCCCGTGCACGCGCCGTTGCGGATCCTGACCGAGATCACCGACACCGCGATCGCGCCGGACGGCACCGCGACGTCGAAGCCGCCGCTGTCGTTCTTCTACGGCCCGCGCGAGCCCGAGCTGAGCGAGCCCTACGACGGGCCCGCGCTGTTGGGCCTCGGTCACGGCGACTCGGAGACGCACGACGGCAAGGCCGGTGGTTGGCCGACCCTGCACAGCATGCTGCTCGATCTCGACGGCGATGCCGTGCTCGATCGACTCGACGCCGATCCGCAGGGCGATCCGCAGTACTGCACCGCGAACTGGCAGCCCGGTGCAGCGGATGCGGTCGGCGGGCGCTTCGGTTGGCAGACGATCCCCGGACTCTCGCCAGTGTTGCCGGTGGTGCCGTGGGCCAACAGCAATCCCGGCGAGCTCGGCACGCGCAACGACGGCACCGATCTGTTCTTCCGCGAGGAGTGCAGCCTCGCGGGCCAGTTCAGCCAGGTCCGCGACGATCACGAGCTCGGCAAGTGCGGACAATCGGAGGTCTACCAGAGCTATCGCTTCATGGACATGACCGGCGACGGACTGCCGGATCTCGTCACCGCCGTCGACTCCGAGCGTCAGTACCATCCCGAGGAAGATCCGCGGCTCGGTGCGATGGCCGAGGCGTGCACGATCGACGAGCCCCCGTGCACGAACACGCACACCGGCGAGCGCGACATCTGTCAGACGATCGCGCCGCCCGGCAAGCCGATCTTCGCCGACAACGAGAATCAGCCGAGCTGTGAATCCGGCACCAGCACTTCGTGCTCGGGCGACACCTGTGCTTGCTGCGGCCTGCTCACTCCGGTCCTGAGCTGCCACGAAGGCTCGTGCACGTGTTGTGCGGTCGGCACCGTCGGCTGCGAAGCGCAAGGTTGCGGCGTCGGTCGACACATCGATCCGTACTGCAGCGGCGGGCAATCGTGTCCCTGCGTCAGCGACGACGGCGACAATCCGATGGGCGCCGGCAGCCCCGACACGCGGCTGCCGCACAACCCGACGGTGCCGCTGTCGCAGTTCGAGCAAGGTCGCGAGGGCGAGCCCGCGGGGAGCTACGAGTGCCAGCAGTGGCCGGAGATCGCCTGCGATCGCTACGTGCTGCGCATCCACGAGAACCTCGGCGACGGCTTCTTCGGACCGCCGGTGCCGGTGCTCGCTCCGATCCCGCTCGAGACCGATCGTCCGGTGTCGCGGCTCGGCTCGGGCCCGCTGGTCGCATCGTCGTCGTGGCACGGCTTCGTCGACATCGACGGCGACGGCTTGCTCGATGCGGTGCACATGCCGGCGTTCTTCTTCGGCGACGAGCGCTTCGATCTGAACAACGACTTCGACTTCGACGATCCCGGCGAAGGTCCGCCGGATCACTTCCAGGTCTTCCTCGGCAACGGCTTCGACTTCGTCGGGCCCAACGACGGACCCGAGGGGCCCGCGTTCGAGTGGCGTGCACCACGGCTCGATCCCAACGGCATGCCGCAGCGCGCACGCGTGCACCTCATGGGGCAGCGCAACCATGACGCCGCACAGGTGGCGTGGGGCACCAACCCACCGCTGCCGCAGGACGCACCGTGGAAGCGCGAGAGCTTCGAGCTCACGACGCTGCACGACATGAACGGCGACGGCTTGCCCGACTACGTCGACGCGCGCTTCCAAGACGGCTCGCAGGCGCCGCGCGTCTACTACAACACCGGTCGCGGCTTCGAGACCAACGAGCGCGCGGGCTTCGGCTTCAGGCCACTCGACGTGAACAACATCGGGTCGACGCAATCGGCGGCCTACGAGCTCTCGCACGCGGGGCAGACGAAGTACGGATTCTCGCGTGCGCGCATCCGCATGCTCGATGTCGACTTCGACGGGCTGCAAGACATCGTCGAGCTGCCCGAGGTCGACCTCGTCGAGAACGGCTCGCCGTTCGCCTTCGGATCACCCGGTGTGGTCGTGCATCTCAACCTCGGCGATCGCTTCCGTCGGGTGTATCCCTCGATCGCGCACTGGACGATGCGGCACTGGGCTGCGATCGCGAAGATCAATCTGATGGGACAGGACAGCTGGCGGCTCGCGACCGACGTGCTCGATCTCGACGGCGACGGTCTGCCCGAGGCGGTGGTCAACGACGAAGGGCCGGGCGACTGCACGCCGAAGAACGACAACTATCGCGACTGGCAGCTCTGTGCGACGACGTACAACGCGTACACGCAGGCGCAGGACGGCACGATGCTGCGCGCGCTCGCCCGCGTCGAGGAGAGCAGCGGTGCGACCGTTCATTTCTCGTACGCGCCGGTGCACGCCACGAGCGAGCGCGTGCCGCATGCCGTGTGGGCGGTGGACGAGCTCCGCATCGAGCCGGGTGTCGATGCCGACGGTGGTGTCGCGCCGGCGCTCGTGACCCGCTACGAGCACGACGCACCGGTCTACAACCAGGATCGCACCGGGCAGTGGGGCTTCCGCGGATTCGGCGTGACCGAGGTGACCGCACCCGGGGGCGCGCGCACGGTGACGACGCGCGATCACTCGCTCGACTACGCGGGGCTCGTGGTCGAGCGCCGCGTCTACGATCGTCCGCAGGACCCGACGCACGCGGGCACGATCGAGACCTTCGAGCACGAGCTGCGCTCGACGCTGGCGGTGCTCGGCCAGCTCGGCACGATCTCGGCGCACGTCACCGACCACCGCCTGCGCACCT
>DASZPU010000033.1:0-8480 GCA_035550195.1 Nannocystaceae bacterium
AGGCTGCGTCGCACCAGGCTGCGTCGCACCAGGCTGCGCCGCGCCGGGCTGCGTCGCACCGGGCTGCGGTGTGCTCGGCGGTGCCTCGGGCGTCACGGCCTTGCCTGCCTGCGGATCGCTCTTCGTCTCCTTGTTCTCACCGGGCGCTACGCTGCCGCCCGCGACGGTAGCTTCATCGCTCGGTGCGGCCGTCGCTTCGCTGCTCGGGAAGAGCACGCCGCGGAATGCCCACGCGCCGACGACGACGAGCACGCCCGCCGCGATCAAGATCGGTCGCCACGGGATCGGTCGCGGTGCCGCGGCGAACGCAGCACCATCGCTCATCGATCCTTCGCTGAAGTCGTCGGTGGATTCCTCGAAGTCGTCGTCGCCCAGGAACGAGCGCTCGAGATCGTTGGCGGCCGGCGGCGGTGCAGGTGCATCGAACGAGCCCGATACGCTCGACGAACGCGGCATCGATCGCACGACGCCGACGTCTGCAGGCGGGCCGTCGAGCGCACGCGCGACGTCGCTGAAGTCGTCCTCGGCCGGAAGCGGTGCCGGCGCGATGCGAGGCGCAGGTGCAGGCACCGGCATCGGCGCTTCGATCGGTGCTGCGCTCGGACCCGCCGCAGCGCGCTGCGCTTCGATCTCGATCGCTTGCCGGATCGCGGCGGCGCTCGCCTTGATCCGCTCCATCCGCAGCGCGACCTCGTCGATCGTCGGCGGCGGTGCATCGTTGCGCGGCGGCGCGACCACGGTCGTGCTGCTCGGGCTCGCCAACGCCGCGATCACCGGTGTGCCGGTGGCGGTGTTGCTCGCCATCGGCACCTGCGTCGCGCCCCCGTTCGGACCGACCGGTGTCGCGACTGGATGCGCACCACCATCGGCGAGCCAAGACGGCGGCGCCCATGCGCGCGGCGGTGCGGGCTCTTCACGCGGCGCGGCGGCTGGCTCGGCGTGCGCCTGCGCTTCGCCGGGCGCACGCACGGCGGCGTTCGGCGATACGATCGTCGACGTGCGCGGCGCGGGTGCGGGCGCAGCCGCGATCGGTGCCGGCGCAGCGATCGGCTGCGGTGCCACGATCGGTTGCGGTGCCACGATCGGTTGCGGTGCCACGATCGGCTGCGCGACCGCTTGCGGAGCGGGCGAAGGCGCTGCCACGACCGTCTGCGACGAAGGCCTCGGCGCGCCTTCCGACGGGCGCTGGCTCGGGTCGAGCCATTCGCCACAGTATCGGCACTTCACGGCCGCGTCTTGAATCGGTTCCGCGCAGAAGGGACAGGCTTTCACGACGCTTCGACCTTAGCACACGAGCTTTCGATCCGTGCGCTGAAGGGGGCAAGTGCCGCTTCGGGACGAGATCCGAGCCGGGCTCGGATCGCATGCGTCGCGAACGCGACACGCGGGCGATCCAGCCGCGAGAGTCGGCCCATTGCCCCACTACCGGCCGTTTCTCATGGGTGTCCGCGGCGGTCTCGCCCGTGCCCACGTACCGTCTCCACGCACGGATCGGGCCACGCGGCCGGCCCGCGCGCACCCGGAGAATGGGTCCATCGCGACGCGAGCCCGCGCGCGCAACGTGGCTCGACCTGCTATGGCTCGGGTCGCCGATGAGCGACAGCCCTGCGCTGACCGATCGCGGGCCCCTGTGGCCACGGCTCGAGCATCCGCCCGCACGCTTCGCGTGGGCTCGATTGCCGACGACGGTCGAGCGCACGTCGTGGCTCGACGTCGCCGGTGCACGCGTGTGGATCAAGCGTGACGATGCGACCAGCGATCGCTACGGCGGCGGCAAGGTCCGCAAGCTGCAGTGGGTGCTCGCCAATCCACCCTACGATGGCGACGCGCCGATCGTCTCCGTCGGTGGCACCGGCAGTCATCACCTGCTCGCGCTCGCGTTGCATCTGCAGCCGCTCGGTCGCGAGCTGCACGCGCTCACGTTCGTGCAGCCATGGACGGAGCACACGCGCACGAACTACGCGACGCTGGTGTCGACCGGCGCACGCATCTGGCCGGTGGGCTCGCGCGCCGCGTTGCCGTGGGCCTGGCTCGCCTATCACCTGTGGAATCGTCCGCCGCGCAAGGGCGTGTGGATGGCCGCGGGCGCGAGCACACCGCTCGGTTGCTTCGGGTTCGTCGAAGCTGCGCTCGAGCTCGCCGCGCAGATCGATGCGGGCGAGCTGCCGCGACCCGACACGATCTACGTCACCGCAGGCTCGGCCGGCACGTGCGTCGGGCTCGCGCTGGGGCTCGCGCTCGCGCAGGTGCCGACGCGATTGCGGCTCGTGTCGTCGGTCGAGCGTTGGGCGTTCAACCGCGTGATGTTCGCGCGCCTGCTCTCCGCCGCGCATCGCGAGCTCGTGCGCTGCGGGTTGCCCGACGCACGCGGACGTTCACCGCGGCAGTGGCTCGCGGACGCCGGCGTCGTCGTCGAGATCGATCACGCGCAGGTCGGCGGCGGCTACGGTGTGCCCACCGACGCCGCGCTCGCAGCGAAGGAGTCCGCGGCCACGCACGGCCTCGCGCTGGAGACCACGTACACCGCGAAGTGTCTCGCGGCTCTGCTTGCACACGAGCGCGCGCGCGGTGATGCACCGCGCGACGTGCTGCTGTGGAACACGCACGCCGGCAACGATCTGCGCCCGCTCATCGCACCCGACTGGCGCAGCAAGAGCCCGATCGAAGTGCCTTAGCCGCCGGAGAGCACGCGCGTCGCGATCGACTTCGCGATCTCGCTGTCGACGTCGTCCTTGTGCGACTTCATCAGCAGGCCCATCAGCTTGCCCATCGCCTTCGGGCCCTGCGCGGCGAGGCCTTGCTCCGCCACGATGCCGCGGATGAGCGTCTCGGTCGCGGCCTCGTCGAGCTTGCTGGGCAGGAACTGATCGCAGAACGCGATCTCGAACTCGACGTCGACCAGCGCCGCCTTGCCGCGCTCGCCGGCCTTCTGGAACTCGGGGATCGACTTGCGCAGCTGCTTCACGTACGCGGCGATCACCGTGCGCCACAGCTCGTCGTTGTCCTCGGCGCCGGAGCCCGACTTGAGCTCGACCAGCACGCGATTCTTCAGCATGCCGATGACGTTGAGCGTGCGCTCATCCTTGTCGCGCCGCGCCTGCTTGACGCGCGCCTCGATCTCTTCGCGGATCGTCATGGCGGCGGAGCCTAGCACCGCTCTTCGCTCCGTGCCCTCGCGAACCGGCGGAGGCGTGCGGCCGCGCTGACGGGCCGCGAATGCACGATCGCGGCGGGCTTCGTGCTCCGCGAGCAGCTCGGCGGGGGCGTCGACCCGCAGGGATCGCAAGAGCGTTCGATTGCCGCGCAGCGCGTCGGAATCGCCGCGCCGCAGCGCTGCGATGGTGGCTGCGAGCGCGGCCTCGAGCTCGGCCTCGTCGACCAGCACGTCGATCGCACCGTGGGCGTGCGCGGCCTCGACGGGCAAGCGCTCGCCGAGCAGCACGAGCCGACGCACGAGCGCACCGCCGAAGGTGTGCTGCAACAACGCGAGCCCTTCGGCGCGATAGACCACGCCGAGTCGCGCCGCGGGGATCTCGAACGCGAGGCCACGCTTCGCGATGCGGAGGTCGCACGCGCACGCGAGCTCGACGCCCGCACCGATCGCATGACCACGCAGGAGCGCGACGAACGTCGCGTCCGCGGCGCGCATCGCTGCGACGGCGTGCGCGAGCGGGAGATCCGGCGCGACGTGCTTCGGTGCGTCGGCGAGCGCAGCCAGATCGAAGCCCGCGCAGAAGACATGGTTGCCGCTGCCTTCGAGCACGACCAGCTCGCCGCGCAGCGACGCCGCACGCTCGACGATCCACGCCAGCGCGGCCGGCCCGATGGGATTGCGGCGCGCTTCGTCGCACAGCTGCCAGCGCAGCACGCCGGCTTCGACGTGCTCGCGAAGCCCGGGCGCGACGAGGTCGCTCGTCACGGTGCGCCCGAAGCCGGATCGCTGCCCGCCGGCGGACGCGTGCCCGCGGGCGGGGGCCCGTCCTTCGGTGGCCCGGAGCCGCGCACTTCGAAGTGCGCACCTTCACCGGGCTTCTGCACGTCGAGCTCGCCGTTCTCGTGTGCGCGCCGCAGATCCTCGAGCATGCGCGCCGTGGGCGAGTCGGGGTTCTGCATGATCTTGCGCCGCAGCGCGTAGGCACGCTTGCGGCGCTCTTCCGGCGTCAGCGTGGCCGGATCGGCGGCGAGCAAGCGCAGGTCCTCTTCACTGAGCGCGGGCGGTGCAGCCTTGTCGTCGGCGGGCGCGGCCGCGGGTGCGTTCGGCTCGGCGACCACGGGTGACGCTTGGGCCGGCGCGCTCTGATCGCTGCAGCGACACGCCGCCAACCAGCTCGTCGCGACGAGCACCACCATCCGCACTGCACGCGCCATCGCGGACGATGGTAGCAGGTTCACGCGCGCGCGGCCGTCACGAGCGTCGGGCGGTGCCGGCGCGTCGGACTCCACGCACGAGCGTCCACGGCACGACGACCAGCAGGGCGACGTGCAGGAGCGCGAGCCAAGGGCTCACGCGCGCGAGCGGGAGGAAATCGTCGTGACGACCACCGCCGAAGATCTGCGCGCAGCCGGTGATGTACTCGATGATGCCGAGCACGAAGGCGAAGCCGGCCCACACCGAGACGGTGAGCTTCGGCGGCGCAGCGACGATGCGGATCGCGACGAGCGGTGCGATCGCCAGCGCCCACAGGAGGTGCAGCGTGCCGGGATCGGCGAGGCGCACGAGGAAGTCGGAGCCGACGATCGCGAGCGCGAGCGCGGCATGGATCGCGACGAAGCCCGCGAACTCGCCGAGCAACCCCGCGAGCCCGACGATGCCGCGACCCGAGGGCGCATCGCCGACGGGCACGCGCGCCATGAGCAGGATCTGCATCGGCATCACCATCGCTGCGAGCGACACGAACGCGACCTCGCGCCCGCCGAGCTCGCACATCGCGAGCAGCGTGAGCGCCGAGAGCACCGCCGAGCCGATCAGCACCTCGCTGCGATGCAGCGGCGCGACGAAGCGACCGGGCACGCGGCGTTCGGCGGCCCGCAACGCGAGCACGCCGACGACGAGCGACGCGATCGCGGCGGCGACGAGACGCCACGCCAGCTCCCCGTCGTGATCGTAGTAGCTCCCCGCGGCGGGTGCGAGGAACGCCTCGCGCATGCCGTGGAAGAGCCCGCCGCTCGGCAACAGCGTCATCACTGCGGCGGTCGAGCGATTGAGGCGATCGAAGCCGAGCGGGATGCCGGCGCACAGCCACACGCCGAGCCCCGCGAGCAACGTGATGCCGATCGCTCCGGTGCCACGGCGGCGACCCGCGAAGAGGCCGACCGCGAGCGCGAGCATCGTGATCGCCCACGCGCACGGCACGAGCAGCGCGATGAATCCGACGAACGCGCTCGCGTTGCCGGCGAACGCGGCGAGCGAGGCGAGCGCGAGCTGGGGCGCCGCCACGATCGCGACCGGTGCGAACGCGCCGAGCACGAGCCCCAGCGCGATCTGTCGCGCCGACAGAGCCGTGCCGGCGACCGGTTGCAGCGTGTTCTCGTGGGACTCTTGCGCGACCGCGATGCCGGTGAGCACCGGGCCCACCACGATCACGAGCACGAGCAACAGGCCGCTCGCGAGCAGGCCGACGAGGCGGATCGCACCGCCGACGTCGAGCGGCGACTCGTAGCGCACGAGCTCCGGGATGCCGCTGCGATCGACGATGGTGCGCAGCTGCGCGACGTCGGTCGGGCTGTACCAGTCGAAGACGCGGGCGCGCCCGAGCGCGTGCGCGGGATCCTGATCGCCGATGAGCGCGGCCGTGCGACGGTAGAGCTCGCGGTGCTGCTCCGGCACCGCCTGCAGCGGATGCATGGTCGCCTGCTGCATCACGCGATGGCCCGCGAACATGCGCTCGCGCAGCGGGGAGTAGCGCTGCTTCAGCTCCCCGAGGAGCATCGCCTCGCGATCCTCCACCGCGTTGCGCCACTGCAGATCGTCGTCGGGCACGACCAGCACGAAGTCGCGCTGCTCGACCTCGTAGCGCCGTTGCTCGAGCCGCATGTCCTCGCGGATGCCACGCTCGAGCTCACCGTTGCCGAGCGCGAGCCAACCACCGATGAGCGAGGTGAGCATCGCGAGCACGGCGGCGAGCACCCACAGCCGTCGGCTGCGAGCGCCGCGGAGGCTGCGGGTGACGAAGGGGAGCGCGGCGACGCGGAGTGATTGCACGAACGACATGGGGGCTCCTCAGTTCACGCGGTCTTCCGAGATGCGATCGTAGACGTCTTCGAGGCGGCTGCGTACGCGACTGCAGGTCACGACGCGCACGCCTGCGGCAAACAGCTCGGCGAGCAGCTCGGCCATCGCGGCCTCGTCGCGCTGCCACTGCACCGACAAGGCCGGCAAGCCGTCGACGACGGACTCCGACTCGACGAGTGCGTGGTGTCGCGCGAGCACGGGGGCGGCGAGCGCTGCGCCTTCGGGCAGCACGCGGAGCTGATACACGAAGCGCGCCACCTCGTAGCGTTGGATGATCTCCGTCACCGCGCCGGCCACCACGACGCGGCCGCGCTGGAGGATCGCCACTTCGTCGCAGAGATCGTCGAGCTCGCGCAGGATGTGCGACGAGATGATCACGGTCACGCCGCGGGCGCGCACGTCGGCGAGGATGCGGCGAAGATCGCTGCGCCCACGCGGGTCGAGGCCGTCGGCGGGCTCGTCGAGGATCAGCAGCGTGGGTTGGTGCAGCAGGCAGCGCGCGATCAAGAGCCGCTGCCGCATGCCCTTGCTCAGCTCGCCCGCCGGCGTGTCCGCCTTCGACTCGAGCGAGAACGTGGCGAGGATCTCGTCGGTCGCCTTCGCGAGCGTGCGCGCGTCCATGCCGAAGCACTGCCCGAAGAAGCGCAGGTACTCGCGCGGCGTGAGCTGCTTGTAGAGAGGATTGCCGTCGCCGAGGAAGCCGATCCGGGCCCGCAGCGCCTGCTCGTCGGCGCCTGCGGCGAGCACACGACCATCGTACACGATCGCGCCTTCGCTGGGTTCCATCACCGTCGCGATCATGCGCAGCGCAGTGGACTTGCCGGCGCCGTTGGGACCGATGAGCCCGAAGATGCTGCCGGAGCGCACCCGCAGATCCACACCGCGCAACGCCCAGCCGGCGCCGTCATAGCTCTTGCCGAGGCCGCGCAGCTCGACGTCCATGCCAGCTTCGAACGTATCAGCTGTGCGGAGGTTTCCGCGCCCGCTTCTGCGAGCGGTCATGCATTCGTCACGAACGGCGCCTGCTGCGGCCCGACCGGCGTGTCGGATGCGACTCCGAGCACGTCCATTTGGGGACACCTCGTCACGCGCGGGCAAAAAAATATTCGCGCGCCCCTTGGCCTCAGGTGCTCGGCTCACTTACTTTGAGAAGGTGGGAAGCTTCGGATCGAAGTGGTGGGGGCTCGGCGTCGCCGTGCTCGTCGCGTCCGGTTGTGCGAGCGTACGCGGTCGCACCTATGGCGACGTGACCGTCCACGAAGGTGCCGATCATCCGCGCGGAGGCCCGGACGCCCAGCTCGCGCGCTCGCGTCAAGCCATCGCGGTGATCGAGACCGACGTCGGACGCGGCATGGGCTTCGTCATCGATCCGCGCGGCTACGTGATCACCAATCGTCACGTCATCGAGGATGCCGATCACATCGAGTCGGTGTCGTTCCCCGACGGCGAGCCCGCGCGCAGCTACGAGAGCATCCAGGTGGTCTACACGGATCCCGAGCAGGATCTCGCGCTGTTGCACATCGAGACCACCGACGAGCTGCCCTACATCCCGCTCGCGACGCGCAAGGTGTTGCCGGTCGGTCGCTACATCCACGAAGAGGATCGCGTCACCACGTTCAAGCGCGGCGACGACAAGGGTGACTGGTTGGGGCTCGATCGCGGCGTCGTCCAGCGACTCGCGGTCTACAACCCCGCCGCGGGTCCGGGTGCGTTCGTCGGCGTGAGTGCGGCGGTGCAGCGCGGCCAGAGCGGTGGGCCGGTGCTCGACGAGGCCGGCCGCGCAGTCGCGGTGGTGACGTGGACGTGGCGCGACAAGGACGGCGGCTTCGCGATCCCGATCGCCGAGGCCACGCGCATGCTCATGCAGAAGCCCGAGCTCGACGACGACGCGGCCCAGGTCGCGCGCGCGACCACGCGCTCGAAGCAGTTCCTCGGCGCGCTCGGACGCGGCGACGTCGACGGTGCGCGCCGGCTCACCTCGCCGAGCTTCGCCCGCAAGATCCGCGGCGAAGCGGTGTCGGCGATCTACGGTGCGATCGAGCACAACGGTCTGCCCGTGCTGCAGGGCTTCGTGGCCGCCGTGGAGTCGCTGGTCGACGACGACGAGCTCAGCGGCGATGCGGCCTACGATCGCCTGCGCGAGATCGTGTCGCGCACGGGCACCGAAGCGTTTCGCAACGAGCTCGGCGTCGATGCTGCGCTGCCGCGCGGACAGGTGGTGTCGTTCTTCTACGAGCTCGGGCAGGCC
>DASZPU010000034.1:0-8984 GCA_035550195.1 Nannocystaceae bacterium
CCCCTGCGAAACCCCACCCCAGAGTGTGGCGGTTGCTCGCGAGGACTCGCCGCCGTTGGCGTCGACTCCTCGCGGCAATTCATCTACCGCGTTCGCGCCCCACTACTTCTCCATCCGAGTCACGGCGCCCATGCTGAGCTCGTCGACGTTGGGCTTCATGCCGCCCGACGGGCTCGAGAGCCAGCTGCCCACCTTCTTGTAGTGGACGCCGTAGGCGAAGCCGAACACGAGGCCGTACATCGCGATCCACGGCGCGATCGCGGGGTTCGTCATCACGTGCACGAGGCGGATGGAGAGATCGAGCGGCGCGTAGACCGAGTTGCTCATGCCGTAGAAGATCACGAAGATGCCGAGCGCGAACATGATCCCCGAGTAGAGGTTCGTGTGCGTCAGCTTGCCCCACAGCTTGCCGCGGTCGTCCTGGCGGAAGAACTCGAGGCTCATCCGGATCGTGGAGTGACCGAGGAAGTAGATCGCCGTGAGCGCGCCGTCGAACGGCATGAGCGGCAGCGCGGCATACATCGCGGCGAACATCGCGAGGTAGATGCACAGCGCGTAGAGCTGGGCCGGGTGGATCTTCACGTTGTGCAGGTGCGGAGCGCAGCGCACGACCTTGCTGTGCGGGCTCGTGTAGCGCACGCCGAAGCGGCTCTCGGTGGGGCGACCCCAGCAGCAGCCGTACACGTAGCAGCCGAGCCGCGCGATCGCTTCACCGAGCGGCAGCGCGAGCGCAGGCGCATCGAGCAGGCGCAGGAACGGCACGTCCATGATGACCGACATCGCGAAGAGCGCGACCGTGCCGCCCGCGATGCCGCCGTGCAGCATGTAGCCGGGCTTCACGATGGTCTGCAGCGGACGACGGAACAGCTCGCGCCACTCGAGCATGATGCTGAAGACGCGCAGGCCGATCAGCACCGCAGGCACCACCAAGAACAGGTAGAGCTTCGCGACGAGCACGACGTCGAGCCCGACCATCGCGTCGTACCAGAGCGATCCGGCGAACCCCATCGCGAACGCAGCGGCCGCGAGGAACGCATACGTCGTGAAGATCCAGTTGCCGAGCTTGAAGAAGATCGTGCGATTGTGGAAGTCGAGCGTCCAGCGGTTGAACCAAGACATCGGACGCGCCATCGTGTCGACGTCGGCATCGGGTGCGGTGCGGGGTGTGTTCGACATGCAGGGCCTCTCGGTCGCGGCGCATGGTAGTCAAAACCTGCGCGGCCGTCAGACTACTGGAAATCCGGCCCGTGTCCCCGTCGGAATTGCGTTCGGCGGCCCCGCCGGGGGGCTATTTTGGTGGTCCGTGTGACCTACCCGACAGCGCGAGTTTGGCCCGCTGTCGCGCGGGGTGCTAGCGTGACCAAGCTCGATGCACGACTGCGAGCACCATCACGAGCACGAGCACGAAGACGACGGGGAGCCCGCCTCCACCGGCTTCCTGCCGATCTCGCTCGCGCTCGCGCTCTTGGTCACCGGGCTCTTCGTGCTCGACGTGATCCCGATGCCGCGCTGTGGCGCGAGCGCCACGAACGCGCCGTGATCACTTCGCGGCGCCGCGCTCGTCGGCGATCCACGCGTCGATGCCGGGATCGTCTTGGCGCGCGCCCGCGATGAGATCCGCGGCGCTCGCTTCGGAGCCCTCGCGCTCGAGGCACAGCGCGGTGCCGGCCTTCGCGCGCGCACGCTGCTTGCGATCGCCGCGATCGATCACGGTGTCGTAGTCGCGACGCGCCGCGGCACAGTCACCGCTTCGACGCGCACGATCGGCGCGCACGAGGATGTCGCCGATCGCAGCCTGCGACACGTCGGCACCACCGCCGCCCGACGCTCCGGGCAGGCCACCGCTGGGCGTGGTGTTGCTCGGCTTCGTCGCGGGCTTCGCCTTCGCCGGCGACTTCGGTTCGGCCGGCGGCGCAGGATCGGGTGACGGCGTCGCCGGTTGATCCTTGGGCTTGTCGTCGGCGACGACCGACTTCTTCTTCTCGTTCTTCGTCGCCGATTCTTCGAGCTCGCCGCTCTGGCGACGCTGCGCTTCGCCGTCGTCTTCCTCGGCGAGCTTGCGATCGCGCAGGCGACCACGCGTCGCTTCGGGCACCGCCTCGGCCGCCGCCGCACCGCGCTCGGTCGCTTCGAGCTCGAAGCCCGTCTTCCCATCGCCGTCCTCGCGCGGCTCCGCCATCGCGAGCGGCTGCGAGGTCTTCGCGTCGGACTTCGTCGGCGCGCTCTCCTGACGGATCGCGGCGTCGGTGGTCGCGGGCGCGTTCGCGGCGACCGTCGCCTCGGGCTTGCTCGCGTTGATCGAGAACACCACGACGAGCGCACCGACACCTGCGCTCGCGAGCGCGGGCACGAGCCACAGTCGCTTCGCACGGCTCCACCACGACACCGTCGGCTCCTGCGGAGCCGCGACGGGGCTGCCACCCGCACCCGGCTGCACGCTCGCATGCGCCTCGGCGATCGCAGCAGCGATCGCGCTCGGCGGCGCGACGTGGGCCGTCAACAGCTCGCGGCTCAGCCCTGCGATCGCGCGATAGCTCGCGAGTCGCTCGGCGATGCGTTGCTGTTGCTCGGGTGCGAGCGTGCCCGGCAGTGGGTGCGCCTCGCTCTGCGCGAGGCTCTCGAGGGCATCCTCGAGTGCGTCGAGCTCGGCGGGCGCCCACGGGCGCTCGTTGTTGGGGACGGACATGGTGAGCAGCGGTCGATGCAGTTGATAACGGAAGAGCTGGGCGGGCGGTCTGCCACGAGCGACGAAACCGCCGTGCGCCAACGCAGCCCGCTCCGGGCCCTAGCATAGCCCGCCGGCTCGGCGCGCGGAGAATTGCCGGCCGAGGCGCGGCCCATTGCGCGCGCGTGCGTGTGGTGTAACAACGCCGGGGTGCGTTCCGCCCGCGTGATCGCGTCGTGCATCGTGCTCGTCGCGTGCACGCCTGTGCGCACGCCCACGTCGGCGCCCGAGGCGACGCCGATCACGAGCGCGCCGAGCGATCCGCCGCCGTCCGATCCGATCGCTGCGCCGATCGAGCCCGAGCCGAAGCCGCGCATCGGACCGATGCACCGCGAGGCGCCGATCGTCTTCCAGCCCTCGCCTGCGCCCGCCGAGCTGCGACGCCTCGCGAAGTCGGTGCGTGCCGCGGTGAGCAGCGCGGATGGCCGCGTGCGCGTCGAGCTCGGCTGCAAGACGAGTGGTCGCGTCGTGGCTGGCGATCGCGACGCGAAGCTGCCGGTGCGCACCGCCACGGCGATCGCGATCGCGCCGCGCG
The DNA here is from genome assembly GCA_035550195.1 of Nannocystaceae bacterium. GTDB lineage: Bacteria > Myxococcota_A > Polyangia > Nannocystales > Nannocystaceae > Xiheibacterium. The sequence continues at coordinate 3,261 of DASZPU010000034.1, forward strand.
GCGACGAAGCGGCGTTCGAGAGCTCCGGCTCGATCACCGTCGTCACGCTCGGCGAGTCACGCACGCGCGGCAGCTGGCCCGGCACCGCGCCGATCTATCTCGACGACGACACGCTCGCGTTCGAGGACGGCTGTCGCTGGCACGCGCTCGGCCGCGCCGACGCAGCGCCGCAGCCGATCGGCGAGAGCTGTGGCGAGCGCATCGCGATCGAGCGCAGCGCGAAGCGAGTGTGGCTCGTCGAGCACGGCGACGAAGTGGCCGGGCGTCGACCCGCGCGCACGCTGGTCGGGCTCGCACCGGGCAGCGCGGAGATCCGCAGCGAGCTCGAGCCCGGCCTCTTCGCGCCGGTGCTCTCGCACGACGCCACGATCTTGTGCGGCACGTTCGATCACGAGGGCCAACCGCTGCTGCAGTGTCGACCGCGCGAGCACGGCACGTTCGAACGCGTCGCGCAGGGCGTGAGCGGCACGCCGCACTTCGCCGGCGATGCGCGTCGGCTCGCGTTCACCGTCGGCGCCGCGGGTGCAGTGCAACAGGAGCTCTTCCTCGCCGACTTCGAGACCAAGCTCGTGCGCAAGCTCGGCAAGATCGCGCACCATCGCATCGAGTTCTTGCCCGGAGGCGAGCGCGTGGTCGCCTTCGACGGCGCGCGCGGCCTGGTGTTCGACACGGGCGTCGGCGTGGTGGTGCCGTTCGGCGAGCACGACGACGACTGGGTGGGGCTCGCGGGTGCGAGCGCCGATGGTTTCCTCGCGACGCGACTGCGCGGACGCTGCAGCGAGCTCGTCGAGGTGCGGCTGCCCTCGGCGGGCACACCGACGCTCGGCGAGCCTTGAGTCCGCTCGAGCCCGACGTGGCTTCGCCACGGCGGACAGCGAGCACGACTGCGCGCACCAGGAAGAGCGCCGGAGGGCGCGACCAAAACTCAATAGATGCCGGCTGCAGCCGCGTCGAGGTGCTCGTCGATCGCGGCGAGCAGCTCCTTGTTGCCGTCTTGCTGGTAGCTCGCGAGCTTCTGCTCGCAGCCCGGCACCGCATCGAGGAACGCACGCACCACCTCGGGATCGTCCGCGCTCTCGGCGTGGCGTCCGTAGCCGAGGTGCTGCAGGTAGCGGGCGTTGAGCACCTGCTCGAACTGTCCACCCAGCGGCACCGACAGCATCGGCTTGTGGAAGTACACCGCCTCGCCCATCACGGTGAAGCCACCGCCCGCGATCACGGCGCGCGCGCTCGCGAGATCGTCGATGAAGCCCTGCTCGGAGAACGGTCGGTGGCGGACGTTGCCTTCCACGAGCTCCTCGGTGAGCCCGCGATGCATGCCGTACACGCGACACTCGATGCCGAGCTCGCCGAGCGTCTGCGCGAGGCGCTCGTGGCCTTCGGCGGTCTGGTAGACCAGCAAGTGCTCGCCCTTGGTCGGCGTCTTCGCGAGGATCTCGGGGCGCAGGATCGGCGGGAACAGCGAGGTGTTCTCCTTGCGGATCTCGGGGCGGAAGAACGTGGTGATGAGATAGTGATCGCAAAACGGCAGCTTGCTCTTCACGAACGCGCGTGCGATCTCGAAGTCGGCGCGGTGGCCCTCGAGGATCTCGGGCGGATGCAGACAGCGGTTGATGATCTGCATGTTGTCGATCGAGAAGACCGGCAGTCGATGCACCTTGCCGTAGAGGTACGTCCACGACTCGAAATCGCTGATCACCGCCTCGGGGCGGAAGTCGGCGAGCAGCTCGAAGTATGCCTCGATGTTGCGCGGCAATCCGACCGTGCCGGCCAGCACGTTGGACCACAGCGTCTTGCCGAGGCGGACACGGTTCTCCTCGCTGACGAAGTGCAGGCCGTGGATCTGGTTGACGCCGTCGAAGTGCTTTGCAAGAAAGTCCTTCGCGCGCCCGGAGGTCATGATCTCGACCTCGTGGCCCTGGCTCACCAGGTGCGCGAGCACCACGCGTGAACGCGTGGCGTGTCCCATGCCCTCGCCGACGACACCATAGAGGATGCGCATGCCGGCCGAGGATACAACGCGGGCGCGAGTGCGGGTGTTCGTCGAGATGTCGCCGGTGCGAAGCTGCGATGCCGCGGTGTTGCGGGCGCTCGCGCAGCGCGACGTGCAGCTCGTGATCGCCGTGCAGCCGGCGAGTGTCGACGGTGTCGCGGGGTTGATCGGGCGCGCGCGAGCGGCCGGAGTCGGCGTCGCGCTGTGGCCGATGCTGCACGACGCGGACGGACGCTGGGCCAATGCCAGCAACGCGGAGCTGTACGAACGTTGGGTGTACGCGCTGCTCGAGGAGCTCGCGCGCGACGATGCGGCGCCCGACGAGCTGTGCATGGATCTCGAGCCGCCGCTCGCACAGCTGCGCAAGCTGATCGATCGGCGCGTCGCCGCCGTCGCGATTCCGGGGGATCGCGAGGCGGCCGTCGTCGCGTTGCAGCGCGTGATCGATCATGCGAGCGCGCTCGGCATCGCGAGCTGGGCGACCGTGATTCCGTTCGTGCTCGCCGACGATCCCGAGCGCGCGACCTGGCAGCGCTTGATGGGCACGCCGGTCGACGCGCTGCCGCTCGCGCAGGTGTGCACGATGCTCTACAGCACGCTCGCGGTCGGCTACACGCGCGGGCTGTTGCAGCGGCGGCACGCCGACGCGCTGCTGTGGGAGTGCTCGCAGCGTGCACGTGCGCGCTTCGGTGCGCGTGCATCGATCGCGTTGGGTGCGATCGGCAAAGGTGCGCTCGGTGACGAAGCGGTGTACCGCGACGTCGACGAGCTGCGCCGCGACGTCGCGATCGCGAAGGGGGCCGGCATCACGGACCTCGCGCTGTTCGAGCTCGGCGGCGCGCTGGCCCGCCCTCCCCTCGAGCCCTGGCTCGACGCGCTCTGCGACACGCCGGCGATCACCGACGCGCCGCCCACGAGCCTCCGCGTGCGCGCGTTGCTCGGCGCGCTCGACCGCGTCGGAGCGCGCAAGCGATGACGCGCGACGTGCTGTTGTCGCTGGTCGTCTTCGCGGGCGCGTGCCGACCGTTGCCGCCGACTTCGACGTCGCCGCAGGTGGCCCCGGCCGGCTCGCGTGCGGAGGAAGTCTGGCGGAGTGCAGTCGCAGTCGACGGCAATTCGCTGTGGCCGGGCTTCGATCCCAGCCGCACTCCGCTCGCGATCTATGACGGCCGTCGCACGTTCCTGTTCGGTCATCCGTCGCCGCCCTCGCGCTACGTCGCGCAGGCATCGGGCGTCGCCGTCGTCGATGGTCGCGACGAGGCGGTGGTGGCGAACACCGCCGTGGATCTCGCGGGGGTGCGGACTGCGACGATGACACTCGACGACGAGCTCGCGATCACCGAAGCGACCGCACTCGCGATCCACGAGATGTTCCACGTGCACCAGCGCGAGCGCTTCGCCGGCTGGACCGCGGACGAGTCGGCGCCGTTCTTCTATCCCGTCGACGATCCGACACTGCTCGGCTGGCGGCTCGCCGAAGAAGCGGCACTGCGCGCGGCCGTGGCTACGCGCGCGCAGGCCGAGATGATCGCCCATGCTCGACGTGCGCTGGCGATCCGAGCGCGTCGCTTCATCGCGCTCACGCCGGAGCTGCGCGCGTACGAGCGGAAGACCGAGCTGTTCGAAGGGATCGCGCGGTACCTCCAGGATCGCGTCGCTGGACGCGCGCGCATGTCCGCGGAAGGGTTCGCGGCGGACGACATCCGCGCGCGTGCGTACGCGGTCGGCAGCATGCTCGCGACGCTGCTCGATCGCACGGCCCCCGACTGGAAGACGAAGCTCGTGCGCGAGCCCGACGCGACGTTGGACGAGCTGCTCGCGCGCGCGATCGGCAGCGAATCCTCCGATGCCGCACTCGCGGCCGAGCTCGAGCGCATGGCACCGGAGGTCGATCGCCGCCTCGCCGAGCTGAGGCAGCGCCGCGCCGGGATCGCCGACGAGCTCGCACGGACGCCGGGCTGGACGCTGCGCATCGACGCGCGGCGTGGTCGCATGCGCGTCGCGTCGTTCGATCCGATGAACGTGACGAAGATCGACGAACAGCGCGTCGCGCATCACCGCATGGTGCAGGCGGTCGGCGAGTGCTCGAAGCTCGAGGACGTCGGCCACCCCGCGCTCGTCACCGCGAGCGATCCAATGGGCGCGCAGATCACCGAGCTCGCGATCCACGGGCTCGCCGATGCGCCGACCGTGACTCGCGAGGGCGACCGCCTCGTGGTCACGGGCCCCGACCTCTCCGCGACGCTCTGCCACGCGGAGCTCGAACGCGACGACGCGCACCACGAGATCCGCGTACGCCTGCTCGGCGACTGAGCGGGCGTGCTAGGCTGACGAGATGCGTCGGTGCGTCGTCGACTGGCTCGAACGGCTCGCGCAGCGCTGCAAGGTGATGTTCGTACGCGATGGTTGCGGTCGATGACGAGACGCTCACCGGCGTGGTGCGCCGGCGGTCGTCTGCGAGCAGCACGCCGGAGCGTGGGCTCGCGGTCGAGCGCGCGCTGCCGAGCGCGCTGACCGAGCGGTACATGCTGCTCGCGCGGATCGGTGCGGGCGGCATGGGCGTGGTCTACGAGGCGCACGATCGCGAGCTGGATCGGCGTCTCGCGATCAAGCTGCTGCGTCCCGGCGCGGCGCGTACGCATGCGCGTCGGTTGCTGCGCGAGGCGCAGACGCTGGCGAGGCTGTCGCATCCGAACCTCGTGCCGGTGTTCGACGTCGGCTCGGTCGGCGACGACGTCTTCGTCGCGATGGAGCTCGTGCGTGGGCACAGCCTCGATCGCATCGCGGTCGACGAGCGCGTGCCGTGGCCGGAGCGCCTGCGCATGCTCGTCGATGCCGGTCGCGGCCTCGCACACGCGCACGAATGCGGGCTGGTGCATCGCGACGTGAAGCCGTCGAACGTGCTCGTCGGCGACGATGGGCGCGCGCGCGTGGCGGACTTCGGGCTCGCGCGACCGCTGCGACTCGCGAGCGCCGAGCTCGACGAAGGCGACGCGACACCGGCTACGCCCGCTCCACATGCGATTACGCGACCAGGCCGCCTCGCAGGCACGCCGGCCTACATGCCGCCCGAGCTCTTGCATGGCGCATCGTTCGACGAGAAGAGCGACCAGTTCAGCTTCTGTGTCTGCGCGTGGGAAGTGCTGCACGGCGTCCGGCCGCGCCGTGATCGCAGCGACGGCGCGGCGATCCTCCCGAGCACACCGAGCCCGCTCCCGCGCCGCGTGCAGGCGGCGCTGCGCAGGGGCATGGCGGTCGATCCGGCCGCACGCCATGCTTCGATGGCTGCGTTGCTGGATGCGTTGCAGCCCGCGCGACACCGCAGCCTCGCGCTCGGCATCGCCGTCGTCGCGATCACCGGCGCCGCGATCGCGGTCGTGCCCGACACACACTGCGACGACGTCGCGGACGAGCTCGCGTGGAACGATGCGCGTGCGCACGAGCTGCGCGCTCGCATCGCGGACGTCGGCGTCGCAGACGGAGCTGCGCTGTACGACGCCATCGCAACCCCGCTCGATCGGTATGCCGCGGCGTGGACGCGAGCGCGCGGCGACGCGTGTAGAGCCGCGCGCAGCACGGCTTGTTTCGACGAACGGCGCGACGCCGCGGACGCGCTCGTCGATACATTGCTGCAGACCGATCGCCGCGCCGTGCTGCTCGCGGGGCCGGCCGCCATCGCCGAGCTGTCCACGCTCGACGCATGTGCGAACGACGCGACGCCGTCGCTCGCG
>DASZPU010000035.1:0-3425 GCA_035550195.1 Nannocystaceae bacterium
CCACACCACCTCTGCCGACGCCAGCGCGCGAGCTTCCCCCGCGCGTCGATCCACTGCACGTCGATCCACCCATCGCTCCGTCGCCGACCCCCGCGACCAAGCCCGAGGCCCGCGCGAAACGAGCCGCACCGACGCGCTCGATCGCGGTCGGTGAGCCCCCACCGACCGGCACCGGCATCGTCGCTATCGGCGGCGAGCTCGCTATCAAGGCGGAGGTCCGCGTCGACGGCAAGTACAAGGGCCACGCGCCGATGAAGGTCGAGCTGAGCCTCGGATCCCACGACATCGCGCTCTACGACGCGGCCGGCACGAAGCTGGCGAGCAAGCGCGTCGAGGTCACGCTGCGGCACACCCGGTTCGCGCCGCTGAAGTGGGAGCTCAAAGGCTGAGCGTCGGCGCCGATCGCGGGCGGGCCGCACGTCGATCGTCCCGCGCGCTCCCGATCCCGCGTGCGCTTGCGATAGCCTGTCCGTCCCATGCGATCGCACGTCGTCGTCCTCGGCCTCGCGCTCGCAACCGCATGCGGGCGCACCGACTTCAGCTTCGCGACCGTCGGCGACGCGACCGGCAACGACAGCGGCAGCGAAGACGCGACGATCGGTAGCGATACCGACGGCACGGTGTCGGTCACGATCACGGACACGATCGATCCCAGCGACACGTTCGACACGAGCGACGTCGATCCCACGGTGACGTTCACCAGCTTCGACACGAGCGACACGATCACCGACTCGATCAGCGACAGCGACTCGATCACCGACAGCGACAGCGACAGCGACACCGACACGAGCGGCGAGTGCATGGTCGACGCGGAGTGCGACTCGCCCGATCCGTGCTTCAGCGGCACGTGCGAGGGCGGGCAGTGCGTCGTGGTCGCGAAGGACGACGACAGCGACGGCTTCCCGCCGCCGGCGTGCGGCGGTGACGACTGCAACGACCTCAACCCCAACACCAACCCCGCCGCCGACGAGAACTGCTTCGACGCCGACGACAACGACTGCAACGGCGTCGCCGACTGTCTCGACCCGGCGTGCAGCGACGTGCCCGATTGCGGCTGTCAGCCCGAGCCCGGCGGCGAGATCTGCGACAACGGCGAAGACGAGGACTGCGACACCACCGTCGACTGCAACGACGCCGATTGCCAGGGCACGCCGGCGTGCGGCTGTGCGAACGACGAAGGCGGGCTGTGCGTCAACGGCTTCGACGACGACTGCGACGACGCGATCGACTGCGACGACGCCGACTGTGCGGGCGACGAAGCCTGCATGTGCATGGGCAGCTTCGAGACCTGCGCCGGCGGTGAAGACGACGACTGCGATCTGCTGATCGACTGCGCCGATCCGGATTGCGAAGGCCTGTTCCCCTGCACGTGCGGCGGCAACCCGCTGCCCGAGGTGTGCGACGACGGCTCCGACAACGACTGCGACGATCTGGTCGACTGCGCCGATCCGAACTGCGCGATCTCGCAGGCGTGCGACGAGTGCGTGCCGGAGGATTGCGACAACGGCGACGACGACGACTGCGACGGCATGATCGACTGCGCCGACGAGGCCTGCGTGTTCGACCCGGGCTGCGCGCCGCAGGCGGAGATCTGCAACAACGATCTCGACGACGACGGCGACGGTGCGATCGACTGCGAGGACGACGAGTGCTTCGGCGTGCCGGTGTGCGTCCAGGGCCAGCAGAACTGCGGCACCGCGGCGGCGATCTTCGAGAGCGGCACGTGGTTCGGCAGCACCGCGGGCCACCCCAACAACACCGGGGGTAGCTGCGGCGGCGGAGCGGGCGAGGCGGTCTTCCAGCTCATCCTCTTCGAGCCCGCGCACGTGGTGGTCGACTCGATCGGCACCAGCTTCGACTCGGTGCTCTACGTGCGCACCGGCAACTGCGGTCAGGGCTTCGAGATCGGCTGCGACGACGACAGCGGCGGCTTCATGTGGTCGGCGCGGCTCGACTTCACGCTCTTGCAGCCGGGCAACTACTACATCTTCCTCGACGGCTACACGATCGATCCCAACTTCGGTCCCAACGAAGGCGACTGGCAGCTCAACGTCGAGATCGTCGAGAACCCGCCCGAGATCTGCGACGACGTCATCGACAACGACGGTGACGTCTACGCCGACTGTGGCGACGTCGACTGCGTCGACGCGCCCGGGTGTGCCGGCTGCGTCGGCGGTGGCGATCCCAGCGCGGAGTTCGGCGTCGCGCAGTGCACCAACGGCATCGACGACGATTGCGACGGCACCACCGACTGCGCCGACGACGATTGCAGCGCGAGCGACTTCTACGTCACCGAGTGCTGCGACGGCACCGACGAGAACGACAACGGCATCCCCGACGACTTCAACTGCCGGTGCAACAACGACGACGAGTGCGGCGGCGGGCAGATCTGCTACGACCACACCGCCGACTCGTGCGGGCTGCCGTGCACCGACTTCTTCGGCGACGTGTGCCCGTTCGTGGCGCCGGGCGCCACGTGCAACCAGTTCACGAATCAGTGTGAATTCTGATCGCACGCTCAACGTCGGCGGTGGTGCGGGAGCACGTCGCGGATGTTGTCGTCGTCGTCGACTTCGAAGACGCGCTCGCCCTTGGGGCCGTCGACCGTGACCGCGATCGTCTCGTCGTCGATGCGTGCGAAGGACATCGTCAGCGTGCGGCCGTCGTCGCGCGTGATCGCGAGGCTGCCGGCCTGCGGCACCGAGTCGCCACGCCGCACCTCGACGCCCTCGATGTCGACGTGACGCTCGCCGCGATCGCCGGTGAAGTCGCGCGTGCCGTCGATGTGCACGCCGTCCTCGTCCGCGAGCGGCGTCTGCACGCGATCGCTCTTCACGCTGAAGCCGCGCTCGGGTCCGTCGAACGTGAAGTCGGTGACGATGTGCCGCGACGCGTCGGTCTTCGTGACGGTCGCGCTGCCGTCGATCGTGACCTTGCCGTCGGTGATGCCGTCGAATTCGTGCGTCGCGACGATCGCGTCGCCGTCGGTCGCGTACGCGATCGTCACGACGCCTGCCCACGTGCGATCGCGGAACGTGCACTCGTCCGCGAGCGTGCCGAAGTCGATGACCAGCGTGTCTTCGCCGACCGTCGTGATCGTCGAGCACGGCAGCTGACTCGCGATGAGCGCGTGCATGCGATCGCGCAGCCCGTGATGATCGCGGGTCGGCTCGTCGGGCTCGTCGATCGTGGTGAGCTCGAGCAGATCGGACTCGACGTCCTGGGCAGCGCCGGTGGCGACGATCTCGTCGACCGCGCTGCGCATCTCGTCGTTGCCGGTGTCGGCGTTGTCGCAGGCCGCGAGCAGCGCGACCGTGCAGAGTGCGATGAGGGGTGTGTGACGCATGACCGACGGACATCGCACGCGCCGTGCCACGCATGATCCCGTGGTGTTGTCGGGCCCCCTGGACTCGTGTCGAGGGGGC
>DASZPU010000036.1:0-10122 GCA_035550195.1 Nannocystaceae bacterium
TGCTGGTCGGTCACGTCACGAAAGATGGTCAGCTCGCCGGCCCGCGCGTGCTCGAGCACCTCGTCGATGCGGTGCTCTCGTTCGACGGCGACGACGAGCGCGCGCTTCGGCTCCTGCGCGCGAGCAAGAATCGCTTCGGCAACACGGCGGAGCTCGGCGTGTTCGAGATGACCGGCGCCGGCCTGCGCGAGATCGGCAATCCCTCCGCGGCATTCCTCGCCGAGCGCCCGACCGGTGCGCCGGGCTCGTGCATCTGCGCGAGCCTCGAAGGCGCGCGCCCGCTGCTGCTCGAGGTGCAGGCCCTGCTCGCGCCCGCGTTCGGTGGTGCGCGGCGCAACTGCGTCGGCGTCGACTCGGCCCGGCTCGCGATGCTGCTCGCGGTGCTCGATCGTCACGGCGATCTCGCGGTGCTCGATCAAGACGTGTTCATCAACGTCGCCGGCGGCATGCGCTTGTTCGAGCCCGCGGCCGATCTCGCGATCGCGCTCGCGGTCGCGAGCAGTCACCTGCGCAAGCCGCTCGCCGACGGTGTAGTCGCGATCGGCGAGATCGGCCTCACCGGCGAGGTGCGCCAAGCTCCGCGCGTCGAGCTCCGCCTCGCCGAAGCGAAGCGGCTCGGCTTCACGCGCGCGATCGTGGGTGGCAGCAACGTCGCGAAGATCGCCGCTGCTGGGCTCGAGATCGCACCGGTCACGACGATCAGTGCAGCGATCGCGGCGGCGCTGTGATCGGTTCGGTCGGGCGCGGCGTCTACGGATCCGTGGCGATCCCTCGGCTCCTCCCGCACGCGGCGCTCGTGCTGTGCGCGCTCGCGTCTTCGTGCACGCCGGCGAAGCCCAGCCCGGAGATCGCGGACGCCGCTCCGACCGCGGCGGCACGCGACGCGCCCGCGGACGGGCGTCCGCCGATCGAGCTCGCGATCGATCTCGACGCGCTGGACCCGGGGCTGAAGCGCGAGTGGGTCGAGAAGGATCTCGCAGCGATCACGCGGCTCGCCAGTGGATTCCCGCCGCGCACACTCGCCGAAGCGCTCGCCGCCTTCGACGCGCAGGGCAACGACTGCGCCCCCCACTCGCAGGGGCTGGGCATCGAAGCTCGCAGCTGCGCAATGCCCGGTGGGTACACCACGTGCTGGGTCGCGCTCGCGACCCACGACGGCGAGCTCTTCGAAGCACGCGCGGGCTGTCGTGGGAGCGAGACGTCGTGGTCGAAGATCGCTCCGATCACGGAGCGCGCATTCGCGGAGGCGCTCGTGCCCCGCGGCTTCCGTGTCGAAGGACGACAGGCGACGACGACGTGGGTCGACGATGCGAAGCAGCAGCAACTGCGCGGGGTGCTCGCGGCGAAGCTCGGTGCGCTCGCCGAGATCGACGTGCCGCCCGCGCTGCAGGAAGCGGTGGCGATGCTGGGCTCGCCGTACACCCGCAACGTGCTCGGCACCGCGTGCGGCGTCGGAGGCAGCCCGCCCGAAGCACACCGCGCGATGACGGCGTTGGTCGACGCGGGTCGCGACGATCTGCTCCGCAACGCGTTGCGCGGCGTCAATGCCGGCGGGCGCGTGTACGGCTACATCGGGTTGCGACTGCTCGGGAAGAACACGCAAGCCGACGATGCGACCTACGATGCCCTGCGCGCGCTCGATCTGCCGCTCGAAGCCTGCGGTGGATGCATGACCCACGAGCAAGGCAGCGCGACATTGGATCTCGCGCCGTTCGAGCGTGTTCATGCGCGGCGCACCGAGTGACGGTGCGCTCGCGCTCATGGACTATGCGCGTGCGCGCGGGCGACCGTTGGGCTTGTCTTCTTCGGCCGCGTGACGCTTGTCGTCGGCCTTCGGGGCCGCGGGCTCCGGCTTCGTCGGCGCGTCGGGCTTCGCCGCCGTGCCTGCACCGTCGTTGCTCGCCGCGATGCGCAGCGTCATGCCGTGCTTGAGCAGCAGATCGGCCTCGATGCGCGCCGCGACCTCGGGATGCTCGGTGAGGAAGATCTTCGCGTTGTCGCGACCCTGACCGATGCGCTCGCCCTTGTACGACAGCCACGCGCCCGACTTCTCGACGACGTTGGCCTCGACGCCCATGTCGACCAGTAGACCGACGCGGCTCACACCTTCGCCGTACGTGATGTCGAACTCGACCTCGCGGAACGGCGGCGCGAGCTTGTTCTTCACCACCTTCACGCGCGTGCGGTTGCCGACCACCTGCTCGCCCGACTTGATCGCACCGATGCGCCGGATGTCGAGCCGCATCGACGCGTAGAACTTGAGCGCGTTGCCACCCGTCGTCGTCTCGGGGCTGCCGAACATCACGCCGATCTTCATGCGGAGCTGGTTGATGAAGATGACGATGGTGCGGCTGCGCGCGATGGAGCCGGTGAGCTTGCGCAGCGCCTGGCTCATCAAGCGCGCCTGCAGACCGACGTGGCTGTCGCCCATCTCGCCCTCGAGCTCGGCCTTGGGCGTGAGCGCAGCGACCGAGTCGATCACGATGATGTCGACCGCGCCCGAGCGCACGAGCATGTCGCAGATCTCCAGCGCCTGCTCGCCATAGTCGGGCTGCGACACCAGCATGTCGTCGGTGCGCACCCCGATCTTGCGCGCGTACCCGACGTCGAGCGCGTGCTCGGCATCGATGAACGCACACACGCCGCCGAGCCGCTGCGCCTCGGCCACTGCATGCAGCGCGAGCGTGGTCTTGCCCGACGATTCCGGCCCGTAGACCTCGATGATGCGACCGCGCGGCAGACCACCGATGCCGGTGGCGATGTCGAGCGCGAGACAGCCGGTGGGCACGACCTGCAGGTCGCCCGCGGGCAGCTTGCCGTCGGCCGACAGCCGCATGATCGAGCCCTTGCCGAACTGCTTCTCGATGGTGGCGAGCGCGAGACCGATCGCGGCGTCGCGTTGCTTGGCGGGGCTGGCTTTGGGATCGGCCTTGGGATCGGAATTCTTCGGGTCGGACATGATGGGCTCCGGCTTGGGTGCGAGCGTGATGGATCGAAGGAAAACTACTCGAGTGCGAGCGGATCGAGCAGCGTGATCGCGGCGAGCCCGGCTTCGTGCAGGCGATCCCACACGAGCTTCGTGGCCCACAACGCGGCCGAGCGCTGCACGATGCCACGATCGCCGCGCAGCTGCAGGCGCAGATGGGAGGTGTGCTCGCCGTCGGCGACCGCGATGTGCACCGTTCCGACGGGCTTTTCCGCCGTGCCGCCGCCCGGCCCCGCGATGCCGGTGATGCCGAAGGCGAGATCGCTCCCGAGCGATCTCCTCGCGCCTTCGGCCATCGCGCGCGCGACCGGCTCGGAGACCGCACCATGCGCGGCGAGCAGCGCTTCGTCGACACCGAGCAGCGACTGCTTGATGCGGTTGTGATAGGCGACCACGCCACCTTCGATGCAGTCGGAGGCACCCGGCACCGCGGTGAGCAACGCCGCGGCGAGCCCACCGGTGCACGACTCGGCGCACGCGAGCCGTTTGTTCGCGCGCTGCAGCGCCGTGATCACGCGCGTGGGTAGATCGGCCTCGCCGATGCCATAGAGTCCCGGCGCGAGCGCGGGCACGAGCTCTTCGTCGAGCGCAGCGAGCTCGGCTTCGGTCGCACCGTTGCCGTGCTCGTCGCGCGTGCCCTCGAGGATCACCAGCACCTCGGGCATCGCCGCGCGGTAGTGCAGGAACGACGCCGCGAGCCCCGGCGATCGCGTGCGCGCGGCCGCGACGATCGGCTCGACGCGCTCGGCCACCGCCGACTCGCCGATGCCGAGCAATCGATACACGCGCCGCGCGATGGGTCGCAGCGCGAGTCGCTGCGCGATGACGGGCTCGATCTGCTCGAGCATCATGCGCCGCATCTCCCGCGGCACGCCCGGCATCACGAACACCGAGCACCTGCCGATCGCGATCGTGAAGCCTTCCGCGGTGCCGATCGGGTTGGGCAGCCACGTCGCGCCCTCGGGCAGCTCGGCCTGCTTGTGATTCGCCTCGGGCATCGCGCGCGCGAATCGGCGGAACTTCTCCGCGAGCCGCGCGAGCGCGTCGGGATCGAGCGCGACCGCGCGACCCGCAGCATCGGCGACCGCGACCGTGGTGAGATCGTCGGTCGTCGGCCCGAGCCCGCCGCTCACCAAGAGCACGTCGGCCCGCGCCGCGGCGGCCCGCACCGCGGCGACGATCTCCTCGTGTCGATCGCGAACCGTCGCGACGTGCTGCAGCACGAGCCCGAGCGCGCGTGCGCGTTGCCCGAGAAACGTGGCGTTGGTGTTCGTCGTGTCGCCCGAGAGCAGCTCGTCGCCGATGCTCAGCGCTTCGATCGTGGGGCTGGGCTCGGGGCGCTCGGACATGCGATCGTAGGGGGACACTGGCCCGGCACTGAGCAAATGTCAAGTAGCTCGCGAAGAGCTACCGAAGGCGGGTCGCGACGGCGTGCAACGACGCTTCTGCCGACGAGTGGTGTCGGATACGATGCGTTGCCAGTGCGGATCCGATACGCGGCCAAGACCGACGTCGGCATGAAGAGGACTCACAACGAGGACTACTTCGCGCTGATCGAGGACGAGCAGCTGTTCATGGTCGCCGACGGCATGGGTGGCCACGCATCGGGTGAAGTCGCGAGCAAGCTCGCCGCCGAAGTCATCGGCGAGTTCTATCGCCACAGCAAGGATCAAGACGCGACGTGGCCTTATCGCTACGACGCATCTTTGTCCTATGCAGAGAACCGCATGGTCGCGTCGATCCGTCTCGCGAACCAGAAGATCCACGAGTCGGCGAGCAAGAACCCGCATCTGCGCGGCATGGGCACCACCATCGTCGCGTTCATCGTGAAGGGCGATCAAGCCTTCGTCGCGCACGTCGGTGACTCGCGTTGCTATCGACTACGCAACGGCTCGATCCATCAGCTCACGCGCGATCACTCGCTGCTCGAAGACTACAAGGAAGCGCGCCCCGACATGACGGAGGAAGAGGCGCGCAACTTCCCGCACAAGAACGTCATCACGCGCGCGCTCGGCATGCGCGACAACGTAGTGGTCGACATCTCCAAAGTGGATCTGGCCGACGGAGACCGCTTCGTCCTGTGTTCCGACGGGCTGTCGGGCATGTTGACCGACGACGACATCCACAACATCACGCGTCGCCACGAAGATCTCGAGAAGGTGGTGTCGGAGCTGATCGATCGCGCCAACGCGGCCGGCGGCACCGACAACATCACCGCGATGGTCGTGGAGTGTTGCTTCTGACGATGGCGGGCGGGATGGAAGTGGCGGACGCCGGCAACGATCGCAGACGGACGCTCCGCGTCGCGACGCATATCGACGTCGACTACCGCACCGAGGGCACGTACCTCTTCGCGTCGATCACCGACATCAGCGCGATGGGCATCTTCGTGCGCACCGACGATCCGCTGCCGCAGGGCACTCGGCTCGAGCTGCGCTTCGAGCCGCCGGCGCTGCCGGGCGTGGTCGCAGGCCCGCCGCTGGTGCTGCTCGGCGAGGTGGTGTGGGTCACCTTCGACGAGCACTGCGGCATGGGCGTGCGCTTCTTGGAAGTCGCGAAGGGCGATCAGGAACGGCTCCTGGAGCTGGTGCGCGCCATCGCCTATCTCGACGATCGCAGCGCGAACTGAGGCGATCGCGGGCGTGCACGCACCTGCGTGCTAAAGAGGATCTTCGCCCATGCCCCGCGCGCTGCTCCTCCTCGCACTGGCGCTGCCGCTGGCGTGCCGCTCACCCAACTCGCCGACGCCGGAGACCACCGCCGTCGACACGCCCGATGCGTCGCCGCCGACCGCGAAGGAGCTCGAGAACCATCGCGAGCTCGAGGCGCGCATGCTCGGGCGCAAGCTCGGCGACATCGTGGTCGATCGCGAGGCGTTGCCGGACGGCGGCGAGCGTTGGCAGACGAAGGTGTCGATGACGCTCGCGCTCGACGACCCCGGCGAGAGTGCGAAGCACACCGAGTCGATCGAGATCGTCGAGTACGACAAGGACAAGAACTTCGTGCGCGGCAGCGACGTCACGCGCGAAGGCGACGTCGAAGAGTCGAAGGAGATCCATCGCGAGGGCGACGAGCTGGTCGTGCGCATCAAGGGTCCGTCGCACGACAAGTCGTCACGCTTCGCGATCCCGAAGGACTTCGACAGCGACGTGCGCGTGTTCGATCGCCTGCGCCGCGAGGTCGAAGCCGGCGCCGCCCTGCCCCACGGCACCAGCTACAGCTCGTTCGACGACAGCGCGCTGCGCTGGGAGATCAACCGCGTCACCCTGCTCGCGAAGAAGCGCGTCGACATCGGCGGGCTCGTGCTCGACGCCTGGGAGCTCGAGGAGATCGACGGCGACGGCGAGCGCACCGTCGCGCTGATGGACGACGGCGGCATGCCGATCCGCATCGAGGTCGGTGTGTTCGTGGCCGCGATCGCCGGCAGCGATCTGTTCGGCACGAGCGGCGGCGAGACCAAGCTGAGCTCGTACCTCGAGGTCGAGGGCAGCATCGACGCGTCGAAGGACGAGCTGAAGATCAGCGTGCAGGTCGCGAGCGACGATCCCAAGGCGCCATCGATCTTCCACGACAACGCGTACCAGGCCGTGAAGCGCGGCAAAGACGGGCGCTACGAGCTCACCCTGCACGCGGTGCGCGGCACCAACCTGCTCGCGCGCACGTTGCCGCTGCAAGGTCTGCCCGCCGACGTGAAGTCGCGGCTCGAGCCCACGCCGATCAGCCAATCCGACGACGCGCACATCGTCGCGCAGGCCCGGCAGATCGTCGGGTCGCGCACCGATGCGCGTGAAGCTGCGGTCGCGATCGTCGACTGGGTGCACGAGCACCTCGGCAAGCGCGACGGCACGCGCGGCGCCGCGACTGCGGTGGAAGTGCTCGATGCGGGCTTCGGCGATTGCACCGAGCACTCTGCGCTCGCGGTCGCGCTGCTGCGTGCTGCGGGTCTGCCTGCGCGCAACGCCGCGGGCATCGTGCTCATCCCCGGCTTCTTCGGCAGCGAGGCCGGCTACCACGCGTGGGTCGAGGTGTGGCTCGGCGAGTGGGTGGTGATGGATCCCGCGCTCGGCCCGACGCGCGCCGGCCCGCACTACATCCTGCTCGGCCACGAAGAGCCGGGCATGAGCTCCGGCGGGGCCGAGCTCGCGCGGCTCATCGGGCGCACGAAGATCCGCGTCGAGTGATCTCGCGCGGGCCGAAGCGTCACGGCGGGAGCCGCACGAGCCGCGGCAACCGGCTCACGTCGATGGTGAGCTTCATGCCGGTCTTCGTGGTGTAGCCGACGCCGACCTGCAACGTGCCGACGAGCGTGATGCCTTCGGCGTCGGGTAGAAGCGGCACCTTGGGCGTCTTCGCGTGGAGCTCGGCCAGCGTCTTGCGCTGCTGCGCGAGCCGACGCTTGCGCTCGGCCGGCGTCTTCGCGAGGTGCACGAGCCACATGCCCGCGAGCACGCGCGCCTCGTTGCTGCCCTTTTTCGCGGTGGTCTCGAGCCCCGCGACGTTGCCCGCGAGCGCGTCGAGATGCAGCTGCGCGAGCTCGGACTCGTCGGGTTTCTTCTCGACGACGAGCCTCCACAAGCGCTCGGCTTCCTTCAGATCGCCGATGTCGGCCTTCAGCGCGGCGAGGTTGTCGAGCATGCGCGCGTCGGGCTCGGCCGCGACGAGGCCCTCGTAGAGCGCGATGCCACGATCGCGTGCCACCTTGTCGTGCTCGATCCGCCAACGGATCGCATCGAAGTCCGCGAAGACGCGTTGGTGTTGATCCGACGACACCGAGGCCGGCAACGCATCGAGCTCGCGCTGCGCGATGGCCAGGCGCTGACGCTCGCCCCACGCGACCGCGATCGACATCTGGAAGCGCGCGTGCATGAGCGCGAGCGTGCCGGTGTCGTCCTTCGGCACCGGACGATCGGCGATCTTCAGCACCGTCGCCTCGTCGTGCGACAGCATCGCCAACGCGACCGCGACCTGCCATGCATCCGCGTCGTTCTTCGCGGCGTCGAGCAGTGCGAGCCCGCGCGGAGCGAGCGAGCGCGCATAGCCGAGCAGTCGCTCCTCGTCGGAGGCGAGCGGCACCGCACCCTCGCCGATCTCGAGCAACAGCTTCAGCACCTTGCCGCGCGCGGCGTCACTGCGCTCGAGCGCGAGCACATCGGCGCGCAGGATCGCGTACTCCGGGGCGATCGCCGTGAAGATGTCCGCGGCGTTGCCCTGGATGCGCGGCACCACCTCGTAGGCGAGATGTACCGCCCGCAGCGCGATCGCGATCTCGTAGTAGACCTTGTCGCGGTTGTTGAGCTGCGCCGGCGCCCGCGCGATCACTTGGTACGCGCCCTCGAGATCGAAGCGCAGCGACATGATCTCGCGTGCCGCGGCCGCGATGACGCGCGCATCGTCGGGATACTCGGCCAGCAGCTGCGCGTGGGCCTGGTCGGCATCGGCCGCGCGTCCGAGCTCGAGCAGCGCTTCGGCGCGCGCGAGCTTCGGCTCGAGCGTGGTGGCCTTCTCGTTCGCCACCGCAGTCTTCGCATACGCACGCATCGACTCCGCCGCGGTGATGCGCTTGGCCAGCTCGGCATCACCGCCGGCCTTCGCCTTGCCCTGCGCGAGCGCATCGTCGCCGCAGCGCTCGTCGAAGGCGACGTAGCACGCACGCGCGAGCCCGATCAGCTGCGCCGCAGTGACGTAGCCGCCGCGGATCTCGACGCCGGTCTTGCGCAGACGCACCGCGAGCTCGGGGCGCTCGTCGTCGACCGCATCCGCGACGCGATCGAGCACGTCGGGGATGTGGCGATCCTCGGGGAACTCGCGCATGAGCACGGCTGCGGTGTGGCGATGCAGCGGACCTGCGCGCCGGATCGCACCGAACGCGAAGTCGACGAGCTGCATCGCGCGCGCTTGGTCGGCGTTCGCGTCCTTGCCCGACACCGCGAGCTTGCCGATCTGCCCGAAGAACACCGGGAACAGCGAGCGATCGTTCGCGAACATCGGGAGATCGAAGAACGAGTAGAGCCGCTCCTGCGCACGCAGTCGCACGACGCGATCGTGGCGATCCTTCACGCGCGCCGACTCGCACACGAGCAGCGTGCGCGCGAGCGCGAGGATCGCCGCGGCCTTCTCGGTCGTGCCCGCGGTGGCGCCGAGCGTCTCCCACGCTTCGAGCGGGGCCTCCAGCGCGGAGGCATCGACGGCATCCACCGGACCGATCAGCTCCTCGACGACCGGCGGCGCGCCGTCGCGCAGCGGCTTCTGCTCGCCGGTGTCGATCTCGTCGGCGAGCGCGGCCAGTCGCTTGGCCATCGCGTCGCCGGAGGGACGCACGGTCCGCTGCGGATCCGCGTGCTTCGTCGGCTCGCCGTCGCGTCGACAGCTCGCCAGCAACAACCCGAGCACGATCGTCCAGCAGCGCCGCGACATCCACTCCGACTGTGCCATATCATCGCGCAGAGTGGAGCTGTTCGCCGACCATCGTCCGATCAGCCACCCCGCGGCGCGGGAGATCATCGCGATCCTCGATCGCGGGCACTATGTCGGCGAGGCCGGGGTCGAGATCTCGATCGCAGCGGCGCAAGCCGAAGCCGAGGCCGGCACCATGTTGCACACGCCCGAGCAGCTCGCCGAGCTGCGCGAGCGCGAGCGATCGGGCGGGCCCGCGACGCGCATCGAAGTCGTGCACGCGACGACGCAGCAGGCTGCGCACGCGCTCGCGCGCGAGGCCGCGGTCGTCGTCCTCAACTTCGCATCCGCGCGCAATCCCGGCGGTGGCTTCCCCGGCGGCGCGAAGGCCCAAGAAGAAGAGCTGTGTCGCTGCAGCGGCCTCTATCGCGCGCTCTTGCATGCACCCGCGTACTACCACTCGAATCGCGCGCAGCGATCGCTGCTCTACACCGATCACGCGATCCACTCGCCGCGCGTACCGTTCTTCCGACTCGCGGCGAGCGAGCCGTGGTTGCCCGAGCCGCTGTTGCTCTCCGTGATCACCGCGCCCGCGCCGAATGCCGGCGCCATCGCACGCGAGCGTCCGCACGAAGCGCACGCGATCGCATCGACGTTCGAACGCCGCTGGGCGAACGTGCTCGCGATCGCCGAGCACCACGGTCACCGCGCGCTCGTGCTCGGCGCATGGGGCTGCGGTGCTT
>DASZPU010000037.1:0-4518 GCA_035550195.1 Nannocystaceae bacterium
GATCTCGACGAGCACCAGCGCGAGGTCGCGCCCGCGCCGATCCACGCGCACGAGATCACGCGGCGCGACGACGGCTTCGCGCAGATCGGCGACATGATCGTGCCCGCGGAAGTGCTCGACGGCGCGACGATGGTGCCGGACGCGTCGCTCGTCGGTGAGCGCGCGCCCCAAGGCATCCCGGCCGATCAGTGCGAGTACCCCGACGCGGTGCCACCCGGCATCTACGAAGGCGACTCGCGCAAGGGCGGCGAGTATCCGCGGCGCGGCACGATCTTCTTGAACTTCACGGGCGGTGTGCTCAACACCGGCGGCGAGAACTCGGCCGAGAACATGTCGAACATCGCGCGCTCGGGCCATCCTTATCCGCCGTTCTCCGGCGGCGAGGCGAAGGCGATCGCGGTCGCGCAAGCGGTGGCGATGGACTTCGCACCGTGGGCGATCCGCATCGTCTACGACCCGCGCCCGCGCAAGCTGCTGCCCTACACGATGGCGATGGTGGGCGGCAGCTACAGCGACACGACCTCCGGTCCGGCCGGCGGCGTCGCGCCGATCGACTGCGAGGACTTCGGTCAGCGCAACGTCTGCTACTCGTTCACCAACGGCGAGCCGGCGACGAGCCAGGCCAACGTCATCAGCCAGGAAGTCGCGCACACCTACGGGCTCGAGCACACCTACGGTGCCGATCGCATCATGAGCTACGAGGGTGGTGGCGACAAGATCTTCGGCAACAACTGCCAACAGACCTTCGCGCTGCAGGGCCAGGGCAACGGCTGCCAGGGCGTCAACAAGTGTCACTGCGAGATCGGCGATCTGCAGAACGACGAGGCGACCATCGGCATCATCTATGCGCCCGCGGGTCCCGACGAAGTCGATCCCGAGGTGACGCTCACCGAGCCGCCCGACGGCAGCGTGTACCAAGTCGGCGACGAGATCATCGTCGGCTTCGACGTGTGGGACGACTACGGCGGCTACGGGTGGAAGCTCGTCGTCGTCGATCAGGCCACCGAAGAAGTCCTGGTCGATCAAGCCGACTACGATCGTGCGCTCGAGTTCAAGATCGTCGGGCTGCCGCCGGGCACGTACACGTTCACCGGCGAGATCGAAGATCAAGCCGATCACATCGTGACGCACTCGATCACGATCATCGTCGAGGGCGCCGCTGCCGACACCGGCACGAGCGACGGCAGTGGCGACGGCTCGGGCAGCAGCGACGGCTCGGCGTCGCAGGGCAGCGACGACAGCAGCGGCGACGGCGAGACCACCTCGGCGAGCGGCAGCGGTGGTGCGAACGGCACCGACGAGGGCTGTGCGTGCGCAGCGACGCCGCGCTCGCATCACGCGCTGTGGCTGCTCATTTTGGCAGGCGCAGCAGCTCGCCGCCGCGCTCCCAGAACAGCGCGCCGCCATCGATCGTGATGCGGCCGAGCCCGGTCTGACCGCTGACGAGCGTGGTCGGCGTGCCGCCTTCGCGCGGCAACGCGACGATCGTGCCCGCGGGCCCTTGGCCGACGTAGAGCCGCGCCGAGTCGACCGCGAGCACGGTGCCGCCCGCGGGCAAGAGCGTGGTGACGTCGCCGCCTGCACGCGCGATGCGTCGCACTGCACCTTGCGCGACCCAGTAGAGCGCATCGGCGTCGCCGAGCAGCTCGCGTGGATCGGCTTCGGCGCCCGCGAGCACGCGTGGCGTACCGCCTTCGACCGCGATCGCGGCGATCATGCCCTGCGCACCGGGGATCGCCCACGCGACCTCGCGCTCGTCGAGCCACAGCTCGCCGGGTGCAGGCGTCTGCGGACCGCTCAGCTTCTTCGCCGGCGTGCCGTCTTGCGCGACCGTCCACACCGCGCCGTCGGTCGCATCGACGAACGCACACAACCCGAGGATGCAGCGCGAGACGATCGGCTTCGCGGGCGCGACGGTCATCGCCTGCGGCGGGTAGTCACCGCGCTTGCGATCGACCCAGAGCGACCAGCTGCCATCGGCTTCTTGCGCGCGCCAGTAGATGAAGTCGGCGGTGGGCACGAGATCGTGCGGCATGCGGGCCGGCGCGATGGTCTCGAACTGGCCGCCGATGGAGCGCAGCTTCAGCACCGCGTCGTCGGTGCCGAGATAGACGTACGCTTCGTCGGCCGCGAGATTGCGCAGCTGGGGCAGCCCGCGCGCGAGCGTGACGGGTGTGGCCGGTGCCTTCTCGCCTTCGGCCGGCGCGGCCGCAGGTGTTTCGCCGGTGCGCGGATCGAAGCCGAGCCCGTCGATCACCGCCTTCTCGTAGGCCTTGCCGCGCTTGCTCGGCGTCGATTCGTTGCTCGCGGTCTGGGCCGCTTCGCGCACTGCATCGCACTTGGCGTCGTCGATGCCCTTCGCATCGAAGTGGCTCTCGACCTCGCCGACGCTGCACGGTGCGGCGAGCTCGAGACACGCTTGTCGTGCGAAGCGCTCGCACGGAGTCTCGCGGATGAACAACCACCACGCGGCCGCACCGATCACGACGCCGCCGGCGATGCCCGCGATCGCCGTGCCGCGGCGCGTGCGTTGCGTGCGGAGATAGGTCGCGCTCTCGTCGGGCTCGATCGCGTCGACGCCGGCGGGACGCCCGGGGATGCGCACCTTCTCGGCCGCCGGTGTGGGCTCGCGCGTCGCACGACCATGTGCCGCTGCGCGACCCGCCGCGGATGCGGCGACACGCTCGACCGCGGGCGCACGCGCGGGGATCCGTTCCATCGCCGGCGCAGCGACGGGGCGCAGCATCGCCATCAACACTCGATCGCCGCGTACGGCCGCGATCGCTTCGCGACGCAGCGCGACCTCGTCCGCGCCCCCCTTCGCCGCCGCGGCTTCACGCGCGACGATCGCTGCGACGATCGCATCGATCGCCTGGTCTCCATCGAGCTCACCGACTGCGATGCGTGCGGCGAGCGGTTGCAGCTCCGGCCACGGGGACGAGGGCGACACTGTCGCGGAGTATGCCAGAGCGGGTGCCGAGGGGACTAGCTCGCGTAGCGATCGACCAGCTCGCGCTTGAGCACCTTGCCGGTCGGGTTGCGCGGCAGCTCCTCGCACAGCTCGAACTGCCGCGGGATCTTGGCCGGCGCCAGCGATCCGCGCGCCCACTGCCGGACGGCCTCCGCGTCGAACCCATCGCTCGTCGGCACCACCACCGCGACCAGCCGTTCGCCCCACTCGGCATCCGGGACACCGATCACCGCGACATCCGCGATCGCCGGGTGCTTCGACAACGCGTTCTCGATCTCCACCGGATAGAGGTTGACGCCGCCGGAGATCACCATGTCGCGCGCGCGACCGGTGAGGAAGAGGTAGCCGTCGCGATCGAGATAGCCGAGATCGTCGACGGTGAGCCAGTCGGCCAGCTTGCCTTCTTCGCTCGCTGCACGGTCGCGCAGGTAGCCGACCATGAGCTGCGCGCTGCGGGTGTACACGCGACCGATCTCGCCGGGCGGCAGGCGCTTGCCGAGGTTGTCGAAGATGCCGATCTCCTGGCCTGCGATCGCGCGGCCGAGCGTGCCGGGACGCGCGAGCATCTCGGTGCCGTCGAGCAGCGTGACCCAGCCGAGCTCGGTCGCACCGTAGAAGTCGAAGATCTTCTGCGCGCCGAAGCGGGCGATCGCTCGCTCGCGGAGCGCGGTGTTGAAGGGCGCGGCGCCGGAGATGAGCACGCGCAGCTCGGGCGTGGGCCAGCGCATGTGCACGTGCTCGGGCAGATCGAGCACGCGTTGGATCATGGTGGGCACCATGAAGAGGTTGTTGATGCCGTCCTGCGACATGCGGCGCAGCGCGTCTTCGGCATCGAAGCGCTCGAGCAGATGGATCGTGGAGCCCAGCGCGGTGTTGAGCAGCGTGAACACCTGACCGCTCGAGTGATAGAGCGGCGCGCACACGAGGTGGCGATCGCCGGTGTGCAGCGGCAGGCGCTCCAGCACGCGCATGAGCTCGGTGGCACCGAACGCACCCATGTCGCGCACCGCCCCCTTGGGCTTGCCGGTGGTGCCCGAGGTGTAGACCACGTTCTCGCTCGGCACCTTCTCGACGTGCATCGCTGCGGTGCCGGACGCGAGCTGACGATCGACCGCGGCGTCGTAGGACCACACGCGGGGACGTGACGGTCCTTCCCCGGCTCGCAGCACGCGGAGGTCGAGCTCGGGACGGCGGCGCATCACTTCGTCCACCGGCGCGAAGGTGGTCTCGGAGACCACGACGACGCGCGCGCCGCTCTTGTCGAGCAGGAACTCGAGCTCGTCCGCGGTGCTGTGACGGCCGACGTGCGCACAGGTGATGCCGAGCCGGAAGAGCGCGAACCAAGTGATCGCGTACTCGAGCCGGTTCTCCATCATCACCGCGACCGGCATGTTGCGCGATGCGCCGAGGTGATCGCGGAGCACGCTGGCGACCGCATCGATCTCGCGATCGATGTCGCGATAGCTGACCGCCCGGCGCTCGTCGACCATCGCGATGCGCTCGGGATCCGCCGCGGCGTGCAGCGCATGCATCGTGCGCACGCCGAG
>DASZPU010000038.1:0-3981 GCA_035550195.1 Nannocystaceae bacterium
CGATGACGATCGCGGCGCGCTTCTGGGGTCGCAAGATCCGCGCGCTCGCACGCGAGACGCAAGACGAGCTCGCGAAGGTCAGCGCCGAAGCGCAGGAGCGCATCGCGGGCATCGACACCGTGCAAGCGTTCACGCGCGAGCCCCACGAAGGCACGCAGTACGATCGCGGAGTCGGGCGCACGTTCGGGCTGTTCATCAAGCAGGCGCTCGCGCGCTCGTGGTTCTGGTCGGTGTCGAGCTTCGTGGCGTTCAGCGCGATCGCGGCGATCTTCTGGCTCGGCGGGCGCATGGTCGTGGACGGCAAGATCACGCCCGGTGATCTCACCGAGTTCATGCTCTACACGATGCTGGTCGCGGGCGCGGTCGGTGCGATGGCCGAGCTGTGGGGCTCGATCCAGTCGAGCCTCGGCTCCACCGCGCGCATCTTCGAGATCCTCGACACTGCGCCCGAGATCGCCGACCCGGCCGAGCCCGTCGCGCTCGCCGATGTGCGCGGCGACATCGAGCTCGCGGGCGTGACGTTCGCGTACGACGGTCGCGACGCCGACGTGCTCACCGGCTTCGATCTCGCCGTGCCCGCAGGGCAGTCGTGCGCGCTCGTCGGTGCGAGCGGCTCGGGCAAGACCACGGTGACGCGGCTCGTGCTGCGGTTCTACGATCCCAAGGTCGGCGTCGTGAAGCTCGACGGCCACGATCTCCGCACGCTGCGCGTCGAAGAGCTGCGCGCCGCGATGGCGGTCGTGTCGCAGGAACCGGTGCTGTTCTCGGGCACGATCCGCGACAACATCCGCTACGGGCGGCTCGATGCCACCGATGCGGAGGTCGAGCGCGCGGCCGTGCTCGCGAACGCCGACGGCTTCATCCGCGGCTTCCCCGACGGCTACGACACCACGGTGGGCGAGCGCGGCGTGCAGCTCTCCGGTGGCCAGCGCCAGCGCGTCTCGATCGCGCGCGCGATCCTGCGGGATCCCAAGGTGCTCATCCTCGACGAAGCCACCAGCGCGCTCGATGCCGAGAGCGAGTCGCTCGTGCAGGACGCGATCGAGCGGCTGCAGAAGGGGCGCACCACGATCGTGGTCGCGCATCGGCTGAGCACGATCCGCAACTGCGATCGCATCGTCGTGCTCGACGCCGGGCGCGTCGTCGAGGAAGGCACGCACGAGCAGCTGCTCGCGCGCGCCGGCACCTGCGCGCGGCTGGTCGCCCGTCAGCTCGCTGGCGAAGAGCGCCTCGATCGCGTCGGCACCTAACGCAGCAGCCAGTCGACCACGCCGCCGCCGACGTAGCTCTCGAGCGCGATCATCGGGAAGAGCCCGATCGCGCTCGCGACGAGGAACGGCACGAAGCGCACCTTCGATACGCCGAGCATCAGCTGCATCGGGCCGAAGGTGAACAAGAGCAGGCGCATGACCAGCACGGTGCGAAAGCCGTGGGTCGCGAGGCGCTCGTCCCAGCGGTGCAGCTTCGCGGGCAGCTTCGATTGCACCCACTCGCGGCCCATCCAGCGCGCGAACCAGAACGCGACGCTGCTCGACAAGAGCGCGCCGGCCCACGAGAGCAGCATCGCGATCTCGGGCGGCCACACGAGGCTCGCGCCGACGATGAACACGTGCGCGCTGAGGCCGAACGGTTGCAAGAGCGCGAACGCGAGCAGGAACAGCGCGGGGCCCCACGCGCCCGACGAGAGCAGCTGCTCGCGGATCGCGGTGGGCGACAGCGATGTGTGCACGTCGCTGAGCAACAGCACGACGAGCGCCGCGAGCATCGCGACCCCGACGAGCACCCTGACCCAGCGGCCCATTGCGGCGGAGTCTAGCAGCCTCCCGCGGGACGTCGATTGCGCCAGCGCTAGCTCGCGACGCGCAGCACCTTGCCGAAGCCGCGATCGTGGCCGAGCTTCGCGTCGGCGGTGCCGTGCTCGAAGGCCACGTTGCCCCCGACGACGACGGCCTCGACCGCCCGATCGTTGCGGCGGACCAATCGCGAGAGCCCGCCGAACTCCGGCACCACGGCTTCGTGGATCGCTTCGAGCGAGTCGTCGAGGCCCTGCGGATCGACGACCACGAGGTCGGCGCGCTTGCCCTCGGCGAGCGTGCCGGTGGGCAGGCCGAGCCAGTCGGCGATCTCCGCGGTGAGCCGATGCACCGCGCGCTCCATCGTCATGAACGGTGCACCGCGTTGCTCCGCATCGCGCACGCGGCGGAGCAGCCGGAGCCCGAAGTTGTAGTGCGCCATGTTGCGCAGGTGCGCGCCGGCGTCGGAGAAGCCGATGAGGATGTCGGGATGCGCGACGATCCAGTCGAGCCACGCCGGGCGATCGTTGCCCATCACGGTGTACCAGCGTAGCGACTTGCCGTGCGCGCACACGAGATCGAGGAACGCGTCGACGGGATCACAGCCGCGCGCGGTGGCGATCTCCGCGAAGCTCTTGCCGACCACGCTCGGGTCGGGACACGCCAGCACCACGGAGTGACGGAAGTTGCGGTGGTACGCGCGGGGGATCAGCTTGTTGCGCCACTGCGAATGGAAGCGCGCGCGATACTCCGCGCTGGCCAGCAGTCGCGCGCGCTCGAGCTCGTCCTGCACGTGCAGCGCGGCCGCGCCCGCGGTGAACTCCTCGAACACCACGAGATCGATCCCGTCGGCCCAGAGATCGAAGAGATTCGGCAGCGCCTGCATGCGGAAGTCCGCGCGCAGCACTCGATTCGCGATGCGTGAGAGCCAGCCCGCGAGCCGGAACGCGAAGCGATCGGCCTTGATGTCCATCATCGAGATCAGCGTGGTCTTCAGCGGCTTGCGCACGAGCCCCGCGGACAAGAGCAGGAACAGCGGGAAGTTCACCTTCGTCGAGATGTTCGGCACCGCCTGCAGCACGCGGCCGCGTCGGCGCAGCAGCTTCGCGAGCCGGCGATACTCGCTCCACCGTGCGAACACCGACGGCATCGGTCGGCTGCGGAACTCGTCGCCGTCCATCTTGTCCCACGGCAGCGTCGAGATCGACATGCCGAGGTAGCCGCAGTCGAGCGCTTCGCCGAGCCAGCCTTCCATCTTGCCGAGCTCGGCCTTGGTCGGCTTCACCCCCTTGGCGAGCGCGCGATCCATGCCCATCGCCGCGGCGCGGATCGTCGAGTGGCCGAGCAACGCGGCGACGTTGGGGCCGAGCGGCAAGCCGTCGAGATGCGCGAGGTACTCGCTCGGCGAGTCTCAGACCTTGATGCGCTCGAACAGCGGCGCGACGACGGTGCGTGGGATGCCTTCGACGCGACAGAACATGTCGGCGAGATCGCGTGGACGCCCGACCGCCATGCTGAGCGAGCAGCTGCCGGTGACGACGGTGGTGACGCCGTGGCGCACCGACTCGGAGAGCGCCGGCGCGACCTCGATCTCCGCGTCGTAGTGGGTGTGGATGTCGATGAAGCCGGGCGTGACCCAGCGATCCGTGGCATCGACGACGCGGGTGCGTTCGCCGATCGGCAGCGACCGCTCCGAGATGGCGACCACCCGATCGCCGCGGATGCCCACGTCCGCCACGCGACGCGGACCACCGCGGCCGTCGAACACGGTGCCGCCCTTCAGCACGAGATCGAGCGCAACGTCGTTCATCGGTGCAGCTCCTGCAAGACGGCGGTGAAGGTGCGCTCGAGCTCGGCGAGCACGGGCGCAGGATCGTCGGCGGGCACGAGCACGTGGTGCAGCGCGAGCCCATCGAAGGTCGACAGCAACATGCGCGTGAACGCGGCCGCGCGCGCCGGCGACATGCCGTCGCCGCCGAACAGCTCGACGAACGCCGCCTGTGCGTGCGCGAAGAAGGCACGCTCGACCGCGGCGACTTGCTTGCGCAGCGTGGCGTCGGTGCGCGCCGCGATCACGAGCTCCATCCAAGCTGCGAGCGTGGGGCCGGAGTAGATGCGCCACATCGCCGCGAGCGCGACCGACAGACGTCGTCGGCGATCGGCGAGCGGCAAGAGCTCGTCCTTCAGC
>DASZPU010000039.1:0-2252 GCA_035550195.1 Nannocystaceae bacterium
GAGCGCGAGACCATCGAGATCGCACCGCTCGCGTACATGCGCGGCCGCACCTTGAACGACGCGTTCCTCATCCTCGACGAGGCGCAGAACACCACGCGCGAGCAGATGAAGATGTTCTTGACCCGCATGGGCACGAACACGAAGGTCGTGGTCACCGGCGATCCGTCGCAGATCGACCTGCCCGGCGGGCAGCGCAGCGGGCTCATCCACGCATTGCGGATCCTCCAAGGTGTCGAGGGCATCGGCGTCTGCACGTTCGGCGTCGAGGACGTCATGCGGCACCCGCTGGTCCAGGCCATCGTCACCGCCTACGACCGCGATGCCCGCCAACGCGCGGAAGCGCGCCAGCGCGCAGACAACGCGCCCGACGGGGCGAGCGCGGTGGACCCACCCGACGGGGCGCCGTCGGGGCCGCTGCCCGAAAACAACGGCTAGACCCGGTTTCGCGGCGGTTCTTGCCGGGTTTGGGCGGGCCGGCTATGCCGGACCTCCGGACCCATCCATGGCTCGCCAGCTGCCCAAGCTCGAACCGATCCCCCGCACTTCTACCCGCGACAGCGTCCTCGAGGTCATGGAACGGGAGCTGCGGCGGTCGATCGACGGCCTGCAGGTCCCGGGCAGCCCGAAGCCCTACTTCATGCAGTACACGCTGCGCCGCACGCATTCGCTGCGGCTGCGCGCGGCCTATGGCTCGCTCACCAAGGCGCGCGAGGACGTGCGCTCGCAGATCTACGCCGACATCCGCGTCGGCAGCAGCAAGTTCGACAACGTCATGGACGGTGGGCTCGACGTCCGCGCGGAGGAGCGCGAGTCCGCGGATTGGGTCGACGCGCCCGACGACCTCGATCTGTCCGCGCTGCAGGTCGCGCTGTGGAAGCTGTCGCAGATCAAGTTCGACGAGGCGCAGCAGGACTACTACGACCACCGCAAGGCGCTGGTCACCGAGTACCTGCGCGACGAGGTCGACGCGTTCAGCAAGGAGCCGCCGTTGTCGCACCGCGAAGAGCTGCGCTCCGAGCCGTTCCCGCGCGTCGCGTGGGAAGGGATGCTGCGCGATCTGTCGCGCCGCTTCCTGCAGCACCCGGAGATCTACGACCCCGGCATCACGCTGTCGGCCGAGCGCGTGCATCGCTGGCTCGCGACCTCCGAGGGCACGCGCGTGGTCACCGAGGACGTGTTCGTCGAGCTCGGCATCGGCGGCTGGGTGCTCACCGACGACGGCGTGTACGCCGAAGCGTCGCGCGAGCTCTACCTGCGCTCGGTCGACGAGGTGCCCAGCCGTGCGGATCTCGAGCGCCTGCTCGACGACGTGATCGTCGAGCTCGGCGAGCTGCAGAAGGCCGAGAGCCCGGGCTCGTTCATCGGCCCCGCGCTCTTGGCCGGCCAGGCCGCGAGCACGCTCTTCCACGAAGCCCTGGGCCATCGCCTCGAAGGCGAGCGCCTGGTCGCGCGCGGCGAGACGCGAACGTTCGCGCACAAGGTCGGCGAGCGGATCCTGCCCGCGGGCCTCGACGTCTACGACGACCCGTCGATGTCCCGCTTCGGCAACCGCTCGATCTGGGGGAGCTATCGCGTCGACGATCAGGGTGTGCCGGCACGGCGCGCGAACCTGGTCGAGGACGGCATCTTGCGTGGCTTCCTGCAGAGCCGTAATCCCACCGCCGCGTCGGCGACCAGCAACGGTCACGGGCGCCACGACGGCATGCAGCCGCCGACCGCTCGCATGGCGAACTTCGTGGTCGAGCCGCGGCCCGGCACCGCGCGCACGTGGGCCGAGCTCGAGGCCCAGCTGGTGGAGCTGGCGAAGGCGCAAGGGCGACGCCACGCGCTCATCATCCATCGCGTGCGCGGCGGCGAGACGCAGACGCAGGCCTACGACTTCCAGGTGTTCAAGGGCGAGCCCGCCGAGGTGTGGATGCTCGACGTCGAGACCGGCAAGCGTCGGCGCATCCGCGACGTCGAGCTGATCGGCACGCCGCTGGCGTACCTGCAGCGCATCGTCGGCTTCGGCGGCGACGCCGGCATCGACGAGGGCTACTGCTACGCCGAGAGCGGCGCGATCCCGGTGAGCGGCATCGCGCCGGCGATCCTGCTCTCCGAGGTCGAGATGCAGCAGAGCAGCACCACCGGCTTCCACGAGCCGTTGCTGCCTCCGCCCTTCGCCGACGACGGCTCGTCGGGCCGCACCGGGCAGCATCGCAAGCGCGGCCGTCGTCGCCGCAAGTGATCGCGGCCGCGCGCGCGGACCAGCG
>DASZPU010000040.1:0-2326 GCA_035550195.1 Nannocystaceae bacterium
TGCATCCCGGGCCCGAGTACCACCCCGGCGGCCCCGCCGATCACGCGCGCTGCCGCAGCGACTACGCGGAGCTGCGCCGCGCGATCGAGCTGTTGCTCGCAGAGTGAACGTTGGGCTTACGACCCTGCGCGTCGCTCGATCGACGACGCGCCGCTCGCTTCGCGGCTGACCTGCGTCGCGTCGCCGCCCCAGCGGATCTCGCTCGCGCCCGAGGCTTCGGCGCTGAGCGAGACGTTGGCGGTGACGTTCGCCTCGCTCGCACCGTCCACCTCGACCTTCACGTCGCGCGCGACGAGTGCGGCCGCATCGACGTCCGACGCGCCCGACACCTCGAGCTCGAAGCGATCGATCGCACCGGCGACCTTCGCCGTGCTCGCGCCCGATACCTCGAGCTCGAACGAATCGCCCGCGAGGCCCGCGATCTCGCCGCGTGCTGCGCCCGAGAGCTCGACCTCGCGGATCTCCGGGGCGCGCACGTGCAGCACGAGGTCGAGCTGCGGGCTCACGTTCGTGTCGGTGCGGGCGTGCAGGACACCGCCATCGACGGTGAGCTGCACGTGGGGCAGCAGGTTCGCATCGCCTTCGAGCTCGACCAAGCGATCGTCCGCACGCTCGGCTCTCAACACGAACACACCGCCGACATCGATACCGTGCAACTCGCCCATCTCTCGCGTCTCGCGGCCGGGCTCGCCGTTGCCGCGCGTGCCGCATGCGACGACCGCGAGCAGCATCACGCCGAAGGCAGCGCCGAGCCGAGGAGCATGACAGTGGAGTCGTACTGTACGCATGTGGGCTTGCACTACCACACAACGGATGGCGACATTCCCGTCGCAAGCTGCATCACAGCGTCGCGTTTGGCGTGTCGTGGGCCGGTGCTGCTATCCTGAAGCTTGCCTCTTCTGATCTTGCAATGAAGCGAATGACCCATGGTGCCCTCGCGGTGCCGCTCGTCCTGCTCGCTGCCGCATGCAGCACCCCGGCGATCGAGGGCGTGACGTCGGTCGATCTCTCCGCGGAGGACAGCTCCGACGTCTCCACCGGCGGTGGCGACGAAACCGGTCAGGGCGAGGTCGGTGAGACCAGCGATCCCGGTGGCACCACCGGCGCCGAGCCGCACGAAGAGAGCAGCTCGGACGGTGGCGACAGCGGAGCGCCGCCCGTGCCCGGCGACGCGAAGCCGTGCCCCGACGAAATGCCCGAGGGCTGGCTCTTCTGCGAAGACTTCGAAGCCATCACGGATCCCGCCGCGACGTTCTTCGAGTACCAGGATGCCGACGGTGCGTTCGTGCTCGACGAGAGCGGCGGTGCATCGGGCGTGCGCGCGATGAAGGCGACGTACACCGAAGGCAACGAGGGCGCGGGTTGGTTGTCGGTCGCGTTCGGTGCGAACCCGATCGTGTACGGCAACAGCCCCCAGGTCGCGGGCGATCAGAACTTCCAGTCGATCTACTGGCGCCTGCGCGTGAAGATGGAAGACGGCTGGCCGGATCTCGGTCCGGGTCAGCTCACCAGCGCGACGTCGTTCGCGTCCGCGGACTGGCAGCAAGCGCTCGTCGCTCGGCTGCGCTCCGACGGTGACGACGTCGTGCTGCTCGCCGAGCCGATCAGCTGCATCGAAGGCGGCGCGATCGCCTGCGCAGGCTTCGACGACGTCGGCCGCCAGAAAGAGCTCGGCGGCCTCGCTGGTGCGACGCCGCTCTTCTCCGCGGAGCAGTCGGGCAAGTGGCACTGCGTCGAAGCCCACGTCGCGCTCAACACTCCCGGTTACTCCGATGGTGTGTTCGAGTTCTGGGTCGACGGCGAGCTGCAGAACGCGAGCCAGGAGCTCGACTGGCGCGGCACGTGGGTCGACTACGGCATCAACCTCGTCACCGTGCAGAACCTCTGGCACGGCGGCGCGCCGAAGCAGCTCTCGCGCTGGGTCGACGATCTCGTGATCTCGACGTCGCCGATCGGCTGCGACGACTGACCGACGCAGCTCGGGCGCTCGCCTACGGATCGATTCGGCGCACGAGGTCTTCGGCGCGCACGAGCCACGGTGGCTCGGGCACGTCGTCGAGCTCGTAGAATCCGCCGCAGAAGCACGCATGCGGGCAGGGCTCGCACACCGGCTTGCGCACGCGTCGCGCCGCGAGGTACTCGGCGAGGTTCACCGACTCGTTGTTGACGAACACCATGTCGCGCTCGCGCTTGCCGAGATCGCCGACCATGAAGCGCTCGTACCCGGGCATGAAGCAGTAGGGCAGATTGATGATCTGCAGCTTCATCTCCGCCGCGTGACGATCGATCACCTGCATCGCGATCGCGGCGGCCTCGTGGGTGTCGG